>NZ_JBTAMQ010000002.1:0-504309 GCF_054404255.1 Vibrio phycocola
TCAATCACATCACCGGTGTATTCTGTGCCGTTCACTTCTAACGTGACAATATCGCCCAGTGATGCATCGCCACCGACACTACCTGTGATGGTGACTGTGCCATCCGCTTCAGTGCCGTTAATGATGTCATCGTCGGTAATCGGATCGACGCTAATCGTTGCTGTCGCATCAGTATCAACACTGTACCCTGCAGTCTCACCAGCGTCATAAGTGTTCCCGGCATCATCAGTGCCACTCACACTTGCCGTCACACTGTTGTCTAACGCTAAATCGCTGCCTGCCACAGGAATTGAGTAAACTAAGTTACCCGCGCCGTCATCAATCACATCGCCGGTGTATTCTGTGCCGTTCACTTCTAACGTGACAATATCGCCCAGTGATGCATCGCCACCGACACTACCTGTTATGGTGACGGTGCCATCTGCTTCGGTGCCGTTAATGATGTCATCTTCGGTAATCGGATCGATGCTAATCGTTGCTGTCGCATCAGTATCAACACTGTATCCAGCAGTCTCGCCAGCTTCATAAGTGTTCCCGGCATCATCAGTGCCACTCACACTTGCCGTCACACTGTTGTCTAACGCTAAATCGCTGCCTGCCACAGGAATTGAGTAAACTAAGTTACCCGCGCCATCATCAATCACATCGCCGGTGTATTCTGTGCCGTTCACTTCTAACGTGACAATATCGCCCAGTGATGCATCGCCACCGACACTACCTGTGATGGTGACTGTGCCATCCGCTTCGGTGCCGTTAATGATGTCATCGTCGGTAATCGGATCGACGCTAATCGTTGCTGCCACATCAGTATCAACACTGTACCCAGCGGTATTAGTCGCCTCATAAGCGTTCCCGGCATCATCAGTGCCACTCACACTTGCCGTCACACTGTTGTCTAACGCTAAATCGCTGCCTGCCACAGGAATTGAGTAAACTAAGTTACCCGCGCCATCATCAATCACATCACCGGTGTATTCTGTGCCGTTCACTTCTAACGTGACAATATCGCCCAGTGATGCATCGCCACCGACGCTACCTGTGATGGTGACTGTGCCATCCGCTTCGGTGCCGTTAATGATGTCATCGCCGGTAATCGGATCGACGCTAATCGTTGCTGCCACATCAGTATCAACACTGTACCCAGCGGTATTAGTCGCCTCATAAGCGTTCCCGGCATCATCAGTGCCACTCACACTTGCCGTCACACTGTTGTCTAACGCTAAATCGCTGCCTGCCACAGGAATTGAGTAAACTAAGTTACCCGCGCCATCATCAATCACATCACCGGTGTATTCTGTGCCGTTCACTTCTAACGTGACAATATCGCCCAGTGATGCATCGCCACCGACGCTACCTGTGATGGTGACGGTGCCATCCGCTTCGGTGCCGTTAATGATGTCATCGTCGGTAATCGGATCGATAGTGATATTCACGACTGGCAAAACTGCGTCTTTCACCGATTCAGCTATAACTTCTGTAGCAAAATTACCGAGAGAAGAAACTTGCTCCTCCGATAATTGTGTTGCAAACGACGAAACCGTATCGAATTGAGTTTGTGCTATGGTTTCACTACCTGAGAACTCGACGGTATACGCTGATGTGATACTTGAACCTGAGGTACCACCAGCAGCTGTAGCGAACTCATCTCCCAATGCCGTGGGATCCAGTCCAGCCTCGATTTGAGAAATAATGTTATTTACATCCGCCGTTACATCAACAGGTTGTCCATCGATGATCTGCTTTGCTGAAAATTCACTTTCATCATTAATAGTGGTGATTTGGTCATGTTCGAGAACAACGACACCTTCAGCCATATCTGAGCTTGAATCGACGATAGACACATTACCTAGCTTGTCGATAACGACAATTTGATCAGCAGCTACATTTGCTAGTGTAAATAAAGTTCCGATACCCATAGAATTTGCCTCGAAGCTGTTAAAGTGACTACGTAATGAACCAGGTTCATTAGCACTTAACTATCTATAATAATTGTTTATTTTGACATTTACCTGACATTATAGCAGTAATCACACATATCGCAGTTTTTCTAATCTATATTTCGAATGGATTAACAAACTCTGACAAAATAATAGAGTAACGAGGAAAGCTCGATGAATATTTACTTGTTATAAATCAGAAATATAGATTCATCTATATTAGATATATTTAAATCACTAGGCTGAAGTAATTGTATTTCACATGCGTGGATTATTTTTATTTCCAAACCTAGAGTTCTGAATACGGTTGGTATATCCTTTATCGTTGATTATTAATAATTGTAGTTCACATTTATTTCTTACACTTGAGACCATCATTTTTATAAAATTGGTTTTATTTGCCTAGCCTGTTTAATAGGAGAAATGTCTTGAAAGCATTTCCACTCAAAATAGTCGCTTTTTCATTGTTGCTTGTTGGTAGTTCTGCTTACTCGCAAACATTGGAGCAAGCGGTCTCAGCAACTCTCGAGTCAAATCCAGAGTTAAAACAAGTTTTCAATGAATTTAAGAGTAAGGTTTCTGACTCCAACTCTTCTGCTGGTCGTTATTTACCATCTATCGATCTTGATGCAGGCATTGGATATGAAGCCATAAACCCTGCTGACTCACGCGGTACCGACGATACGGAAATGCTGCGAAAAGAAGCCACAATATCGCTTACTCAATTAATTTGGGATGGTTCAAATACATTAAATGATATGGACCGTACTGCTGCCGAAGCTGAAGCTCAACGCTACCAAGTGCTTGCGGATGCCTCTGATAAAGCTCTCGAGGTAGCAAACATTTATTTGGACACGGTTCAAGCATTTGAGTTAGTTCAATTAGCGGAAGATAACCTTTCAATACACAAGTCGATTTATCGTGATATTCAACGTCGCGCCGAGTCTGGGGTTGGTTCTACTGCTGATGTGAACCAGGCGGAAGCTCGTGTAGCAAAAGCTCAGGCCAACTTTCTTGCTGCACAGAATCAATTGTTTGACGCTCAAACTCAGTTTAAGCGTTTAGTTGGTGATGTTCCTCAAGATTTGATATTCCCAAATGCGGACCAAAATTATATTCCGGAAACACCAGAACTCGCATTGTCTCAAGCTTTAGAGAAACACCCGACATTGAAAGTTGCCCAAGTTGATGTCGATGCAGCTCGATTCCAATATGAGCAATCTAAAGCAAGCAGCTTACCAACGCTTTCGGTTGAAGCGAGCCATAGTTGGTACGATGACGCTGATGGGTTTGAAGGTCAGAGTACAGAAACCCTTGCTATGCTTCGCCTAAATTACAACCTTTTCAATGGTGGTAGTGATAAAGCGGATTCAGAAAGTGCAGCATACAAATTGAATCAAGCAAAGGATCTTAGAGAGAATACCTATCGTCAAGTAGAAGAAGGTATGGCTTTGTCTTGGAGTGCGTTAGAGCTTTCTATGCAACAAAAATCCTATCTTTCTGATCATGTGGATGCAGTGTCAAAAACGGTTATCGCTTATCAGAAACAATACCGAATTGGGCAGCGTACGTTACTCGATCTTTTAAATAGTCAAAATGAGCTATTCGAAGCTCGTCAAGATTATTTAGAGACAAAATATACTGAGCAATATGCAAAATATCGTGTATTAAATGCCTCAGGTTCTATACTTGATGCTCTACGTGTTGATATCCCTGAAGAATGGTCTGAAGAGGTGAAATATTAAAATGACTTATTTTAAGTATGCTTCGGCTCTACTATTACTCTCTTCATCATTAGCATTTGCTTCGGACATTGCTGATTCATCTAGTGATGAATATGAATATCTCGATGTTCCGGTCGCTAATCAACAATTTGATTTAAATGACGATGATGATGATGGTGTGATCAATGCTCGTGATTTGTGTCCTGAGACATCGATTCAAGCTAGTATCGACAATGATGGATGTGGTGCCTATTCAGATAGTTCTGACGAGAAAGCTCTTCATATCTTATTCTCGAATGCATCCAGTGAAATCAATCCAATTTTTATTGCTCAAGTCACTGAAATGGCGAGTTTTTTAAAGGAATTCCCAGCCGTAACTATCGAGTTAAGTGGTTTTGCAAGTAAAGTGGGTAACCCTGATGCAAACCTAGCGCTCTCTAAAAATCGTGCATTATCGGTACAACAGAAGCTGATTGATGAAGGAATCGATGCGAGTCGAATTTCAATTGTCGCATACGGAGATACACGTCTCGAAGCTGAAGGTGATGATCCGATTAGCCACGCTAAAAACCGTCGTGTTATTGCATCGGTAATTGGCCATAAAGGCGACATATCCAAACGATGGACAATTTTCACCACATTACCACGTCAAACAGACAACTAATGTGACGTTAATTTAAAGTAATTAAATGGCTAACATATGTTAGCCATTTTTATTTGTGTCTTCATTCTATTCATATCAATTTTCGCTTCGCAATGTTAACCTCCAATTTAAACTTTTAAGGGTAAACAAAATGGCTAGTCAATCTGAACAATATGCAGCAGAGATCTCTCAATTCATCTCTTCATCTCAATCAAATAAGCTAATTTGGGGATTAAGAGCCGACGATGGTTGGCTCTCCTGTGAATCACAAGATCTCACCAAAGAGGTTATGCCATTTTGGTCAACTAAAGAAAAAGCAAGTCAACATACCATCGACGAGTGGAGTGAATTCGAAGTCATCGAAATTCCCTTAGATATTTTTGTAGAAGATTGGCTGATCACCTTAGATGAAGATGATGTGCTGATTGGTATAGATTGGGATGAAAACCTCGTTGGTGCAGAACTTGAAGCAACCACAGTTACGCAGTTATACAAATAGAAAACCTTGTTACTCAAATATAGAAATATAATGGATTGAATATGCAATTTACCAAACTTACTCAACCCCTTTTTGACCACCTGTATCAAGATATTGTTGAATTTCGTTCAACATTTGATCTACCTGTAAACAATCGTTTATCGCTTGACCAAGCAGCGGATACCTTACACTCATCATTAGCGATTGAAGAGCTCACTGAACTGGCTGAAGCCCCAGATAAAGTTGAGCAAGCCGATGCGATTGTAGACACTGTTTATGTACTAATGGGCCGTTTAGTTCACCTCGGTGACGTTTCTATCAATGATAATATGGCCATTAGCTATCTGATTGAGTTACTGCTGCATGTTGCTGCTAATCGAGATATTGACTTTGTTCCGTGTTGGGATGAAGTACATAGCTCGAATATGAGTAAAGTTTGTCGTAATTTTGATGAATATAAAGAAACTGAGCAGTTTTATGCTAAACAAGGCGTGGAACTCATGCCCATTGAAAAATCGCCGTATATCATTGCAAAATGTGCACAAGACTTCCATGGAAATGGAAAAACGATACGCAAAGGAAAAGTACTAAAATCTGTATATTATCGTCCAGCGGATCTGGCAAGCCTTGTCTAACATAATCATCATTCCAAGGTTAAAATATTAAAATTGCGATAAAAAAAACCACCTTGACTTTCATCAGGGTGGCTAAGGAGACTTTATTAAAGCCTAACAAGAACGAGAATGTATCTCTTTAACTAATGCTATTTACGTGCCAAAAATACAAAACACCTCTAACCGACTGACATATAAAGAAATAATTGAATTTCATGACAAATGAAGACTAATTTACACATCAGTAACGATCGACGATCGTGCAAATTGCACCAAACTAGTCAAAGACCAAATGAGTTCGGTTATTTACCTTTACCGCCTTAACTGATGTATCAAAGATTTTTCCAATCAGATCGGGCTCGATCACTGAATTTACCTCACCAAAAGCTATTTGTTCCCCGTTATGGAGAACTAACGCCTTATCCGCATATTGAATCGCTCGGTTTAAGTCATGATTCGCAACCACAACCGCAATACCTAATTTCGCTACCTCATCGATTAATTGATACAGTAGCTTTTCCTGCCCAATATCAAGTGCAGCCGCTGGTTCATCTAAAATTAATAACTGAGATGAAGGGTTAAGCGAAGGCCAAACTTGAAGAAAAATCCCCGCAAGTCTGACTCTTTGCCATTCACCACCGGATAAATTTAAGATTGAGTCATTTAGCTTTTCACTTAATGATAAACGCTCAACTAAAAACCTCACTACCTGCTCAAACTCTTCTGGCTTAAAGTTGATATCTTCCGGGTGAGATAACATTAAATACTGATGCACTTTTACATGAAAGCTAGGTTGGTCGTTTTGACTTAAGTATGCTCTCAATGTTGCTTGACGTGATATCGACATTTGAAGAAGATCAGCACCAGCCATGTCTACTATGCCACGCGCGGGTAAAACCCCAGAAAGCGCCGCCAATAACGAGCTTTTACCACTTCCATTTGGGCCGATCAGATGTATTTTCTCCCCTTTCTCAATCGAAAACGAAGATGAATTTAAACGAGTATCAACAGACAAGTTGTTAACGATAATCATGGCTTTTTACTAACATCCAAATAAATACAGGTGCCCCAAATAACGTAGTGACAACACCTAACGGCAATTCCGCGTTTGTTAATACAGTTCGTGCAATTAAATCTGAAAACACGAGAAACATTGCACCAGCGACGGCTGAAGTGGGTAGCAAATAACGATTCTCTGTGCCAATAGCAAGGCGAACTATGTGTGGGATGACTAAACCGAGAAATCCAATAACCCCTGCTATTGCCACCGAGCAACCAACCAATAGTGATACAGCCACGATCAGTTTCCAGCGCAATTTATACACATCAATACCGAGTTGCTGAGCATGAATTTCTCCAAGCATAATCTTGTCCAATCGATTAGCCTGTTTGATTAGCCAATAGATTACGGGAAATGGAATTAGTAAGACATAAAATTGCGTAAAGCTCACCCCGCTTAAGCTGCCCATCAACCAGTACATTAACTGTCTTAAGCTAAGTTCGTCGGAAAAGTAAAATGCTAGAGTGACAATGGAACTTGAAATAATACCTAAAACCACACCCACAAGAAGTAGTCGGGTTGTCGACAATCGATGAACTCTTGCCATTGCCACTAAAACAACTGTAAAACTCATCGCACCTGCAATCGCTCCAGCCGTGTAGCCAAAAGTATTTGCTGCAAATGGAAAGAAAGTAATTAATACAACCATCGCGACGCTGGCGCCACCGGATACACCAATCACTCCCGGCTCAGCCAAGACATTTCTCAATAAAATTTGTAATGTGGCGCCACTAATTGCCAACGATGCACCAATAACAAGCGCCGCAACGAGCCGAGGAATACGCAATTGAAATAGAAGTTGTTGTTCAAGCTGGTCGAGTCCATCAAATGGATTAATAACAAGATCACCGACAAGTGTATAGCCGACGCTGAGTAACAACATCGCTATAGTCATTCGCTTGATCGTTGACGCCCATGACTTCTGCTCTTGTTCCGCTATTTGAGAGAGATTCATAATTAGAAAGATATTCTTAGAGAGTATTAATAAGGGACTCACCTTAACGGCTAGTCCCTAACTTATAAATTAAAAATTTTCAACTGGTGGTGAATTAATCGTAAACTAACTGGCCTTGTTCAAAGCGTCCGTTAACAAGACATACCATTAACGCAGCTCTTTCTCCTATGGCGACATGGGTATTCGGAAAAATAACGGCCTCTCCATCATTCTTTGCCATCAGCGGCTTATCACCATCATGACCAAAGACTTCACCATGGATAAACGACGTAAAATTCGCGACATCTTGATCAAATAAGAATTTAAAATCTTCATGCATTCGTATGATACTTCGACTGACACGATAAATCGGAGTGTTGGTGTGCTCGACATTAATCTTTTCATTGGCTAACAGCATAGTAAGCGCTGACGAAAACGCAGCCAGCTTCGCCAAATCGTTTTCACCAAAACGTCCTATTCGCCCTAGTTCCACAGTCACTGACTTCACTGCAAGTGTTGAAGCTGTATACCAACTAAATGTACTGGAAGGCGCGTTCGAAAGCACAACGGCTTCAATATTGCCAAGCTCTAGTACATCAAACAGCGCTTTATCTCGTACCGCATATCGCGACTTAGGACTTATTGCAAACGTAGTATGTTTTGAATCTCGTATCGCACAATGAAGATCGAAATGCCAACGCGACTCTATTGGAGTGTCATTCCAATATTCTTGAACAAGGTATTTAAGACTTTCAGCTAGCAGGTGTTCTTTCGTATCTTCTCGGGGAGTTTCATCAAACAGACGATTAAGGTTCTCATCAATATATCTTTTGTTTTGTTTAATCGCTTCAATATTGGCAATGATAAACAGGCAACGATGTGAGAGAGTGATATGTTCACTCTCAATGTCAGAGACCAACTTGTTTACGAGTTCAATAGGCGCTGTTTCATTACCATGAATACCACAGGAGATCACAATGCTCTTTGACGTACCGGGATGAAAATCAGCCGGAATAACTTCAAGAACACCATTTCGAAGTAATTTGAATACGGTGCCATTGGGACTAACAAAATTAACATCAGATGGTTCAGAGTGACTTTCTAGACTATCGGTTAAAAATGATTGTTTAAATAGAAAGTGATCCATTTAGCGCTCCCCGAATCGCACCTGAAAATTACCGAGCTAAAGTAATCGATGCAATTAACAATATAGTTTCTGTAATCGTAACATTAAGTTGGTTTTAATTGTGGCTAAATTTTCACAATGTGACACCAATACTCTTAACCAAAAAGTGATGATTACTCCCATCAAACGTCACTTGAATATGGCTAATAGATTGATTATCAATACCCAAACTAGTAACCCATTGTGGGTTAGCCCAATCGACATTAAGAACATGAGCAAGAATCATTCTTATCGTTCCACCATGAGCAATAATCAAAGTCTCTTCGGAAAGATCATTGATAATTGAGTGCCAAGCTTCAATACAGCGCTGATTAAACTGCTCCAGTTTTTCCCCATTTGGAAGATGGACAGACGCAGGGCTTTTCCAAAACTCTTCTAATGGCTGCCATTGATGCTTTTCCAGCGAATTAAACTCGACACCATCATAGATACCGAAATCCATCTCGCTTAAGTTAGGATTAACGTTTAGAACCCTTTCTTTATTGTATTTAGTAACCAATTTCGCCAGGTCATAACAACGACGCAAGGGTGAACTGTAAACCTGGGAAAATGAAATATCGCTGCTTTCAATACGTTTCGAAATTTCAAGTTGAAGCGACTCTTCAACTAAGACATCTGTTTGTCCATTGAGAGCTGGCTCTCCTAACGTTTTACCATGCCTTAGCAAATACACGTTAATTTGCTTCATAAAGAGCCTTTTAATGCCATAGGAATGCCAGCAACAACCAAAACGACATTATCAGCCACACTCGCCACTTTTTGATTCATCCATCCAGCATGATCAACGAACAGACGCGTTGCCTTCCCCATTGGTACGACACCAAAACCAACTTCATTTGATACTAAAATGACATTCGCATCACTGTTTTCCAACTTACCAACTAGTTGCTCAACTTTCTCTAATAATTCCAATTCCTCGATATCCCGCCCGTCATTGTAAATAACGTTATTTAGCCAAACGGTTAAACAATCGACTAAAATCGTGTCTTTTGTTGAAAACTGTTCTAGTTGTTGTGACAGGTTCACAGGAGCAAGATGCTCTTGCCACTCACTCCCTCTACGCTGTTGGTGATGAGCAATACGCGCTTTCATTTCGTCGTCAAATGCAACCGCAGTAGCGACGTAATGTAATGAAGAGCTGCCTTTTTTACTGTCATCAAGTTTTGCTTTGGTTTCTGCGAAGCTCGATTTACCACTTCTTGCTCCTCCCAATATAAGCGTGATTGGCATACAACTTCCTTATAACCACTGGACTTGATAACAAGCGATCAAACATGTGTAGATTAATAATTCACTAATTTGTTGAAATGCCCCTAAGCAATCCCCGGTGAAGCCCCCTAACCGTAATATTAACCAACGTTTAAGCAAAAAGCGGCTGACTAAAAGTAAAAGCGCAATAAGTAACATGACTTTAAACGGAAGAAACGCAAGTGGGATAACCCCTGTTAACACTATTACTATTAACTCCCCTAAAGACTGGCTTTGAGCTAAGGGCTTGCTTTTGCTCAAATCTAATTCACTTACATAGGGGGTATTATAAATAAGCGTTGCAGCTATGGCTCGGCTTGAAATGTACCCACATCCCAACACGATAAAAAATGAAATCGTGTTGGACTCTAAAATGGAAGATAAAAGCAAGAACTTACCCAGCAAGACAAGGACTAAACTTACCGCACCATAGGTCCCAATTCGACTATCTTTCATAATCGTAAGACGCTTATCAGCAGTCATGCCTCCACCAATACCATCGGCCATATCGGCAAGACCATCCTCATGGAATGCCCCTGTTACTAATACGCTCACCACCATCATGTAAAACAGTGAAATATTCACCGGAAGGATGGTTATTAGGCCTAAGAAGAAAACATAACAAACCAACGCAATCACAGCGCCAACGAGCGGAAAATAGCGGCCACTTTGATTCATTCGTTCAGGAGAATAAGGTAAGTTCATTGCAACAGGTATTCGAGTAAAAAAACTCAGCGCCAATAAAAATAGTTCCCATTGGTATTTTAATTGGGGCATTTAAACTTCAACTCCCGCTTCAGCAAAGCTTGCCATAGTATTGTAGAATTCAGCAGCACAACGTAATAATGGCACTGCTAATACGGCACCGGTTCCTTCACCAAGACGCAACCCAAGCTGCAACAAGGGTTTCGCGTTCATCTCATCTAATACAATCTGATGACCTTGTTCCTCAGACTGATGAGCAAAGATCATATAGTCGCGACATGCTGGGTCAATCCGCATCGCAATATAAGCAGCGGCGGTAACAATAAAGCCATCAACAATAACCGGCACACCATTTTCCGAAGCTGCAAGGAAGCCACCAACCAGTTGGGCAATTTCATATCCACCGACTTCGGCTAATACTTTGATTGGATCTTGAGAGTTGCATCGAGAAACGCCTTGCGCAACCAATTGACATTTTTTTGTATATTGCTCAGGTGTGATTCCTGTTCCCATGCCTACGCATTTCGATACATCTTGCCCACTCAATATAGACACTATTGCTGCAGCACTACTGGTATTACCGATTCCCATCTCACCAAACATAACGAGATTTGAACCATTCGTAATTAATGAGCCAACAAATTGTTTTCCGTATTCGATACCCTGTCTAGCAATATCAATAGTCATAGCTGGCTCAACCGCAAAATTATTGGTTCTATCACCTAAGCGTTGCTGAACGAAATTTTGGTGTTCTAACTCGACAGGTAAGAGTATTCCGGCATCGACAACATACAACTCCACGTTATTTGAACGACAAAAACAATTAATACCTGCGCCACCATTCAAAAAGTTAATCACCATTTGCTGAGTCACGGCACTTGGTGCAATGCTAACACCTTCTTCCGCAACTCCATGGTCGCCGGCAAAAACAACTGCGGTAGGTTTTACGATTTCAATGGTATCGACCAATGCCTCTTTACCTTGACTTTGGATTGTCGCGAGTTGAGCAGCAACCACTTCAAGCTGGCCCAATGCACCGAGAGGCTTCGTTTTTTGATCTATTTTAGTTTGAATTTGTGCCTGAAATTTGCGATCCAACATGACGTGTACTCTGAATAAAGCGATTGACGAATAATGTTTAAAAAGACTAACTTAACTATTTAATTGTTCGGAAATTCATTAGCTTAAAACATACATAATTACCAAGGTGTAATCGTATCACACCCAGTTCAATTATTGATATCTGAATAATATCTATTAGCTTATGAATCAATATTGTTTGCTTAGCAAATCAGCTAATGGTGTAATGATATAACATGTACAATTTTTCTATGAGCCATTTCGATGCCTTCCCAAGAACAATCAAGCTTTTTCTTCTTCGATTATGAGACCTGGGGAACCAGCCCAGCGCTAGATCGTCCTAGCCAATTTGCTGGTGTGCGCACCGATATGGATTTCAATATAATTGGTGAACCATTAGTTATTTATTGCCAACCCCCTATGGATTATTTGCCTAATCCAGAGGCTGTATTGATCACTGGTATTACACCACAAAAAGCCGTTCAAGAAGGACTACCAGAGCCTGAGTTTATTCGTTTAATTCATCAAGAAATGGCAAAACCACAGACGATCAATCTTGGCTACAACAATATTCGATTTGATGATGAAGTGACTCGTTATACCTGTTATCGCAACTTTATCGATCCCTATTCATGGGCTTGGAAAAATAACAATTCACGTTGGGATCTACTCGATGTGCTGCGAGCCTGTCATGCACTTAGGCCTGAAGGGATTGTTTGGCCTGATAATGAAGAAGGCTACCCAAGCTTCAAACTTGAGCACCTCTCGATTGCCAACGATATTGAACACGAAAATGCCCATGACGCGATGGCCGATGTCATTGCTACTATCGAAATGGCCAAGAAAATCAAACAAGCACAGCCGAAGCTATTTGACTATTTTCTTTCTATGCGCCATAAGAAAGCGCTCACCCCACTCATTGATATTGTCAATTTAACACCACTACTGCATGTCTCGGGAATGTTCGGTAGAGAACGCAATTATACTAGCTGGATTGTTCCATTTGCTTGGCACCCAACCAATAACAATGCGGTCATTGTTGTCGATCTATCGATGGACCCTACTCCTTTATTAACGCTAGATGCCGATGAAATCCGACAACGCCTATACACAAAACGACAAGATCTTGCGGCAGATGAGCTTCCTATTCCGGTCAAGCTCGTACACTTAAATAAATGCCCGATACTTGCCCCCGCGAAAACTCTCACCGCTGAAAATGCGCACCAACTTGGTATTGACCGTTCGAAGTGTTTAGAAAACCTAAATACTCTGAAAGCCAATCAAGACGTCCGCAGTAAGCTTACTGAACTGTTTTCACAACAAGAAGACTATCCAAAGTCTGAGAATGTCGATACACAGCTTTATAACGGCTTCTTTACTCCAGCGGACCGTTCTGCAATGGATATTATTCTAGATACACAACCTGAATTATTAGGGCAACTTGATATTCAATTTAACGATCAGCGAATCAAACCGTTACTCGTTCGTTACCGTGCTAGAAACTACCCTTCCACGTTAACACAGTTAGAACAGCAACAATGGGCAAGTCACTGTCGCGATTATTTCGATCAGAATATCGATAGTTATTTCATGAACCTCGAACAACTTGCAGAACAATATCAATCTGATGAAAAAAAACTGTCTCTGTTAAAGTCCGTATATCACTATGTCAGTAACCTTGTCTCCTAACACAATTAAAGAATAAAATTTAATGTCTCGAAATCCTGTTAAATACCTAATTTCCATGGCGATTATCTTCACGTGCTTGTATGCCGGCATTGGAATTCAGCAATTACTCGATATCGCTTTACCGGGTAGTATTATCGGTATGTTGATACTTTTTATTTTACTCGCATCGGGTGCCGTTCCTTCTGCTCAAGTTAAACCGAGTGCTACATTATTTATTCGCTATATGATGTTTTTATTTGTACCTATTAGTGTCGGGTTAATGGAGCATTTTGATACATTAGCAAATAACGCTTTGCCTATATTTGCTAGTGCTATAGGTGGTTCATTCATTGTGTTAATCGTGTTAGCTTTAGTTCTCGATCGCTCATTAAAGCGAGGCGATCAATAATGTGGCTATTGATCTCTTTGGTAATATTTATCTTTGCTCGCTGGTTAGCAAAAAAAGCCAAACATCCACTAGCAAATCCGCTTCTAATTTCGGTTTCTCTTATCATCGCGATATTAGTGGCGTTAGACGTGTCTTATGAGGACTATTACAACGACAACCTTTGGGTTAGCTATCTGCTTCAGCCCGCCGTCGTTGCATTGGCTTACCCACTTTATGAGCAACTTCCTCAAATCAAAGCGAATTGGCGAATTATCTTGTTTTCATGTGGTTTCGGCAGTGTAATGTCCATGGTCACCTCAGCAACCATTGCTGTCATATTAAATGCAGACATGCCGCTAGTCGCCTCGATATTAACGAAGTCGGTAACCACACCGATCGCCATGGAAGTCTCCGCACATTTTGGAGGAGAACCCGCTATAGCCGCGATTTTAGTGTTAGTAGTTGGACTCTTTGGTGCAATATTTGCCTACCCTATATACAAATTATTAAACATCACTCACCCAATCGCCCGAGGCCTAACCATGGGTAACGTCTCTCATGCACTAGGCACAGCAACCTGCGCTGAAAAAGACTCTCGCGATGCGGCGTTTAGCTCATTGGCGCTAGTACTATGCGGCGTAATCACCTCAGTCCTAGCACCTTTTTTCTACGCGTACGCAAACTGGCTCTATCAAATCATCCACTAATTACTACATTCTGATTATCGATAAACGACAACAATCATCCTGCACGAAATCGTTGTTTTAAGGCTCAAACATTGTCATAGGCAAACGTTTGCTTTTCAAATTAAATTCAGTATGATTGCGCCGTTAAATAGACTAAATATTTCGATGATGAGGAAATCCAGATGTTAGGCACAGCTACCAGTAACAGCGCCTCGAAAGTTCTTTTACTTGGCTCAGGTGAGCTTGGTAAAGAAGTCGCTATAGAATGCCAACGATTAGGTTTAGAAGTAATTGCCTGTGACCGCTACCCTAACGCTCCAGCAATGCAAGTTGCTCACAGAAGTCATGTATTTGATATGCTAGATGGTGATGCTCTCGCGAATGTTATCGATGAAGAAAAGCCTGACTTTATCGTGCCAGAAGTCGAAGCAATCGCCACCAGTAAACTCGTAGAACTCGAGCAGCAGGGTTTGAATGTTGTGCCTACAGCAAACGCAACTCGCCTTACCATGAACCGTGAAGGTATTCGTCGATTAGCCGCTGAAGAACTTAAACTCACCACTTCACATTACTACTTTGCCGACGATTATGCTCAGTTCGCACAAGCCGTTTCTGATGTCGGTATTCCTTGTGTCGTAAAGCCAGTAATGAGCTCTTCTGGCAAAGGACAAAGTATAATCAAATCACAATCTGATATTGAAAAAGCATGGGATTACGCGCAAGAAGGCGGACGAACTGGCGCTGGACGCGTCATCGTTGAAGGCTTCATTGATTTCGATTATGAAATTACCCTTTTGACTGTCAGAGCGGTCGATGGTATTCATTTTTGTGCTCCGATTGGACACCGTCAGGAAGATGGAGATTACCGCGAGTCATGGCAGCCTCAAGTCATGTCAGAAGCGGCCTTAAACGCTGCACAGGATGCGGCAGGCAAAGTCGTTGAAGCGCTTGGCGGCTACGGCATATTTGGTGTTGAACTCTTTATCAAAGGCGATACTGTTATCTTTAATGAGGTATCACCTCGCCCGCACGATACCGGTTTAGTCACCTTAGCATCACAAAGCATATCTGAATTTGCACTTCATGTACGTGCATTTACTGGGTTGCCGATTAATCAAATTAATCTTATCTCTCCGGCTGCTTCTGTTGCGGTCTTGGGACAAGGAACATCTGAAGATTTATCGTTCAGCAACCTAAATGAAGCGTTGAAAGTGTCAAACACTCAAATTCGCTTATTCGGGAAGCCAACCATAGATGGTCGTCGCCGTTTAGGTGTGACTTTGGCTACTGCTGAAAGTACAGGTCTAGCAAAAGAATTAGCAATTGAATGTGCGAGTAAAATTCAAATTCATTACAATTAGTTCTTTGGTGATTGATCGCTATTGACCTGACAAATCAAAAAAGTCACATCTACCATAAGTATGGTGAATGTGACTTTTTTCAATAGATATTGAAACGCTCGTTTTCTATTTACTATTTGGTCTAATTAGCCACACTCTCTCGCCATCGACTTTGTCATCAGGTAAAGCGACATACTCTAGCTCACGGCAGTCACAATTCACGAATATAGTTCGGATTTCGTTAGCCTCGACAGAAAATGGAGGTGACGGCTTATCAAGATTATGCTCAACACTAATAAGTAGTATCGAGCCTCCAGGGTTCACTAACGACAGCAATCGTTGAGCGTACTTCGCACGTACTTCTAACGGAAGTGCGATCAGCGCAGCTCTATCATAAACAATATCGACAGAGGGCAAAGGTGCTTTGAATACATCACCCTGATAAATTGATAATTCATCGAACTGATATAGACAGTTAAAACTATCAAGTTGAGTCACGGTCGGAGTATAGAATCGTTGAGCAAAATAACTTTTTACTGCAATATCACTTAATTCAACACCAACTACGTGTTGATGCCGCTCCGCAAGCCAATCTAAGTCTTCCGATTTCCCACATAGTGGAACTAACACCGAGCTCTCTTTTGAAGCGTTAGTTGAAGCCCAATGACGTTTCAACAAAGGGTGAATGTCTTCCAAATGAAAGCCAATTTTATTTGTGGCCCATTTTGTGTGCCAAAATTCATGATCCATAATAATTGAATTAATATAATCCGTCGCACAATGATAATGACCATTGTGGAATTAGAAAGGTTAGACAAGAAAGACACAGAAACAAAAGACCACATAAATGTGGTCTTTTATTTCTATTTATCAATCTCGATATTTTCTACACGAGCTTTTAATTTTTGGCCTGGACGAAATGTAACAACCCGGCGAGCAGAAATAGGTATATCCTCACCTGTTTTTGGGTTTCGACCTGGACGCTCATTCTTATCACGTAAATCAAAGTTACCAAAACCAGACAATTTTACCTGCTCACCATTTTCAAGTGATTTGCGAATTTCTTCAAAAAACACTTCAACCGTTTCCTTGGCATCTCGTTTACTGAAACCAAGTTTATCGAATAGGTTTTCAGCTAATTCAGCTTTTGTAAGCGCCATAAAATCCCCTCAAAGCTAGGCTTAACTTTACCGCTACCACGCGGCACCAAAGCAAACTTTACTCAGCCAATCAACAACATATCGGCTATGTAAATGAAGTGTATGCCAAGCTTCTGATTTACGCCAACTTTTTTAACCACAGAAGTATTATCTTTATTGATTTTAGCGTACAACTATTCCATAAAACCAGCAAGGATTTAGAGTAATAAGCTGATAATAAAGGAAAATTAGTGGTGAACTCCATCAAGAACATATACGACAGAAGATTTTATTGTTTTACATAATTTTGATAATTATCCAATTTAGGTCTCAAAATTGATAATTTCCAAGTTTTCAGTAAGTTGACATCATTCTGTATTAATATAAATAAATAAGACCGAGAAATACTCGGTCTTATGCATTATGCTAACACTATCATATTTGACGATGCGATTATTCTCTCAACGTGCCTTGATGACTCTCAACAACTGCTGCTATGACAGCCGATACACTTGAAGAAATTTCAGCCTCCTCCAACGTACGATCATCAGATTGGAGTGTAAGAGCAATCGCTAAACTTTTCTTATCATCATCGACACCTTTACCAACGTAGACATCAAATAGAGAAGCATCTGTCACCAATTCACCGCCAGATGATAGACAAGTTGCAAGGACATCTCCTGCCGAGACATTTTCATCAACAACAATCGCTATATCTCTACGGTTAGATGGGAATTTTGAAACTGTCGCAACTTCTGGAATCACCTTAGTTTGTATCGCAGACCATTCTAGTTCAAATACAACAGTTCGACCATTGAGGCCAAACTCACGTTCAAGTTGAGGGTGAACGGTACCAATAACACCGACCGCATTGCCATTAAATAAAATCGTTGCAGCCTGCCCAGGGTGCAGAGCTGGATGGTTAGTTGCACTAAAGCTGAACGCTTTTTCATTTGCTGTTAGCTCAAGTACTGCTTCCAAATCGCCCTTCAAGTCGAAGAAATCAACCGTTGCTGCTTCTAAGTTCCAATGTTCATCAGAACGAGGACCAGCGATAACACCAGCAAGCATTGGAGTCTGCGCCATGCCATTTTCAGCCGTCTCGTCCGGAACAAAGCGTAAGCCATATTCGAACAGGCGAACTCGCGACTGTTGACGCTTTTGGTTACGCACAACCGTATTTAATAAGCCCTGAATTAGACTTAGACGCATTGCAGACATGTCAGCTGAAATCGGATTTGGCAATACCAATGGTTCGATATCTGGCACGATCAGTTTTTGCTGCTCAGGCGAAACAAAACTATAGGTGATCGCTTCATGATAACCACGGTCAACCAAAAGATTGCGTACACGAGAAAGCGCAATATTCGCTTCCTTATGATCGTTCATTGATAGTGCCGCTAGCGGTGCTTGATTTGGAATATTATCGTATCCATAAATACGCCCTACTTCCTCAATCAAATCCTGCTCGATTTCGATATCAAAACGCCAAGTCGGAGCCGTAGCAGCCCAACCACCGTCGATCGTGTCAACCGACATACCTAAGCGCTGCAGAATCTCAACAACGTCAATATCTGGGATAACATGTCCAAGTAGACGATCGAGCTTAGTTCGACGTAGCGTTACTCGATTAGGCGTTGGCAGATCGGATTCCGATTCAACCGTGACGACTGGAGCAACATCTCCACCACAAATCTCTACCAATAACTGAGTCGCACGCTCCATAGCACTCGCTTGTAAAGCATAATCTACTCCACGTTCATAACGCATCGATGAGTCGGTATGTAGACCATAACTACGCGCTCTTCCTCGAATATCATCAGGAGAAAAGAATGCACACTCGAGCAAAATATCTTTTGTCTCAGAGTTAACCCCTGATCCCTCACCACCGAAAATTCCTGCAATAGCAAGCGCTTTGTTGTGATCTGCAACGACAAGGGTATTTGAGTTAAGTTTGGCTTCATTACCGTCAAGCAAAGTAAGCTTTTCATCTTGCTCAGCCATACGAACCACAATGCCACCGTCTATTTTTGCAAGATCGAATGCATGCATAGGCTGGCCTTGCTCGAGTAAAATATAGTTTGTTACATCAACAACTGGATCGATTGAACGAATACCACATCGACGCAATTTCTCTTGCATCCAAAGTGGCGTTTCCGCTTCGACGTTGATGTTTTTAATCACTCGCCCTAAGTAACGTGGGCATGCGTGAGACGCATCAACACGGATAGATACGGTGCTATCATTCTGACTAGAAACTGCATCAGATGAAGGTTCAGCCACATCCATGCGATTGAGAACACCTACTTCGCGAGCCATACCACGCAAGCTAAAGCAGTCTGCACGATTTGACGTTAGATCTACATCAATCGTTACATCGTTTAATTCTAGGAAACTTCGGATATCAGTCCCAATTGGCGCATTAGATGTTAGTTCAAGTATTCCATCTGATTCGACATCAATACCTAATTCACTAAATGAGCAAAGCATACCATGAGATGGTTGACCACGTAGTTTTGCTTTCTTTATCTTAAAATCACCAGGTAAAACGGCACCGACTGTGGCAACGGCCACTTTAATACCTTGTCGACAGTTTGATGCTCCACATACGATATCAAGCAACTCGTCTTCACCAACATCGACTTTTGTTACGCGTAGTTTATCTGCGTCTGGGTGCTGTTCACATTCAACTACCTGACCAACTTTAACACCAGTAAAGTTACCCGCTGCAGGAATAACATCATCGACCTCAAGACCAGCCATTGTAATTTGATGAGTTAGTTCGTCAGTAGTAACCGCAGGGTTGACCCACTCACGAAGCCATGATTCACTGAATTTCATTTTGTACTGCCCCTGAATTACTTAAACTGTTTAAGGAAACGAAGATCATTTTCGAAGAATGCGCGCAAGTCGTTTACGCCATAGCGCAACATAGTAAGGCGCTCAACACCCATACCGAAAGCAAAACCAGAGTATTTCTCTGGGTCGATGCCAACACTACGAAGCACATTTGGATGGACCATACCGCAGCCTAACACTTCTAACCATTTGCCATTCTTTCCTTTTACGTCGACTTCTGCTGAAGGTTCTGTAAACGGAAAATAAGAAGGACGGAAACGAACTTCTAAATCTTCTTCAAAGAAATTACACAAGAAGTCATTCAGAATACCTTTGAGCTGCGCAAAGTTAACATTCTCATCAACGAGCATACCTTCCACTTGGTGGAACATTGGCGTATGAGTTTGATCGTAATCGTTTCGATAAACACGACCAGGTGCAATAAAACGAATCGGTGGCTGACTCTCTTCTAATGTTCGAATTTGAACGCCAGAGGTATGAGTACGTAACATCAACTTAGGATTAAAAAAGAAGGTATCATGATCAGTACGAGCCGGGTGATCATCAGCAATATTCAATGCATCAAAGTTATGAAAATCATCTTCTATTTCTGGTCCAGACTGAACAGTGAAACCGAGTTCGCCGAAAAAGCTCTCAATTCGTTCGATAGTTCTAGTCACCGGGTGTAAACCGCCGTTCTCAATTCGACGTCCAGGCAAACTAACATCAATGGTTTCGGCTGCTAGTTTCTGTTCCAATTCTGCCGCTTGTAACGCTTCTTTACGCGCAGCTATTGCTTTCTGAACGGAACTTTTCGCTTTATTGATCTCTTGACCAGCTTCTCGACGCTCTTCCGGGGGTAATTTTCCGAGGTTTTGTAACTGAGCTGTCAGCTCACCTTTCTTACCTAAGTACTGAACTCGAACTTCGTCTAATACAACTAATGAATCAGCTGCATTAATTGCAGAACTCGCATTCGCAATAATCTCTTGTAGATGTTGCATCGTTTCCTCGCCTACCCTGTAGGTAGTTTCGACATCGGAATTGGGCGATTCCGAAAAAATCTGTTGGTTAATATAAAATAGCGGTACATAGTAACTAAAGCTGACATTGATTCCAAACTGAAATACGCTTTAAAAAAGATATAACGTTAAAAATCACCACACTTTGCTTAAGCTATTATTTAATGCGAAATAATAACACTTTTTGAGTCTCGAGATGTACTGTAAAGTGATTAAAAATCATCATAAATACTTCAGTCAACCTCGATAGCCTTCGACATATTTCAAGGAGAAAGGATGTCTCACTCCGAGTGGCAAATTAAACGTCATCAACTGCATCAGATTGCCGAATTATCTAACCACGAAAGTGCCACTGCCCAAGCTGTTATTGATACATTAAAGCAATATCAACCCAGTAAAATCATCACTCACGTTGGCGGCTATGGTGTATTAGCCATATACCAAGGCAAAAAACCAGGTCCAACGACATTATTTCGTGCAGAGTTAGACGCTCTCCCTATCGAAGAAAACCATACATTAGAATATCGTTCTCATCATACTTGTTGTGCACATAAGTGTGGTCACGACGGACACATGACAATCATTCTTTCTTTGGCAAAACAGTTACACAATACTCCTCCCGAAAGCGGACGAGTCATTCTTGCTTTTCAATCTGCAGAGGAAACCGGAGAAGGCGCTAAGGCAATGATTCAAGATGATGTATTTCGGCCTTATGTTCCAGATTACGCATTTGCACTTCATAACTATCCAGGGTTGGAACTTGGCCGAGTTGGTATTAAATCGGGTACATTCAACTGCGCATCAAAGGGGATGATCATCGAATTAACCGGTCATACTTCCCACGCAGCCTATCCTGAGCATGGTAATAGCCCTGCTATCGCAATGTGTGAATTGATTCAGCTTGCAAGCGATCTTCCAAATCAAATTGAAGATACTTGTTGGTGTACAGTGATATATTCAAAATTAGGTGAAATCGCTTTTGGTACCAGCCCTGGACAAGGCGTTGTAATGCTCACATTGCGAAGTGAAACCAACTTTACGATGAATCAGTTACAAGCTAGGTTAGCTCAGGCGGTTGAGAAACTCTGTTCCAAATATCAATTATCGTACGACATAAAATTCCAAGATGAATTCGACGCCACAACAAATGATGAATTAGCGACCAAGCTTGTTAGTAACTCCTGTGAAAAGCTAAATATTCAATATGACGTATTAAATCAGCCGATGCGGTGGTCAGAAGATTTTGGACAATTTACGGAAGTAGCAAGGCACGGAGCGTTGTTTGTTCTTGGAAGTGGCGAATCAACCCCACAGCTTCATCATCCCGATTACGACTTTCCAGACAAACTGCTCCCTATCGGGAAAGATCTATTTCTAGACTTAATCGAAAATATAAATCAATTTGAAAAGTAATAACTAAAAGCGTGACCTCGACCTTGGCAAGATTGCGCTCTGCTTAAATGTCAAAAACCCCAGCCATCAGGCTAGGGTTTCTAATTGGAGCGACACACGAGGTTCGCTTTCTCTTGAACTAAAAGCGTGACCTCAGCCTTGGCAAGATTGCGTTCTGCTTAAACGTAAAAACCCCAGCCATCAGGCTAGGGTTTCTAATTGGAGCGACACACGAGGTTCGCTTTCTCTTGAACCAAAAGCGTGACCTCAACCTTGGCAAGATTACGCTCTGCTTAAATGTCAAAAACCCCAGCCATCAGGCTAGGGTTTCTAATTGGAGCGACACACGAGGTTCGAACTCGTGACCTCAACCTTGGCAAGGTTGCGCTCTACCAACTGAGCTAGTGTCGCAAGATGGTGCCCCGGGCCGGACTTGAACCGGCACAGCGCGAACGCCGAGGGATTTTAAATCCCTTGTGTCTACCAATTCCACCACCAGGGCACACAATAACGCTGTATTGATGTACCGTCGACTGAGTTATCAGACACCATCTTTGATACAATAAATGTATCATTAAATTGTATAACGAAGCTCTGAAACATATCAAAAGCATCGCTTTGAAACTTGGAGCGACACACGAGGTTCGAACTCGTGACCTCAACCTTGGCAAGGTTGCGCTCTACCAACTGAGCTAGTGTCGCAATGGAGGCGCGTCCCGGAGTCGAACCGAGGTCCACGGATTTGCAATCCGCTGCATGGCCACTCTGCCAACACGCCCTTTACTACTAAAGGAAAATACGTAAAGAACGTGAGCTCCTTAGTACGGGGATGCATTCTACGGATTGGAGATTTTCAGTCAACAATTATTTTGCCCTTTTGTATTCGTTTGGCTAATTTACGCGCAATCAAAAACAAATTGCTGAAATAAGTGATAAAATCGTTGGTATTTCAAACTTTCATTCACGAGTGTCTGATAGATTAGGTTTAACACGTTATTTAAATCGCACAGTGCGGGCAACTTTCTAGAGGAATTACCGATGAAATACACTAGCCACCATATGGAAGAACTAAATCTATTACTTCAGTTTGATCTGAGCAGTCGTGCGACAGGAATCAAAGTGCACAATGATGCAAACAAAGAAACACTGGGTGCCGTAGAGCGTTTATATGCGAAAGGGTTATGCACCCTACCAGACGGTGGATATTTAACTGATGAAGGTATTGAAATTGCTCAAAATGCCGAAACTGTTCTTCGTGTTCTTCATGCTGCTCCATCATTTTCACATTAAGTAATGATAACGTTAGGTGCATAAATGTCAGTAATCACCGTAATTGGAGCTGGATGGCTTGGTCTACCTTTGGCAAAGCAACTTGCTATAAACCACACAGTCTATGCCAGTAAAACAAATGCACTAGGCCTAACCTGCTTTGATCAAACTGATATTCACGGTTTTGTTACTGATGTTTCCCTAACTACATGTGACCTTTTATCGCAACTTAACCAACAACGCTCCAATATTGTTATTGGGTGCTTCCCTCCCGGTCTTCGTAAAGGCCTCGGCGAACAATATTCACAAAACTGGCACACCGTTGTTGATGCTTGTAAGCAAGCAAGTATCGATAAACTCATAATGATTAGCACCACAGGGGTTTACCCTGACCTTGCGAATGAAATGGTTGAAACGGATGCAACATTATCTCTGGCGCAAACAAATTTAGAATTCAGTCTCAAAAGCCGAATGTTACTCGAGGCTGAAGAACTCGTCGAACAGTCAAATCTAAATACCGTAATCATTCGTTGTGGTGGGCTATTTGGTCCAAATCGACATCCTTCTCGATTTGTTAGGCACCTAAAAAAGGTAAGTCAGAAAGCTCCCGCGAATATGCTACACCTCAGTGACGCAATCAACATAATCGAATTCTCGATTGAGCAAATCAATAATGAGGTGATAAACGCTGTGTCACCACAAAAGCCGAGCAAAGCAGAGTTCTATAAAGCAGCGTCTAAGCAGATGGGAATTGAACTCAGTTTCCCACCTATCGTCGATATTGAAGACAAAAGTATTTGCGTCGATAAATTACTTAGGTATGGCTTTAAGTTTAATTACTTATCGCCTATTGACGCCATACCATTTTGTTAATTAACGACCTAGTGCTTGTTTAAAATGCGCACGACACATTGAAACATAACGATCGTTACCACCAATTGCCACTTGTGAACCTTCTCGTATAGGCTCGCCGTTTTGATTCAATCGCACCACCATAATTGCTTTTTTTCCGCAATGGCAAATAGTCTTAAGCTCTATTAACTTGTCAGCGCAGGCAAGTAAAGCTGCGCTCCCAGGGAACATCTCACCCTGAAAGTCCGTCCTTAATCCGTAACATAATACCGGCACTTTCAATTTATCAACAACATCGCTTAACGCCCACACCTGCGCCTTAGTCAGAAACTGTGCTTCATCGATCATCACACAGTGAACACCTTTTTCTTCGTGCTCTATTTTAACCTTTTCGAACATATCTGTTGCTTGATCAAAAAGTGCAGCATCTTGCTCTAAACCGATTCGAGAACTCACCTTCCCGACACTGTATCGGTCGTCAATCGCAGCAGTAAAAATCATCGGGTTCATCCCCCGCTCTTGATAATTAAATGCAGATTGAAGCAAAGTCGTCGATTTACCAGCATTCATTGCCGAATAGTAAAAATAAAGTTGAGCCAAAATAAATACCCGTCATATGTTGTTAATATGAAACTGAAATAAAAAAGGGTGGCCAGATGGTCACCCTTTATAATTTAGCGTAAAGACTATTCTTTACCTTTTGCCGCTGTAACAGTAAGAGCTAACTCCTGCAACGCAGCTTCGTTTGCTTCGCTAGGCGCATCCGTTAACAGACAAGCCGCTGCGGTTGTTTTCGGGAAGGCGATAACATCACGAATATTATCCGTTCCACACAACAGCATAACTAAGCGATCAAGGCCGAAAGCCAACCCCGCGTGCGGTGGAGTACCGTATTTAAGTGCATCCAATAAGAAACCAAATTTCTGACGCTGCTCTTCTTCACTAATACCTAGAGTATCAAAAACCGCTGCTTGCATATCTGCATTATGGATACGAACCGATCCACCACCAACTTCGTAGCCATTGATAACCATGTCATACGCGTTAGAGTTTGCTGAGGCAGGGTTTGCTTTCAACTCTTCTGCTGTAACACCAAGAGGAGAAGTGAATGGGTGATGCATTGCATGCAAGTTCCCTTCACCGTCTTCTTCAAACATAGGGAAGTCAACGACCCAAAGTGGTGTCCACTTAGTTAGATCTGTTAACTCTAGATCATTACCCAGCTTAACTCGCAGTGCACCCATTGCTTCAGCAACAACGTTCGCTTTGTCTGCGCCAAATAAAATAATATCGCCAGATTCAGCACCACTACGTTCTATAATCGCATTGATAATGTCTTCAGTTAGGAATTTTGCAATCGGTGACTGAATGCCTTCAAGACCAGCAGCCTTATCATTAACCTTCATCCACGCAAGACCTTTTGCACCATAAATCGATACAAATTCGCCATAACCATCAATAAGCTTACGCGTCAATGATGCGCCACCAGGAACACGAATTACCGCGACACGTCCCTTCTCGTCATTTGCAGGGCCCGCAAATACTTTAAATTCAACGTCTTTAACTAGGTCAGCCACGTCAACCAACTCTAATGGGTTACGTAGATCTGGCTTGTCGCTACCAAAACGGCGAATTGCTTCACTAAATGGCATTACTGGGAATTCACCCAAGTCAACGTTTAGTAACTCTAACCACATTTCACGGATCATTTTCTCGGTTACAGCGCGAACCTCGTCAGAAGTCATGAATGAGGTTTCGATATCTATTTGGGTAAATTCAGGCTGGCGGTCAGCTCGTAAATCTTCGTCTCGGAAACATTTAACAATCTGATAGTAGCGGTCGAATCCAGACATCATCAACAATTGTTTAAACAGCTGAGGTGACTGTGGCAACGCGTAAAAACTGCCTTTGTGGACTCGACTCGGTACTAGGTAGTCACGTGCGCCTTCTGGCGTCGCTTTCGTCAACACGGGGGTTTCGATATCTAAAAATGAATTGTCATCAAGGAAACGACGAACAAAACTCGATGCTTTAGCGCGCAATTTAATGCGATCGCTCATTTCCAAGCGGCGCAGATCCAAATAACGGTATTTCAGACGTTGCTCTTCTGAGTTTTGCTGATTGAAGTCGAGAGGAAGCGCATCAGAACGGTTGATGATTTCCAAAGATGTCGCCAGAATTTCGACTTCGCCCGTCGTCATATCTTTATTAACTTGGCTATCAGGACGTGCACGCACTTCACCACCAAGTCGAATACAAAATTCATTGCGAAGCTGGTTCGCTATTGGAAAAATATCAACCATGTCTGGATCAACAACAACCTGAACAATCCCTTCACGATCACGCATATCAATAAAAATAAGACCGCCTAAATCACGACGACGGTTAACCCATCCACAGAGTTCGACCGTTTCGCCTACAAGAGACTTGTTCAAATGACCACAATAATGGCTACGCATAGTTACTATCCCAATACAATATTTGACTGATTTTAAACTGCTATCCTCAACAAATGAGCTAACAGGCTACGTTCTGTTTATACGCCGACAACAGCGTTACCAAAAGCGGGCGACGCTCGCAAAATATGGCTACAATCTTCATTCCATGATAAAAATGGCAAAGTTGATTATTATCTAATCGATTTCACCACTAACAAATTAAAACGAATGGAAAATTGTCAAATTGAGGCTGATTATAGCCCTAAATTGCCCCTTTCTTCAAAGCTCAGTAACTAAATAATTTTCGAATAAATGGCTAACGTTAAAAATGACTCATTTGACAACACATAATCCAATTCCATTACGCTTAGGGCTCACCATGTGGTCGCACAACCCTTGGTTAAGATCATTCTATGGAAAAGGAACATCTAACGCTGAGCGGTTGTCAAAATACGCTGAAGTTTTTCATACCGTTGAAGGCAATACCACTTTTTACGCCCTACCGAGTGCACGCACCGTATTGAATTGGCGCGATGCCACACCTGACACGTTCAGATTTACATTCAAATTGCCTAGAACCATAACTCACGAGCGATTACTTAAGGGGTGTCAATCTGAACTAAAGGCGATGTTAAACTTGTTTGAGCCACTGTTCGATAAAATTGGATTATGGACTATTCAACTTCCTGCATCGTTCTCATATCAGGAACTTGAACGATTGAAGAAGTTTGTTACCTTTTTTCCCGACTCCGTTCCCTTAGGCGTAGAAGTTAGGCACTCCTGCTTCTTTGCTAAAGGCGAAGAAGAGCGACACTTTAATCAATTTCTTATTGAACGCGACATTAGTCGTATTATCATGGACAGCCGCCCTGTTTTCAGTCCACAAGCACAAAGAATCAAAACGTCTCTTAATGGAAAAGTCCTTGAAGAGTTACTTGATGCCCAGAGTAATAAACCTCATGTTCCTGTTCATGCGATTGCCACAAGCGATTTTCCTATGGTGCGTTTTATTGGGTTACCCCACCCAGATGACAACTTGGAGTTTTTAACTCCTTGGCTCAACAAAGTGCCACAATGGATTGCTGAAGGTAAGCAACCCTATTTTATGATTCATAGCTCTGACAATGACTTTGCCCCACAGCTCGCATGTAAATTTTATAAACAGTTGGGCGAGCACATTGCGCTACCACCATTAGGAGAATTTCCTGCTTTTAAAGGACCACAGCAAATAAGTATGTTTTAGTCCTTTAGGTTAATGACTTTTAAAGCCCAATCTCATAGAATATCGCGCTTTTCCACATCAACCGTTCGACCCATAAACCACGATATTTGTATAGCTTTTCGCATTACACGTTCGCTGGGAGGTGCATATGACTCCGAAAGACACAATTTATTCAGCTCCGATCAATAAGATGGGTGACTTCACGTTCGATGAGCGTGTTGCCGAAGTGTTTCCCGATATGATTCAGCGTTCTGTACCTGGCTATAGTAATATCATATCCGCCATTGGAATGCTGAGCGAACGCTTTGTTACTCCTGATAGTCAGCTCTATGATTTGGGATGTTCCTTGGGGGCTGCGACACTCTCTATGCGACGACATATCAATAAGCCCGGTTGTAAAATAATCGGAGTCGACAACTCTCATGCCATGGTTGAACGCTGTAAATTACACGTCCAAGCATATCGTTCGGATACACCCGTAGAGATTATTGAAGCGGATATTCTTGATGTTGAGATCAACAACGCCTCTGTTGTCGTGCTTAACTTCACTCTTCAATTTTTATCTCCCGAAGACCGTTTGCATCTGTTGAAGAAAATATATCAAGGTCTCAACCCTGGAGGGATTCTGATTTTATCGGAGAAATATGTATTTTCCGATTCTCAAACCAATAATCTCCTTATCGACCTCCACCATGACTTTAAACGCGCCAATGGTTACAGTGAGCTAGAAATCAGCCAAAAACGTAGCGCAATTGAAAATGTCATGCTTCCTGATTCAATTGAAGATCACAAACAACGTTTTGCCGATATCGGATTTTCTAGCTACGAAGTCTGGTTTCAATGTTTTAACTTTGGCTCAATGTTCGCCATTAAATAACTCTCTAATTCTTAGGACAGTAATCGTTTATGTTTAACTTTGCCAATTTCTATCGACTGCTTGCCACTGATGCATTATTACAACCATGGCTCAATGTTCTACCACAACAATTAACCCAGTGGCAAGAAGCTGGTCATGGTGATATCGACCGTTGGCTAAGAGCGGTAAAGAAACTGCCTGACACCGTACCCGACCACATCGAGTTAGATAGCTCAGTAAAAATATGGAACAACGAATCGCTATCGTCAGGTGAAACTGCAAAGTTAGAGAGCGTTCTAAAAGTACTTCACCCTTGGCGAAAAGGGCCGTACCAACTCCATGATGTGCACATCGATACCGAATGGCGATCAGATTGGAAATGGGACCGTGTATTGCCACATATTACGCCGCTTGAAAACCGCAGAGTACTCGACGTCGGTTGTGGTAATGGTTATCACATGTGGCGGATGCTCGGAGAAGGCGCTCGTTTGTGTGTTGGCATTGATCCTTCGCACCTGTTTTTAGTCCAATTTGAAGCCATCAGAAAGCTCCTTGGTAATGATCAACGTGCCCACCTATTACCAATCGGCATTGAACAGTTACCCAATCTAAATGCCTTTGATACTGTGTTTAGCATGGGCGTGCTCTATCATCGCCGCTCACCGCTCGACCATTTATTGCAACTTCGAAACCAACTGGTTCCTGGCGGAGAACTAATTCTAGAAACCTTGGTTATCGATGGCGATGAAAACGCCGTATTAGTCCCTGTTGACCGATATGCTCAAATGAGAAATGTGTTCTTTTTTCCATCGGCGAAAGCACTTAAGGTTTGGTTGGAACAGAGTGGTTTTGCTGATGTGGTGATTGCTGATGAATCAATTACATCAGTTGATGAACAACGTTCAACTGAGTGGATGACGCACAATTCACTGCCGGATTATCTCGACCCGAATGATCCAACAAAAACCATTGAGGGATACCCTGCGCCACGCCGTGCGATTCTTATTGCCAAGAAGCCCGCTTAAATTCGCATATACGAATAAATAAATGATCGATTAACGTAATGTCAGGCAAGAAAAAGGGAGCAAATTCGCTCCCTTTCATCACCGCAAGTCTACACAAACTTTTCTAAGCTAATTCAGCTTGTGGTTCAGTCGTCGCCGGCTTACCCTGACCAAACCCACGCAAACCAACCACATGAACATGTTCATTGCCATTAAAGACTTTACGCACCAACTTATACGTCGTACCTTTTTCTGGACTAATATTTTCTGGCGCTGCGATTAACAATTGCATATCTAATCGATCACACAATTCAAATAACGTCGCGATAGACTTAGTATCCAATCGTGCCGCTTCGTCCAAGAACAATAAACGACATGGCAACAAGTCTTTGCTGCGCAGACGTCGTGATTCCTCTTCCCAGCTCTGCACCACCATTAGCAATATTGATTGGCCGGTACCAATGGCTTCACCGGTCGATAGTGCACCTGATTCAGCCTGTAACCAACCATCCGTCCCACGATTCACTTCGACGTTAAGCTCTAGATAATTTCGATAATCTAATAACTCTTCGCCCAATACCTGAGGAGAACGTTGGCCCATATCAATGTGTGGATTGACGCGTTGAAACAGTTTTGCCATCGCTTCGGAAAAGGTAAAGCGATTAGTTTCAAACAGATCTTTATGGCTATTCTGTTGATCGGTTAAGCCTGTCAGCAGGGTCTCATGACTCTCACGTACTTTCACGTTCAAACGCACGCCTTTAACTTGACCAAAGTAAACATTTTGCAACCCTTGGTTGAGCATACGTATCCGATTTTGCTCACGCTGAATCGTCTTACGTATGATACTCGCGACCGAATCTGAGCTTATCGCCAAACGAGCTTCGCGATGGGTGAGTTCATCGGTAAGACGCGCTAGTTCCACTTCCATCTCTTCAATGGCTTCGACAGGATCATCGGTTTTAATAATATCCTGGCGAATTCTTTGACGTAGGTGATGGTACACCGCGATATAAAACATCACCTTACGTTCGGGATGATTGTTATCTTCAGACAGGCGTAACGCATCTCGGAGCTCTTCATTATTCGCCACCGCTAGACGTAATGCTCCCAATGCTTTATCGGACATTGAGCGCAAATCATCAGTAGAAAGATAGGCGAGCTCTCTTCGATGTAAACGTCTTTCGACATCATTTTCCTTAGCCAAACGTAACACCTTACACCAGCCAGACTTGCCTTTTACTACCGCAGAGCGAATATCGATGTACTCTTTGCGCATCCGTTTAACACGCTTAGCAGTACTGGTCATTTCTAATTCTGTCGATGTAGTGGTTTTTTCCAACTCACTTTTTCTAGAGCGAGAAACCTGTAGACGTTCATAAAGTTCCGACTTACGTGTCTCGGCTCGCTCCAACGCATTATCATCCGCTTGAATACCGGCTTCGCGCATTTCGAGCTCAAACTCTTGAACCGTTTCAAGTTTCGCCTGGTGAGAGCTTTTCAGTGATACCAGTACCTGATTCAACTCATTCCAACTGAGTTGTGCTTGTTTTGACTCTTCCCGAGCTTGGATTCTTTGAGTTTCAGCATGAGTCAATTTAGCTTTCAATTGCTCGCTCAATTCACCGCTTTTGGACACCATGTCTAACGAGTCTGAATAGCTAAAATAGTGACGTCGTTCTTGCACATCAGATAAAGCAAACAATTGCGACTTGATCAGTTTTAGTTTGGTGTCGGCTTGGTGATAGTTCTCTTCTAATTCAACAAAGCGCTCTGGATCAGATTCCAGTACACCGACAATTGGCATTAGTTTTTCGAGTGCCGATCCGTGCTGATCGATAAATTGTTGGAACTCACGTAAATGCTCAAGCTTTTCACTCACTTCATCAAAGCGATCAAGGATTGAATCATCATCAAGTAAATGAATCGTCGACTGAACTTTATCAATCAGTGCTAATCCCTCTTTCGCGCGCATTGAACGTTGTTTGATTTCATTCTGCTGTTCATTCAGTTGAGCAAGACGACGCGTAACTTGAGCCAATTCTTGGCGAATATTATCCAATGCAGCATCTGGATTAGGTTTAAATGCCACATCGATATGTTGTGCGACAAATTGATTGAACAACTGATATACGCGCTGCAATTTTTGTGCATCAAACGCAGACTTGGCGTACTCTTCAGCCGCTTGATCACGTTCTTCTCGTAAGGTCTCTAATCGTTGTTCGCGAGCAGCTCGTCCGAATAAAGGTAATTCAGGATAACGAGAATAACGCAGTTGCTGCTGGTTTAATGAAACACAGACGGCACCTTCCAGTTCAGTAACACTAAAGCTACTGTCATCAAATGCGTCAGCATCGCCTTCAATCAGATACAAATCGTCTGGACACTCATCAAGCTCTGCGAGTTTCTGCTCGATTCCATCAAGGTCGGTCAAGACAATCGCGTGACGAGCAGGACCATACATCGCACTAAAATAAGGTGCATCGTCTAAGCTGATGTCATCATAAATTTCTGACAACAACACACCACCTAATGTGTCGGCGATGGTTTTTAATCGACTGTCACCGCCACCACCAGGCGCACCCAGTTGAGCAATATCTTTCTCGAGCTGATCGCGACGTTCAGAGAAATGAATCTTATTCTTTGAGTGATGCTGTTCTTTTTCTAACACTTCTTGCATTGCCGACATTACAGCTTGGCTATCTTCGAGCGCATAACCACTTTGTTCACTAAGTTGAGTTAAGGCATCATTGGCCGCAAGCCACTTAGGTGCAATCGCTTCCAAGTCGCTTACTTGAGAGCGGGCATTGTGTTCTTTTAAGCGCTCTTGTTCTGCTTCGTCACGAATCTTGTCGAGTTCAAAGTCAACGCTCTCTAACACTTCTTCATGACGTTCGCGTTCTTGCTCAAGCGCAAGTTCACCGTCGAGTTGCTGTGAGAATACGTTATGATACTGTCGTGTCACGACTTTAACATCATCGATTTGTCGTACTTGTCGTTCGAGATCACGATGAAGAGAGGATAACTGTGCCTTACCTTCAATCGCTCGTTTCGCCACTTGCCATTGCTCAATTTGTACTGCTGCTGCTTGGCGAGCATCTTCTCGAGAAATAGCCCCGACAACGTCTACAATCAATTGATAAGCCAATTCAAAACGTTGGCTTTCAGCGGCTGATATATCAATTTTGTGTTTCGCTGCCAGCACTTCTTGTGTGGTCGATTCTTCTAATAACGAAAGTTGAGCTATCTCTTCTCGTACCTGCTCCAAGGTTAAGTTTGGCTTCTCTAACAGTTGCTGAGCTTGTGCCAAGGCTTGTGTTGCTTGCTGGTATTGTAGAGCACGAGTTTGCTGTGTATCCAAAGCTTGTTGATAGTCTGCCAACTGGCTTTTTAAACTGTCAACTTCGTCGTCAATCACCATCTGCTGCTCTTCACCTATTTCTAAACGGTCTCGAGCTTCATCAACAATCATTAATTGCTCTTCTAAGCGTCCACTCAGCTCTTCTAGATCATCACGATAACGTTCGATTTTTTCTCGCTGACGTAGCGCGTTTTGAACCTGCTGTAGAAAGTCTGACGCTGACTGATAATCTTGCTCAAGCCCAGACTCGAGATCGACTAGGCTGGTTAATTCTTCATTGGCTTGTACAAGTAATTGATTTTGATCGATAAGCGATTTCTGAGCCAAAAATAGATCGTTCCGTATTGCCAGAACTTGGTCGACTTGCTTGCGTCGGTCGTTGGCGTGGCGCATGTAATCCGCTGCGACATAATTTGTCGATTCACTAATTAAGTGCTTAAACAAATCTCGATCAGACTGAGTCGTTTTTATCGCTTCAAGTGTCATACGGTTTTCACGTAATGCTGCTTCCATATCTTGGAATGCTTTTTTGACACCGCCATTTTGAGGCAGCAAATAGTCACGTAGTGAACGCGTTATGGCACTTGAAATACCACCATATAACGACGCTTCAATAAGACGATAGAACTTGCCACGATCGGAACTATTGCGCATTTTTTTTGGTAATACGCCAAACTCGAACATTAAGCTGTGATAATCGACAATGGAATTCAGTGCTTTGAATTGCACGCCTTCCATAGCAAGCGCCGTGTCTTTCACTTCGTTTAAAGGTCTAACACGTGCTTGTTGGTCCGAGATGGTCTCGATTAGAACGTCTGTCGGTTTAATCGCACTCGGTAGCCCTTGTATAATAAATGGTTTGATATCGACTTTCTTATCACGTCCCGCTACTTGTTGAAGCTTAACCGCAAATAACACTCTCTGTTTGCGTGAGTTGACCACATCTAATACCGAATAACACACACCAGCTTGAAGCTTCCCGTAAAGACCTTTATCACGAGATGCTTGAGAGCTACCGGCTTCAGTTGTATTACGGAAGTGAAGTAAACTTTGGTCTGGAATAAGCGCGGTAATGAATGCCGCCATTGTTGTCGATTTACCCGCTCCATTACCACCGGATAACGTTGTCACCAAATTATCTATATCAAAAGTACGAGCGAAAAAACCATTCCAGTTGATCATGGTTAGCGACTGATATTTACCACGTTCAATCATAGTTGTTCCTCTTCTTGTTCGCCTTCTTCACTATCTAATTCAAACTCTTGGTCTTTGGAACTATTCAGTGTTGTATCATTGGTTTTTTCGTCATTGTCAGGGTTCGGCACAATCGCTTCTCCATCGCGAATAAGGCGCATTTGTGCTTCACGTAAATCACCAACACGAACATCAGCCCCAAACCGGAATACTGCTTCGCTGATAATAAATTTCTCACTTTCACCGAGTGTGGTTATCATTCCTAGGCGTTTAAGTCGGCGTAATGATGTTTTCACTTTATCAAACAATTTCTCTCTATCGAGATCACTGCCAGCCGCACGGAGAGAGATCAACCGTAATAACTTTTTCTCATCGGAGAGCGCGAGTAACTCTTCAAACAATTCTTGTTGGGTAAAAATGCCTTCATGAGCTAGACGTTCCGGGCTCAGATATAAATAACACAACACCTTACCAACAAGCATATCGAGCTCGGAGAGAACACTTCGTGAAATTAAAGTCGTTGAACGAGGGCGAAGATAGAAGAAACCTTCCGCCGCTTTCACCAACTCGACATTATAGCGTTGGTAAAATGCTGCCAAATCATGTTCAAAATCGGAAAGAAATGCGTGATTGTCTAAGTCTTCATTTCCAATGTGACGTCCGGCTCGAAGCAAACTGTCTAATGCTGGAAATAGTGGATTAGAAATTGCTTTCGCCAGTTGTTCCGGCATATATTCGTTAGTATCTGTCGATAACATTTGCTTGTACCTTTGCACCGTAATCGTTAATGGCTTGCCAATCAGGCTGTATTGCGCGGTAATCTTGCTCTGAATAACCAAGTCGCACTGCTTGATCAATGACTATACGAGCTAAATCAAAATGTGAAGCGTATGGGTGCGTCGCTAAATAATTTTTCAAAACACTGCCAAGATCGATTGGTCGACCTTCGTCTTTATGAGCCCCTAGTAAGACACCTACATGCTTGGCAATTTCTTGGTTAACTTCTTGGAACTCTTCATACTCTACTTCCATCGGCACAAGTCCTGTGACTTCTGCTTCTCTAAGTACTAAAGCTTCGTCTCGTAAATCGGTTAACCGTTCAGCATCGGCATAAGTTAAATACCAAGGAGTGTCAAAATATGTCTGAACTGAGTCGCGCAATCGCTGACTGAACGCTCGATTTTGGTCCATATCAATTGCGGTACGAATAAACTTATGTACATGACGATCATAACCAATCCATAAATCAATCGCTTGCTGTCCCCAACTGGTGATGCGATCTAACTTCTGTTGCAATTGATATAACACTTCATCAATAAATTGAAGATCAGATTCACCGTAAGTTAACTCTTGGATATCGAGTATCTGGGCTTGTAGCTCATCTCCTACCGCTTGCAACGTATCTTGTAATTCACGCAACGTCGTCGAGGTTTCCGTAAGTAGCTGTTCACAGTTGTTAATCGCTTCACGCCAATCTTTATTCAATAGATCTGCAATTTGGTCTTTCACATCTTGTTGTTGGTCATCCATTGCACGTTGGTTGAGATCGATTTGATCAAATATCTCACCGACGGAATACTTTAAAATCGCAAAAACGGATTTATACCAATGGCTTGTATCACCACCGTCTTCGGCTGCTTCTTTTGCACGAGCCATCTCGCTCGCAACCATAGAGAGTTGAATTGAAAGCTTTAACTTCGAAAATTCCCGATGACGAACATAATATTCGGTGATACCTAATGCCAAATGAGAAAGACGATAAATACTTGCGCCATCATTAATAGAGCTCGTAAATCGACGTAGCAGACGTTGATTGACAAGATCATTAATCGCATTATTTGCACGGAAACTCGATGCTTCACCCGTTTCACTGAATGAATCGGTTGCGATAGCAAATACATCGTGCAATTCAGCCTCACCTAACTCTTCATCAAACCGCTCATTGCTCAATACCGCAATAGAAATTAGAAAGGCGAGTCGTTCCGTCGATAGATCCAGCATAAAGTCATGCTGTTTGATCCACCCGACCAATTCACTTAACGTCTGTGTATCGGAATCGTGATTCAAATCACTCATCTTTTATCGTAACCCTTAATTTTTTCGCGCCCAGACATGAATGTAACGCCCCATTGAAAGATAAGGCTCTTCACGACATAAACGACGTTCTAGATTGAGTACATCTTCTGACGTGTACTCACCCATATGTTGTTGGTTTCCAATGTAATCACTGAAACACCGAATTCCACTTTTTCCCACAACCTGACAATCGCTGTCTTCAATCCAGCGGTAAACATCACTTGGAATGAGTCCTTTTTGTGGTTGTAATTTAAAACGTTTCTTAAATGGCATTCCATTCAACACGTGAGGAATATTGCCACAAACAACATTCTTGTAAACCAAGCCATGGTGGTTATAAAACATAATCGACACGACGCCACCAGGTTTTAAATGCTGCAATAGTTCTCTTAATACCGTTTGTGGATCTGCTAACCATTCCATTACGGCATGAAACAAAATCAGATCAACCGGAGTATCTAAATGTCGGCTTAGTCTCTGAATAGGAGAATGCACAAAGCGATACTGAGGAAGCAATTGGTTTTTTTCAATCTCCACTTTTGCTAATTCGAGCATTTCACAAGAGAGATCACATAATGTCACTAAATGATTGTTTTTTGCCAACTTTTGTGAAAGTTGTGCCAAACCACCACCTGCGTCTAAAATATGCAGCGGCATTAATTTATCTGGAAATATTGATAAAATTCGTTCAATATCTTCCCAAACAATCTGCTGTCGTATGTCTCCTTTGTCAGAGCCATATATGTTTTTCGCAAATTTGTGTGCAATATCGTCGAAATTACGATCTTCTGTCACGGTAGCTTAAGGTATGATTGGAATACGTGCGGCTATTCTCGCATAGGGACGGTGATTATAAAGAGGAATCTGTTATTTTCATCCTATTTGCTGTTTTTTCGGACAACTGACTTTTATGTTTGAATTAAAAAAGATAATTGCTTCCTTGTTAATGCCTCTGCCCGCAATGCTGATCATTGGCTTTATTGGGCTAATGTTGATTATGTTCACAACCAAAAGGCGCACAGGTTGTTGGTTCGTCCTCTTTTCATTTACGATAATTTTTCTCGCCGCATTCCAACCCGTTTCTAGCCGTTTACTTCTTCCTCTTGAACGCCAATACTCCGCTTTCTTACCTATAGAAGGGCATATTGATTATGTGATGGTGTTAGGCAGTGGTCACGTTGTAGACGATGATCTACCACCAACCTCAGAATTAAGTCGAGCGGGATTAATGAGGTTAACCGAAGGAATTCGTATCATGCGCATGTATCCAGGCTCAAAACTAATCTTATCTGGATACAATGCAGAAACGGAAGTCAGCCACGCAAGAATGCTCGCCAAAGTTGCGCTCGCATTGGGTGTGGTTAAGTCAGATATTGTGTTGCTAGAAGCTGCAAAAAATACACATGAAGAAGCATTCCAAGCCGCTCGCTTTATTGAAGAAAAGAAGCTAGTTGTTGTTACTTCTGCAAGTCATATGCGTCGCGCTATTGTCGAGTTTCACAGTGCTCGGGTTTTCCCAATTCCGGCCCCAACAAATTTTTTAGCCCAGCGAGACATAAAACAAGCGTGGGAAAAATATCTACCTAGAGCACGCTACTTGGAACAAACAGAACGGTATTGGTATGAAACGTTAGGCCTTCTTTGGCATTATGTAAACCAATGGATAGAAAGTGAAAAACAACCTCAAACCGAACAATCTGTAAGTTCATTTTCATAGCTCAACATAAATAACATTTTATTCATCTAATTGATTCAATTAATATAGGCCTAGATTCGTTATATTTAATGTAATTAATTCTTGGTCTTAGAGTTAAATTATCTCAGGAATAATAATGTCAACAATTAAAGATGTAGCTCGATTAGCTGGCGTATCAACCACAACCGTTTCTCACGTAATCAATAAAACGCGTTTTGTTGCTGAAGCGACACAAGAGAAAGTGAATACGGCAGTTAAAGAGTTGAAATACTCACCAAGTGCCGTTGCTCGAAGCCTCAAATGTAACTCAACTCAAACAATTGGGATGCTAGTCACTCAATCGACCAACCCATTTTTTTCTGAAGTTATCGATGGAGTCGAAAATTACTGCTACCGTCAAGGCTATACATTAATCCTATGTAACACAGGTGGGATATACGAAAAGCAACGCGACTACATTCGTATGTTGGCTGAAAAACGTGTCGATGGGATCTTAGTCATGTGTTCTGACCTCACGGAAGAGCTCTTAGTGATGCTCGACAGCTACAGTGAGGTTCCTAAAGTAATCATGGACTGGGGGCCAGAGAGCTCACAATCAGATAAAATTATTGATAATTCGGAAGAAGGTGGATACTTAGCAACCCGTTATTTGATTAAACATGGTCATAGAGACATCGCATGTCTTAGTGGACACTTAAATAAAGCCGCCTGTAAAGAGCGTATTATAGGCTTTCGCCGCGCAATGAACGAAGCCAATCTTGCGATTAATGAAGACTGGATTCTAGAAGGCAACTTTGAATGTGACACCGCTGTTTTAGCCGCCGACAGCATTATTGCAATGGATACTAAACCCACCGCGGTTTTTTGTTTTAACGATACAATGGCATTAGGTCTAATGAGCCGATTACAGCAAAAAGGAATTCGAATACCCGAAGACATTTCAGTAATTGGTTATGACAATATTGAAATCTCTGAATACTTTTCTCCACCGTTAACCACAATTCATCAGCCTAAACGTCGCGTCGGAAAAAATGCGTTTGAAATCTTACTCCAGCGTATAAAAAACAAGCAACATGAACGACGCGTTTTCGAAATGCATCCAGAAATTGTTGAACGCTTTTCAGTAAAGAAACTTGACTAAGTGTATTAAAGATAAGAAATAAATAATTTTCTCATCTCTTGATATTTATTCTTATATTCAATATTGCTCTATCCCATTCTATGAACTAAAATCACATTATTACTTGGTCAAACTATAATCAAAAAGCCTTGTAAAAGCTCAACACAATACTCAGAAGCTAGGAATATAGAAGATTGCGATATGGATAAACCAATACTGAAAGATTCGATGCACCTTTTTGAGACTCTCGGCTCAATCACTTCTCGCTCCATGTTTGGTGGTTTTGGAATATTTGCTAACGGCGTTATGTTTGCTCTTGTTGTACAGAACAGACTCCATATTAGAGCAGATAAGTTAACACTAGACGATTTTAAATCTCGAGGGTATAAGCCATACTCTTATGCAAAACGCGGTTTCCCAGTCGTCACTAAATATTACGCCCTCGACGATAATTGTTGGAATAACCCTGAAGACGTATTTACACTCGGCAAAAATGCTTTTGACTTTGCCATCAGCGAAAAGCAGACTCAATTAACAAAAAAGCCACAACGGATAAAAGACCTACCCAATTTACGTCTGACCACAGAAAGGATGTTAAAAAAGGCTGGCATTAATTCTGTAGAAGACCTCATCACCGAAGGCGCATTAAATGCTTATAAAGCTATCAAAGAGTCGCATGCTAGCTCTTCTATATCTTTAGAGCTACTGTGGTCACTAGAAGGGGCGATAGAAGGCAAACATTGGTCAGTTATCCCTCAATCGCGTCGCGATGAACTGCTAAACAAACTATAGACTTGAAACTACGCACCATACTTTTGTTGGTGCTTTTTTATAAACCCTATTGAGTGCGTGTTGAAGAGCTCTGGTGATTCAACATTGCACACATGGCCGCAATTAGGTATCAAGCGTAATTCACTTAACGAGTGCCCAGCAACCATCTCTCTCACGGGTTGAATAAACATATAATCTAACTCCCCCATCACATATAGCGTAGGAATAGCGGCTTCTCTCTCACGAAAATAGCGCATTAAAGGATTCACTTCCGCTGTTAAGGTAAACCAACGTTTAAATTCTTTTTGACACAACTTTGTTGCTTCTCGTGCAAATAAGTTACGTGACTCTTTTTGAGCGACTTGAGGCATAATTATGTAGCCAAATAAACGATACAACCACATGTACGGAATGATATGTTTACTCGCATGGCCTATAGAGACTAATATTTGTGAGCGCGTATCAAATCGAGTAATAGCACCACCTAATATCATAGTATTTACGCGGCTTTCAGCCAGTTCTGCAATTGTACGTACTATAATGGTTCCCAAAGACATACCTACAAAGTGCGCACGTTCAATATCCAAATGATCGAGTACTTTAATGACATCTTTACTTACAGATTTAAAAGTATACTTATCATGAAGCCAGTCTTTGAATAGTTGATTAGAGCGGCCATGGCCACGGAGATCTATCAGTAGTAAATTAAAGTGCTTTTTATATTCTTTGATCTGCTTAAACCAGATCGACGAACTCCCACCCGCACCATGAATGAACACAACCCATTCTTCAGATGTGGAGTGAGGATAAACCTTATGAAAAAGAATATCGTTCGACATTTACTCAACTTTTCGCAATATATTTAATTAAACATTAACACAAAAAAAGCGCCGAAGCGCTTTTTATCTATTATAGATTTTGTAACGCTTTATGGTACATCTTTATATATTCATGTGCAGATTCATGCCAACTGAAATCTTTACGCATCGCTCTCTGCTGCATCTCCAAAAAGGTGCTAGGTTGCTGAAGATAAACCAATAGCGCTCTCTGCATGCTAATTAAAAGTGCTTCAGGGGAAGGATCGATAAAACCAAAACCGGTCGCATTATCCGAATCTTTATCATAATCGATAACGGTATCTTTCAGACCACCAACTTCTCGAACAATGGGTAGTGTTCCATAAGCCATACTGTAGATTTGATTCAATCCGCACGCCTCAAATTCTGATGGCATAACAAAGAAATCAGATGCAGCTTCAACGAGATGAGCAAATCGATTGCTATAAGCATCAACAAACATAAATTTTTGCGGATACTTAGAAACCAATTGATGTAATGTATTTGCGACATCTGGTTCCCCCGTACCAACAATAATAAATTGAACATCATTACGTAAAAATTGCTCTAGAATGGGAAGTAGATAATGAAAGCCTTTTTGATGAGTCAATCGACAAACCATGCCGAATAATGGCACATCACGAACAGGGAGACGCAACTCCTCTTGTAAAGTACTCTTAGATTCCGCCTTACCTTGTTGCAACGACTCAGTTTCACAATCGTAATTTAAAGGTAAGAATTCATCTGTTTTTGGATTCCACTCAGAATAATCACAACCATTCACGATCCCATATAAGTCCTTAGTACGGTGAACAAAGTCATCGACTAACCCATGAGCACCGAGTGGTGTGAGCAACTCTGCCGCGTAATTGGGACTAACAGCATTCACTTTGTCCGCATAAGTAATACCGGCACGGAGCATACTGACGTGACCATTTCCGTACTCCAAATGATGCATACCTGAAGTATGGAGCTCAGGGATTACCCCAAGTTCGTCATAGGAATAAATACCCTTAAAAATAGCATTATGGACCGTTAATACACTCTTAATATCTTGGTAATAAGGGTCAGCGTTATAACGAGTCTTAAGTAGAAATGGAACTAAGCCAGTGTGCCAATCATTCGCATGTACAACATCAGGTTTAATGTTTAATTTCGGAAGTACATCCAAGCAAGCAGCACTAAAAAACCCAAAACGTTCACCATTATCCGAGTACGCATTATTATGCTCAGCGTACAACTCTGGACGGTCAAAGTAGTGGTCACAATCAATATAGTAAACTTCAACGCCATCAAGCTCTGAGCATCTGACTTGATACTCAGTATGAGGCCAATGACTTAAACTACTCTTAAGTATGATCTCGCAGTCGAGACGTCCTGGTGCCAGTCGGTAGCCTGGCAACACTATTCTAACCGTATGGCCGATATCCTGAAGCGCTTTCGGCAGAGCTTTGGCGACATCGGCCAAACCTCCACTTTTTACAATACCTTGAGCTTCGGAAACAGCAAACCAGACATCTATCTTATCTTTATTAAAATCCAATTTTAGTTCCTTTGGCAATAACCACTATACCTGAGTCAGATACATGGAAACGTTGGCGATCGAGCTCTATATCTTCGCCGATAACAGTCCCAGGTGCAATCTCTACATCTTTATCAATAATAGCTCGTTTAATCGTACACGAGGCGCCAATCTTTACATCACCAAGAATAATTGATTCACTAATATATGAACCCGCCCCCACATTAGTGCGGAAACCAAGCACAGATTTATAAACTTTTGCACCCTGCAAGTAGCTACCGCCCGCGACTAGACTATCAGTAATTTTAACTTTTCTTTCTTGTGCATCAATAAATGTGGCAGGTGGCAGTGGTGGGTAAAATGTATGTAGTGGCCAATTTCGGTTGTACAGAGAAAATTGAGGATCTTGTTCTAGTAAATCCATGTGGGCAGCCCAATATGATTCAATCGTACCGACATCGCGCCAATAGGTCGATTCAGGTTCTCCCTTTATCTTATTGGTGGAATAATCATAAACAAACACTCCCCCGTCAGGGTAAAGCTTTGGAATGATATCTTTACCGAAATCGTGACTTGAGCTTTCAAGTTCCGCATCAACACGTAATTCTTTAGAAAGAGTATCGGCTTCAAATATATAGTTACCCATAGAAACAAGCGCCCACTCAGGCTCACCAGGAATGGATTTAGGTTGCTCGGGCTTTTCTTCAAACCCAATCATTCGTCCTTCATTATCCACTTCAATAACACCAAATGAAGTCGCTTCTGACAAGGGCATTCTTATCGCCGAAACCGTTAACTTCGCATCGACACGCTTATGGAAGTCTAACATCTGACGTACATCCATTTTATAAACGTGATCAGAGCCAAAAATGCAAACGTGCTCTGGAGAGGCGGATTCTACAAATCGAATATTTTGATATATTGCGTCAGCGGTCCCTTCGTACCAACGTTTTCCATCGCGCATTTGCGCTGGAATAACATCAATAAAGCGGTCGGTAATACCCGAAACATTCCACCCTTTTCTCAAATGTACATTGAGTGATTGAGATTTAAACTGAGTTAAAATATAGATACGCATTAAATCAGCATTTACAAAGTTATTTAATGCAAAGTCAATTAATCGATAACTACCGCCAAACGGCACTGCTGGTTTAGTTCTACTTTCCGTTAAAGGCCGTAATCTCGAACCTTCTCCTCCCGCCAAAATCATACATAATACGCCAGCCATAATTTAACTCCATCTACTTATAGTCGAAATAATGTCACTTCGCTCTTATGACATTTTTGTTCTATCAACATCAAATGCAACCCGTTGTTTATAGTTAACGAATTATAATTAGATTACAACGAGAACGGTGTGAAGTTAGGAATCAGCTCAAATTCAAAACACGAGGAATTTGTGGCATGTCACAAAAGACAAACTAACTAACGATAGAAGTCATAATGAAATTGTGTAATTAACATACAAATGTAATTCCAAGCATGACGCAATAAAAAAGGCAGCGAGTGCTGCCTTTTACGTAGAATGGATAACTTGTCTCTACTTCGTTTTACGTTTATCAGTAACGTCCCACTTGCCATCGACAAATAATGCAGACCAACCAGTAGGCTTACCATCAACCTCAGATCGTACGTAATGTTCCTTCGACTTACGACTAAAGCGAATAACCGCTGGGTTATTATCAGGATCTTTCGCAGGTGCTGTTGCTAGGTAACGGAATTTTTCAGAGATTCGATCTTCGTATTGTTGGAATTCACTAACTAAAGGCGCACGAGTTTCTCTCGACTTCGGAAAGTTACTTGCTGCCATAAACAAACCAGAAGCACCATCTCTCAATACAAAGTAAGCATCTGAGTTCTGGCACGGCAGTTCAGGAAAGTGAACAGGATCTTCCTTCGGAGGTGCGACATCACCATTTCTTAGAATCTTACGAGTGTTCTTACATGATTCGCTAGTACAGCCCATGTATTTACCAAAGCGGCCATTTTTCAGCACCATATCTGAGCCACATTTATCGCACTCAACAACAGGGCCATCGTAACCTTTAAGCTTAAACTCACCTTTCTCAACAACATAACCATCACAATTTGGGTTATTACCACAAACATGTAATTTACGTGTTTCGTCAATTAAGTAAGCATCCATAGCCGTTTCACAGATTGGGCAACGCTTCTTCTCTCTTAATTCAGCGGTTTCAACATCTTCTTCCAAGACATTGACAATGCCTTCTTCACTGCCAAGGTTAACCGTTGTTTTACAACGTTCTTTTGGAGGTAATGCATAACCTGAACAACCTAGGAATACGCCAGTCGATGCCGTTCTTATACCCATAAGACGCTCACACGTTGGACATTGGATATTCGTTTCAACAATGTGGTTTGGCTTCATGCCGCCCGCATCTTCGTCCAACTCAGCCTTTTCCAATTCAACAGTAAAATCACCAAAGAAAGCGTCAAGTGTTGTTTTCCAGTTCACGTCACCTTCAGCAACTTGGTCAAGTTTTTGCTCCATACGAGCGGTGAAATCGTAGTTCATTAAATCAACAAAGCTTGCATCAAGTCGGTCAGTAACAATTTCACCCATTTTTTCAGCGTAAAAACGACGTTGGTCCACTTTTACATAACCGCGATCTTGAATAGTAGAAATGATCGATGCATATGTAGAAGGACGACCAATACCACGCTTCTCTAACTCTTTAACTAATGCCGCTTCTGTGTAACGAGCTGGTGGCTTGGTAAAGTGCTGTTTAGGATCTAATGCTTTTAACGTCAATATATCGCCAAGTGCGACATCTGGTAAAATTTGGTCTTCATTTTTACCTAAAGGACGCTGTACTCGAGTCCAACCATCAAACTTAAGGATTCGACCTTTGGCTTTTAACGTAAACTCACTTGCTTTAACACTAACAGTCGACGAGGTATACCGAGCAGGTGTCATCTGACAAGCAACAAATTGATTCCAAATTAACGCATAGACCTTATGCGCATCAGGGTCCATTTTTTGCAAATCATCGGCAAGAACATCAACACTCGATGGCCGAATAGCTTCGTGCGCCTCTTGAGCACCTTGTTTACTTCCGTAAAGATTTGGAGCTTCAGGCAAATACTGGTCACCAAATTTAGAACCAATATATTCGCGTACAGATGCAACGGCTTCTTGGCTCAAATTGGTTGAATCGGTACGCATATAAGTAATATAGCCAGCCTCATAGAGTCGCTGAGCAAGCATCATTGTTTTCTTTACGCCGTAGCCAAGGCGAGTACTCGCAGCCTGCTGCAAAGTCGAAGTAATGAATGGCGCAGATGGTTTACTGGATGTAGGCTTATCTTCACGCTTGCAAACTTCAAAGCTCGCTTTCTCTAGTAACGCGACTGCTTCATCCGCTTGAGACTGGTTAACTGGTTTAAATGCCACACCTTGACGTTGAGAAACCATGAGACGCAACGCAGTATCATCTGGTGTCGTAGTATCAGCATGAACATCCCAAAACTCTTCAGGGATAAATGCTTTAATTTCGCGTTCTTTTTCTACAACAAGTTTCGCCGCAACGGATTGAACTCGACCGGCTGATAAGCCTCGCGCCACTTTCTTCCATAATAATGGCGATACCATAAAGCCAACAATGCGATCCATAAAGCGACGAGCTTGCTGAGCATTGACACCATCTATGTTCAATTCACCGGGTTTTTCAAATGCTTGCTGAATTGCATTTTTTGTTATCTCATTAAACACAACTCGCTTATATCGTGAATCGTCACCACCAATGATTTCCCGCAGGTGCCATGCGATAGCTTCCCCTTCGCGGTCCAAATCCGTTGCGAGATAAACGCAATCAGCGTCCTTTGCCAGTTTTTGCAACTCTGCAACAACTTTTTCTTTACCTGGCAAAATCTGATAGTTGGCTTCCCAATCATGATAGGGATCAATTCCCATTTTATTGATAAGAGATTTGCGTTCCTTTTCCAACTTAGCTTCGGGGCTAAGTTTCACAGCTTTACCTTTAGGTTTTGCTGCAGGAGTTTTCGCTTTTGACTGACCAGCAGTAGGAAGATCACGGACATGACCGACACTAGACTTCACGATATAGTCCTTGCCAAGATATTTATTTATCGTTTTAGCTTTGGCAGGAGACTCCACTATAACCAGTGATTTACCCATAATTGATTCAAATGTCCTTAATCATAATACGAACTTTATCGCATAATATAACAAGATAACTTCTTTTTACTATCGAGTGATAGACGCAGAAGATCAACCAGTTTTTTGAGATTGCGTTGTCAATTGCTCGACTATTGTCCGAAATGGACTTTAGCCAAGTCTAAAATTGGCACATACTAAGGTGACTTAACCACAGTCGCGAATAAAAACATACGATTTATGGGATAAATCACAAAATTATCTTTCAATATAAAACACTAGGATGCACTGTTATTTATTGCAACCCTTGATATTTCACTATTTATCATCACAACAAATGAAGGCTTTCTTCAATGAGCGAAAAAAAAACAATTACTGAATTTGAACTATTACTCATAGCCAATCAACTTATCCAAGAGCATGATGCCTATGTTGAAGGCATGCGAGCAGATAGTGTTGAAGAAAAAGAGGATGTTTTAGTATTCAAAGGCAATTATTTTTTAGATGACAATGGACTGCCCACAGAAAAAACCACTGACGTCTTCAACATGTTTAAGTTTCTTGCTCACCGACTCTCAAAAGAGTTCAGTCTAAAAGAGTAGTACGTAAAATTAGAAAAGCCTCAATAACGAGGCTTCTTATCATATTATTGTCGTTAACTAAGCAATATCACTCAGTCCTTTAAGACGATCAAAGTAATCTGGGAACGTCTTTGATGTACACTTAGGGTCATTAATCGTGACTGGTGTATCACTTAAAGCCACGAGAGAAAAACACATCGCCATGCGGTGATCATCATACGTGTCAATTGCAGCATGATTAAATACAGCTGGTGGCGTTATAATAATATAGTCATGCCCTTCTTCAACTTCCGCCCCAACTTTACGCAGTTCGGTAGCCATTGCAGCAAGTCTATCAGTTTCTTTTACACGCCAATTGTATACATTACGAATAGCCGTTGTGCCTTTGGCGAATAAAGCTGCTGTAGCGATCGTCATAGCAGCATCTGGGATATGATTAAAATCCATATCAACCGCTTTTAACTCACCTTTGCGAGCGACAACAAAATCATCGCCCCATTCAATTTCTGCGCCCATTTTTGCTAACGCATCAGCGAACTGTACATCACCTTGAATGCTCTTTTTACCAATTCCCGTGACTTTAACTTCTCCACCACCAATGGCAGCAGCAGCTAAGAAATAGGAAGCCGAAGAGGCATCACCTTCAACAAGAAGATCACCAGGAGAGACATATTGTTGCCCAGGCTGAATAACAAACTGCTTGTAGTCGTTATTCTGCACTGAAACACCGAATTGCTGCATGATATGGAGTGTAATATCAATATACGGTTTAGAAACGAGATCTCCAACAATATCAATCGTCACTTCATCTTGAGCAAGAGGAGCTGACATTAGAAAAGCGGTCAAAAACTGTGACGAGATAGACCCATCAATTGAAACACGCCCGCCTTTTAATCCAGATCCTGTAATTTTTAGCGGCGGATAATCGGCATTCTCTAAATATTCGACATCCGCACCAGCTTGACGAAGTGCATCAACCAAATGACCAATAGGACGCTCTTTCATCCTTGGCTCACCGGTTAATATGTACTCACCTTTACCTAAACACAATGCTGCGGCCAAAGGTCGCATAGCAGTACCCGCATTTCCCAAAAACAGTTCAGTCAATGTCTCCACTGAAAATGCATGGCCTAGCCCTTCAACAGTACATTCCGTTTTACATTCAGAAAGTTGATAGGAAACCCCTAAGAGGTTTAATGCATTTAACATATGACGAATGTCGTCACTATCAAGTAAGTTTGTGAGTTTTGTCGTACCTTTTGCAAGTGCAGCCAAAAGCAATGCACGATTCGAAACACTTTTAGAGCCAGGTAAATTAACGACGCCGTTTATCTTTTGAATAGGTTGTAACGTTAGGCTTTCCATTTAAACTAAATTTTCCTATGTCCCTCTTTGAACATGAAAACAAAGAGCAGATGAATAATTTTTCGTGCGATGAGACTACCCAAAAAGAGCAAAGATCGCTAGTCCAATACGGCCTTTTCTCTCGATTTCTCGTTCTAAAATACTTTATCGACTCTTACCTCATTGCCAAAATATAAAATTCTCACTTCATCACCAATGTTAAATAACATACTTGGGTCAACATCTTGCACTACATCAATCAGTGAGCCATCACTCATTCGAAGTAAGAGATCAACAATTTCCGAGTCTTGATAGATGACATGCGAATCGGCGTTTGCACGCGCGCCATGCCGGGCGATATTTGCGCCGGCTATCGAGCCCGCAATAATCGCAAATTGTTTCCCATGACCGCGCCCAAAGTGACTACCAATGACCGCCCCTGTTACTGCGCCAATAAATGTTTCTAACCCGTGCTCTCGCGCTTTGATAACTTCGGTTTGCGTGATATATCTAAGACTATCGACAACGGCGAATTCTACTTTATCGACGGGTCGCGCCACGTTGCGCTCGTAGCCAGCGTTAGCATATAGTGGCAGTAGCAATAAGATGATTAACAATCTACGCATATTAAATTCCTTAACTGATTAAACTATGACTATTTATATCGCTCAATTGTCTGATGATGACTATACTTTTCCATCTGTCTATACTGCGCTTACTGAGCCAAATGGGTTACTCGCTTTTGGTGGAGATCTTTCACCACAACGGATAAAACTTGCGTATCAGAGTGGGATTTTTCCTTGGTACAGCTCTGGTGACCCTATCTTATGGTGGAGCCCCACTCCAAGAGCAGTATTTATACCTAAGACCTATAATCCATCAAAAAGTCTTAAAAAATACCAAAAAAAAGTTGGCTACCGTATTAGTATTAATCACGACACTGCAAGTGTCATCGATTACTGTGCTTCAACGCGAGGCCCAGAAGAAACTTGGATACATCCAGAAATGCGCCTCGCTTATAAATCCTTAGCACATGAAGGAGTATGCCATTCAGTTGAAGTGTGGAACAAGGAGAATCAACTTGTTGGTGGTTTTTACGGTATCAGTATTGGAAAGATATTTTGTGGTGAGTCGATGTTTAGCTTAGAAACGAATACATCTAAAATTGCACTGTGGAAGTTTTGCGAGCATTTCTTAGCATGTGGTGGTGAATTGATTGATTGTCAGATAATGAACCCTCACCTCTTATCTCTCGGTGCAAAAGAATTAAAGCGTGATATTTTCCATCAACAGTTAACCTCTCTGAAAGACGAAAGCGTTGATAGCAAGTGTTACCTTCCGCAATGGCTTAGCGTGTAAAATAGGAATCGTATGCCAAATATTCGCATCGGACTGACCCAAGAGTCACCTTGCAGTTATTTAGAAGAACAATTAGAGCAAATTGCGATCATAGTTGAACCTGAATTACATAATGAACATAACTATGAAATGTTGCTTGCAAATGGGTTTCGTCGCAGCGGTGCTTCCATCTATCGACCACATTGCCCCCAATGTACTCAATGCCAATCCATACGAATACCTTGTTTAGATTTTGCACCAAGTAAAAGCCAAAAGCGTCTGTGGAATAAAAGTCGTCACTTAAGATGGGAAATGAAAAGTAAGATGGATGATAATTGGTACTCAATTTATGAAGAGTATATTAACAACCGCCATCAGAATGGAACGATGTTTCCACCCAATAAAGTAGAATTTGAAACATTTTCAAAAAATGAATGGTTAACAACCCAATATTTACACATCTACGAAGGTAACAAGTTGATTGCAATTGCGATTACCGATATCACTCAATTCAGCGCAAGTGCATTCTATACATTTTTTGACCCAACTATCGCACTGTCTATAGGGACGCTCGCAGTTATGTTACAAATTGAATACTGTAAAAATAACGGTAAATCTCATCTCTACTTGGGCTATCAAATCGATTCATGCCCAGCTATGAATTATAAAGTGCGATTTCAACCACATCAAAAGCTAGTAAATCAACGTTGGCAAGGGTAGAATACCGCCAACTTAACATATACACCGTATATAAAGGCCAATTTCGCCCATTTATACACGCCAAATTTCAAAAGAGGATTAAATGGCTAAAGAAGACGTAATCGAGATGCAAGGCACTGTCCTTGACACTCTACCAAACACTATGTTCCGTGTTGAACTTGAAAATGGTCATGTAGTGACCGCTCACATCTCAGGCAAAATGCGCAAAAACTATATTCGTATTCTTACGGGTGACAAAGTGACTGTAGAGATGACCCCTTATGACTTATCTAAGGGCCGCATCGTCTTCCGCGCGCGTTAATCGTAAATGACTCTTATCACTTTTTTAATAATGAGTTGATAACAGAAATATAAAAAAACGGAGCTATTTAGCTCCGTTTTTAATTTCAGTCGTATCTCGCTCACTAATTAATGAACCGCTTCTTCCTTATTGCCGACATACTTAAACTTAAGAGTGTCGTCAACAAGCGTCACTTTGACTGTGCCGCCACCGACTAATGAACCAAACAATAATTCATTTGCTAGTGGTTTTTTCAACTTCTCTTGTATGACACGCCCCATTGGACGAGCGCCCATCGCTTTATCGTACCCTCGTACCGCTAACCAACGGCGCGCTTCCTCAGATACTTCAAGCGAAACTCCTCGAGTGTCGAGCTGTGCTTGTAATTCGACAATAAACTTATCAACAACTTGATGGATAACTTGTTCATCTAGGCTATTAAACCAGATAATATTATCCAAACGATTTCGGAATTCAGGACTAAATACTTTCTTAATTTCAACCATAGCATCTGAGCTATTATCTTGCTGAATTAGTCCAATGGATTTCTTAACAGTTTCATTCACACCCGCATTCGTTGTCATAACAAGAATCACATTACGAAAATCCGCTTTGCGCCCATTGTTGTCAGTCAACGTTCCATTATCCATCACTTGAAGTAATAAATTGAAAATGTCTGGATGCGCTTTTTCAATTTCATCCAATAACACAACAGAGTGAGGATGCTTAATAACAGCATCAGTTAATAAACCACCTTGATCATAACCAACATAACCAGGAGGTGCTCCAATTAAACGACTAACTGAATGACGTTCACCGTATTCAGACATATCAAATCGAAGTAATTCCACACCAAGTAAACGAGATAATTGAAGTGTTACTTCCGTTTTACCAACTCCTGTCGGTCCTGCAAATAAGAAAGACCCCACTGGTTTATTATCGGCACTCAAGCCAGCTCGAGATAGCTTTATTGCTTCCGACAACGCCTCTATCGCAGGGTCTTGACCGAACACCATCATTTTCATCTTGCGACCAAGGTGTTGCAGTAAATCTTTATCAGAATTATTAACCGACTTCTCCGGGATCCTGGCCATCTTCGCTACCATCGACTCGATGTCACCAACGCCAACCGTTTTCTTACGTCGACTTGCAGGAACTAATCGCGCTCTTGCTCCCGCCTCATCGATGACATCAATTGCTTTATCTGGTAAATGACGCTCGTTAATGTATTTAGCAGACAGTTCAACAGCCGCTCTCAAGGCTTTGTTAGTATATCGAACCTCATGGTGTGCTTCGTATTTTGGCTTAAGTCCCATCAGGATTTTTGTTGTATCGTCAAGAGAAGGCTCTACTACATCAATTTTTTGGAAACGACGCGATAAAGCACGCTCCTTGTCAAATACGTTGTTGTATTCTTGATATGTCGTAGAACCAATACAGCGAAGCTTGCCGCTGCTTAATAAAGGTTTAAGTAAGTTAGCCGCATCGACTTGACCACCAGAAGCCGCACCTGCTCCAATTATGGTGTGGATTTCATCGATAAATAAAATGGCATCTTTTTCTTTTTCTAGCTGTCGCAGCAGAGACTTAAATCGCTTTTCAAAATCTCCTCGGTATTTCGTACCTGCCAATAAAGAGCCAATATCGAGCGAATAGATAGTACTGTTAAGTATGACATCTGGAACAGTGCCTTCGACTATCCTCCATGCTAACCCTTCTGCAATTGCGGTCTTGCCGACACCAGCCTCACCCACTAATAAAGGATTATTTTTGCGGCGGCGACATAACACTTGAATTGTACGTTCTAATTCAAAGTCTCGACCAATTAATGGGTCGATGTGGCCTTGAGCTGCAACATGGTTTAAGTTAGTTGCAAAACTATCTAGGCGCTCTTCACTTTGCGTTTCTTCACCACTTTCAGCACCAAAGGAGTCTGATGAAGGATCTTCACTACTGTCAGAAGCTTTGGTTATTCCATGAGAAATAAAGTTCACGATATCTAAACGACTAATATCATTTTTCTTAAGAATGAAAGCAGCTTGAGATTCTTGTTCACTAAAGATTGCGACTAATACATTCGCGCCTGAGACTTCATTTCGTCCAGAAGATTGGACATGGAAAACAGCTCGTTGTAATACTCGCTGAAAACTGAGCGTTGGCTGAGTTTCGCGAGTTTCATCATTTTCTGGGATAAGTGGTGTTGTTTGGTCGATAAAAATATCCAACTCACGCTGAATAGCTATGATATCGACTTGGCTAGCCATCAAAGCTTCTTGAGCTGAATTATTTTCAAGCAATGCTAGCAAGAGGTGTTCAACTGTCATATATTCATGACGCTTTTCCCTAGCGCGAGCAAATGCACCATTTAAACTTGACTCTAATTCTTTGTTAAGCATTGAAACCTCCTCATAGAACAACTCTGTCATTCTCAGTAAGTATTAGGCTTGCTCCATCGTACATAGTAATGGGTGTTCATGTTCTCTAGAGTACGCTGTAACTTGCGCTACTTTTGTTTCTGCAACTTCTGCAGTATAGGTACCACATATTGCTTTTCCTTCATAATGTACCCGCAACATCACTTGTGTCGCTCGTTCTTCGGTTAACGAGAAGAACTTCTCAAGTATCTCGATGACAAAATCCATTGGCGTGTAATCATCATTCATTAATATGACGTGGTACTTACCCGGTGGTTGAATCGCTGTCCTTTCTTTCTCCAGTAAATCCGAGCCTGGAGTGACCCATTCAAAATTTTTACTCATAACGACCGCTTGTGAGAGTTTTCCAATGTGGTATTAGCTGATATCTAGAATTTCAAGCCACTTAAATTAAAACGATTAAGCGATACTTGAAGCTTCAGAAAAACATCTCATATATAGAGACTAATCTACGTATTGTATCGCCGCAAATAAAAGATAGCTATTTTAGCAATCGATTTTTCCTATTGATCGAATTTCAGGCAATTGAATTTGTTAATAAACTCTCTACTTCATACTATCACTAGTCGTATAGTTATAGAAATGTTAACAAAATGGTAAATTGTTGCAAAGTGTTCGATATTTACACTGTTACACTATTGACTGAACTTATCGATTGTTTAAATTGGTTGCAGAGTGTTTAGTTTGTGTTCATGCACATGACGCTCAAAACGTCACAAATGACGAGGCTAATTTTAGGCTCAGTCATTTTGAATAATCCAATCATTGGTAAAAAATGCATGAGGGATGTATAGCATGGCTACAGGTACAGTGAAATGGTTTAATAATGCAAAAGGATTTGGGTTTATTTGTCCTGAGGGTGAAGAAAGCGATATTTTCGCACATTATTCTACAATAAAAATGGATGGTTACCGTACGCTAAAAGCCGGTCAGCAGGTGTCCTATGAAGTAGAGCAAGGCCCTAAAGGCTACCACGCCAGTTGTGTCGTTCCCGTAGGTGGCGATTTCGCAAAATAAGTTTTCTTTCCACCGCGAACAGTTACAACAAAATAAAAACCGCCAGTCAGGCGGTTTTTTTCGTTACGTATATTGTACAAGCCTAGCCGATAATTTCATTTAAAGTTTGGCTTGGACGCATAATCTTAGATACAACTTCTTCTTCGACAAGGTAGTAGCCACCCAAATTGGTCTCCACACCTTGAGCGCCATTCAACTCTCCCACAATCGCATCTTCACTACTGGCGAGTGCTTTCGCTTTAGGTGCAAACTCTGCCGCGAGGTCTGCATCAGCGGTTTGATTGGCAAGCGCATCTGCCCAATAAGCGGCGAGATAGTAATGACTACCACGGTTATCCAATTCGTTCACACGACGAGATGGCGATTTGTTCTCATCCAAGAAACGACCTGTTGCCGCATCCAATGCATCAGCTAATACTTTCGCTTTTGGATTCGCTTCAACGATACTTAAATGTTCAAGTGATGCCGCAAGAGCCAAAAATTCACCAAGTGAATCCCAACGTAGGTGATTCTCTTGAATAACTTGCTGAACGTGCTTAGGTGCAGAACCACCAGCGCCAGTTTCAAACAACCCCCCCCCATTCATGAGTGGAACAATTGATAACATTTTCGCTGAAGTACCAAGTTCTAAGATTGGGAACAAGTCAGTAAGATAGTCACGTAATACGTTTCCGGTAACCGAGATAGTATCTTGTCCTGCTTTCACACGTACAAGTGTCGCTTCTGTTGCAGTTACTGGATCAAGGATTTGAATATCCAAACCTGTAGTATCGTGCTCACCAAGGTAGGTCTCTACTTTTTTGATTAGCTCAGCATCGTGGGCACGCGCTTTATCGAGCCAGAAGATAGCAGGAGTCTCACTCAATCGAGCTCTAGAAACAGCCAGTTTTACCCAATCTTGGATCGGAGCATCTTTAACCTGACTCATACGGAAAATATCGCCGCTTTCTACCGCTTGCTCGAGTAGTACTTCGCCCTTGCTGTTTACAATTTGAATCGTTCCATCTTCATCAAGGATAAACGTCTTATCGTGTGAGCCATATTCTTCTGCTTTTTGTGCCATCAATCCGACGTTAGGTACCGTACCCATTGTTGTTGGATCAAACGCACCATTCTCACGGCAAAAATCTATCGTACTTTGGTATACACCCGCATAACAACGGTCAGGAATAAGCGCTTTAGTATCTTTAAGCTTGCCGTCAGGTCCCCACATCTGACCGGATGAACGAATCATCGCAGGCATCGATGCATCGACGATAACGTCACTAGGTACATGTAAGTTAGTGATACCACGATCTGAATCAACCATTGCCAATTCTGGACGCTGCGAATAGGTAGCCAAAATTGCCGCTTCAATTTCTTCACGCTTGTCATCAGGTAATGATGCAATTTTGCTGTATACATCACCTAGACCGTTATTTGCATCTACACCTAATTCTTCAAATAAATCAGCGTATTTTTCAAAAACTTCTTTGTAGAATACTTTAACCACGTAACCAAATATTACAGGGTCTGAAACCTTCATCATGGTAGCTTTCAAGTGCAGTGACAATAAGACATCTTTAGCCTTAGCATCGTCAATTTCGGCTTCTAAATAGCTCACCAATGCCTTTTTATTCATTACAGAAGTATCAATCACCTCTTTATCTAATAGAGGGAATGGCTTCTTTAGCGTTTTTACCGCACCATTTTTATTGGTAAATTCGATAGAAACCTCAGTCGCACCGTCTATAGTTGTTGACTTTTCACTTCCAAAGAAATCATTACCGTCCATACTTGCAACATGCGATGCTGAGTCTTTAGACCAAGCTCCCATTGAGTGTGGGTTTTTCTTAGCATAGTTTTTTACAGATAATGGAGCACGACGGTCTGAGTTCCCTTCTCGGAGAACTGGGTTCACGGCACTGCCTTTAATCTTATCGTACGTTGCTTTTATAAGCGCTTCTTCGTCGTTAGACGGATCTTCTGGATAATTAGGGAGTGCATAGCCTTTGCTTTGTAACTCTGTAATCGCATCAATCAATTGTGGAATTGATGCCGATATATTCGGCAATTTAATAATGTTCGCTTCAGGTGTGTTAGCAAGCTCGCCAAGTTCGGTTAGTGCATCACCTATTTTTTGATCATCAGTTAAATAGTCAGAAAAATTGGCAATGATACGACCTGCCAATGAAATATCTCGAGTGTCTACTGCAATACCAGATGATGCAGTGAAAGATTGAATAATAGGCAATAAAGAATACGTTGCGAGAGCCGGAGCCTCATCTGTAATGGTGTAAATAATTGTAGGCTTTTTGTTAAGCATGAAATTTCCCTATCTGTGCTGACAACCGATAATATCGGCTATATAAATATTTTGACACTAACGTGTTTTCGTTGAGTATCTGTGCCGCGACAATGTAGTCACGAAACTCAATCTTAGTTAACTGTTAGAAATTCAATCGCTAACTATTTTCTCAAATGACTTCTACCCATTGTCCTATCCTAAGATAGAATAATAATTATAGCTCAACGATTCAAAGACAATAGTTTATCATAGAACGGCATAACGAATTAGCGCGCGCAAATGATAGCCTAAAGTCGTATGTTAAAAAACAATTCTCAACACCTCATTTACAAATTTGCAAGGTAGTTAACATGTCGGTCTCTGGCACGAAGCAAGAAGCACAGCAAAAGAAAAGATCTACCTCGACACATAAAACTCGTAGAAACCAATCAAAGAAGACAAATAATACAAGCCGTGCGAGTAATTCGTCCCATTCATCACGTCATAAAAATACGAATAAAAAGCCCAGATTACCTGCTGATAAACAAAGAGTTATTATCTTTAATAAACCTTTTGACACGCTCAGTCAATTTACCGATGGTCAAGGTAGAAAAACATTAGCTGATTATATAACCGTCAAAGAAGTGTATGCTGCTGGCCGCCTTGATCGAGACAGTGAAGGTCTATTGTTATTAACCAATGATGGACAGTTACAAGCACGCCTTACGCAACCTAATTCTAAGTTACCCAAGACATACTGGGTACAGGTTGATGGCGCTCCGACAGAGGGTGACTTGGATAAATTACGAGCTGGTGTTGAACTTAAAGATGGCCTGACATTACCCGCTCAAATCGAAAAAATAGAAACCCCAAATGTCTGGCGTCGTGAACCACCTGTTCGTTTTCGAGCTAATATTCCAACAACATGGCTTTCTATTACGATTATCGAAGGCAGGAATAGACAAGTACGAAGAATGACCGCTCATATTGGTTTTCCTACACTACGTCTAATTCGTCATTCAATTGGAGGTTATCAACTCGACGACTTACAACCAGGAGAGTGGCGCGACATTAGCCCCAATAAAGGGGCTAGTAAATCTTAATTGTGACGTTCTTTTAATTTATCGATGACAACACTCAACGACATATCTTGATCTTGCAGCAACACCAAAAGGTGATAAATCAAATCGGCAGATTCGCATACGAGTTCAGGTTTATCGCCTGATGTAGCAGCAAGTGCTACCTCAACACCTTCCTCTCCGACTTTTTGTGAGATACGCTTAGTACCACGATTGTACAGACTCGCGGTGTACGACGAATCAGGATCGGCATCTTTGCGTGCAGCTAATAGCTCTTCGAGTTGATGAAGCCATACCATCTGAGTTTCTTCTTGCTTATCACCATCCCAACATGTTGTGGTTCCAGTGTGGCAAGTTGGGCCAACAGGATTAACCTTGATCAACAACGTATCTCTGTCACAGTCTAATGCTGCATTTTTCAATTGCAGCACATTACCCGACGTTTCACCTTTGGTCCAAAGGCGCTGTTTGGTACGAGAAAAAAACGTTACGTGTCCTGTTTCAAACGTTTTCGCCAGTGCAGCCTCATCCATATACCCCATCATGAGTACTTGGCTAGAGGTATAATCCTGGATAATCGCGGGAATCAATCCATCGACTTTATCCCAATCAATACGAGTACTGATAGTTTCTAAGGTGTTTACTGGATTGCTCATAATCTTATTTCGATCCCTTGTTCTTTTAGATATTTCTTCAAGTCACCAATATTAATGACCTGTTTATGAAAAACCGATGCGGCTAATGCGCCGTCTACAGATGCTAGTTGATAAGCTTGAGCAAAGTGTTCCATTTCCCCTGCACCACCAGAAGCGATCAAAGGTACATGACAGACTTCTCTAACCATATTTAGCTGTTCTAAATCGTAGCCATTACGCACACCATCTTGGTTCATCATATTTAAAACGATTTCACCGGCACCACGTTTTTGTACTTCTTGGACCCAATCACGAGTTTCCCAACGCGTCGCTTTTGTTCTATGCTCGTCACCAGTAAATTGATACACACTGTATTTACCGGTTTCTTTATCAAAGAAAGAATCAATTCCGACAACGATACACTGAACACCGAATCGATCTGCAAGGTCAGTAATTAACTCAGGATTAGCAAGTGCTGGTGAGTTAATTGATACTTTATCAGCACCAAATTCCAATATTCTCGCAGCATCTTCCGCAGACTTAATACCACCAGCTACGCAAAATGGAATATCGATGACTTCAGCTACGCGACTCACCCAGCTTTTATCAACCACACGGCCATCGCTAGACGCTGTAATATCATAGAAGACCAACTCATCCGCGCCCTCTTCCGCGTAGCGTTGCGCTAGAGGAACAATGTCGCCAATGATTTCATGATTGCGAAACTGTACGCCTTTTACGACCTGTCCATCACGTACATCAAGACAGGGGATTATTCGCTTTGCCAACATGAGAATGCCTCCTCTGCTGTAAACTTACCGTCTAGAAGTGCTCGCCCAACAATCACACCCGCTACACCAGATCCTTTTAATGCTTCAATATCGGCAAGGCTCCCGATACCACCAGAAGATTGAAATTGAACCTGCGGGTAGGCTTTACACAAATCGATGTATAGCTCAACATTCGAACCTGCAAGTGTCCCATCTCTTGAAATATCTGTACACAGAACATGCTTCAAGCCAACGGTTAAATAGTCTTCAATTAACGCTTCAATCGTCACACCAGAGTCTTCTTGCCAACCAGAGATTGCGACTTTACGAGTTCCAGCCTCATCGATATTAATATCTAACGCTAAAACAATTTTTTCTGGCCCGTATTTTGTCATCCAAGATTTGACCAATTCAGGCTGTTTAACGGCAGTGGATCCCACAACAACACGTTGTGCGCCCGCATTAATTAAGCCTGCAACATCATCTTCACTGCGTACACCACCGCCAATTTGAACATTAGCTGGAGTACTGGCGAGCAATTGCGCAATCAAATCTAATTGACGAGCAGAGGTATCTTTTGCTCCAGTCAAGTCGACCAGGTGCAACCAATTCGCTCCGGCTTTATGATAGAGGTTAAACTGCTCAGCTGGATTGACTTTATATTCTGTAACTTGGCCATAGTCACCTTGATATAGGCGAACAACTTGGCCTTCGATTAAATCTAGTGCAGGAATTATCACTTCAATGTCCTTTTCTTATAGCTCTAAGAAGTTTTGAATCAGTTTAGAACCCGCTTTGCTCGAACGCTCGGGGTGGAATTGAACGCCATAGTAGTTACCACTTTGGATCGCGGCACTGAATGGTGAGCCATAAGTACACGAGGCAATAGTGTACTCTCCCACCGACATAGCAAAACTATGAACAAAATAAAAATACTGGTCGCTATCGATATCGTTGAATAACGGATGATCGCCAACCACATCTATGGTGTTCCAACCCATGTGAGGTAGTGGTAAATCCCCTGTATCCATCAAGCGAACTTCGCCTTCACACAGTGATAAGCATGGGACGATTTGATCGGCTTTTTGACCTTTTTCTTCAGATAACTTACCTAGCAATTGCATGCCCAAGCATATGCCTAGTACTGGCTTCTCTACTTTCTTAACCAGTTCAATCAAGTTGCGTTCTTCGAGGTTTTTCATCGCTTCACTTGCTGTTCCTACACCAGGCAAAAACAACTTATCAGCACCTAAAACTACGTCAGGTTCTTTTGAAATCACAACAGGATAACCGAGGCGCTCAATTGCAAATTTAACCGATGAAACATTGGCACAACCAGTATCGATAATAACAACATTCGGTTTTGACATTAGAGAACTCCCTTACTGCTCGGCAAATCATTTCCTTCTACTTTGATAGCCTGACGTAAGGTACGGCCAAACGCTTTAAACAGGCTTTCAATAATATGATGATCATTTTTTCCAGCCGATGAAAGGTGTAAGGTGCACGCCATCGAATCAGACAAGGAGCGGAAGAAGTGATAAACCATTTCAGTCGAAAGTTCGCCAACAAGTTCGCGACTAAATTCGGCGTCAAACTTAAAGTATGGACGACCTGAAATATCAAGGGCGCATTGGGCTAAACACTCATCCATAGGCAAGGAGAAACCGAAACGTCCAATACCGCGTTTATCGCCTAATGCTTCTTTTAATGCTTGGCCTAATGCAAGAGCAGTATCTTCAATCGTATGATGGTCATCGATATGAAGATCGCCATCGACTTTCAACTTCAATTGGAATCCGCCATGAGTCGCGATCTGGTCTAGCATATGGTCAAAGAAGCCAAGTCCCGTTTCAATACTGGTTCCGCCAGTCTCATCTAAGTTGACATTAACCTGAATATCCGTCTCTTTAGTTTTACGAATAACTTCGGCCGTACGTGGTTTGGTTGTCAACATTTTAACAATCAGGGGCCAGCCCATCGTCTCAGGGTGGTACTGGATCCCCTGAATGGCCATATTTTCAGCCAATTGTATATCGGTAATACGATCCCCAATAACAACTGAAGATTGGAAATCGACCAATCCATTTTGAAGGTAGTCTTTAACCATACCCAGCTTTGGCTTACGACATGTACAATTATCAGACTCAAAGTGAGGACAAATTAATACGTCGTCAAATACGACCCCTTGAGATTCGAAAAACTCCATCATCATATTATGAGGCGCATCAAACTCTTCTTGCGGGTAACTGCTTGTACCAAGTCCATCTTGATTTGTAACCATCACTAGACGGTAGCCAGCTTGTTGTAGCGCTAATAAACTTGGAATCACCAAAGGTTCGAATTTCAATTTATCCAAACGGTCAACTTGAAAGTCGACAGGAGGCTCAACGATCAAAGTACCATCGCGATCGATAAATAGTATTTTTTGCTGCTTACTCACAGGAGTGTCCTTTTCAATCTAACGTAGAGGAAGGGCTTCAGATTAACCCTTCCTTTGCGGCTAACTATTGATAATAATTTCGGATAAATGCTACGGTTTTTTCACACTCTTCACGGCTACCCACACTAATGCGGACGCAATCATCAATAGGAGAATTTCGTAGAATGATACCTTGATCCCAAGCACTCTTAAACAATTGATCGCCATTCGGGAACTTTATCAGCAAATAATTCCCCCACCCCTCAAACAAGGTCAATCCATCAATTGCTTGAAGCTCAGATTTTAAATAGTCTCTGTTTTGATTAAGTATCGCAACTTGTGCTTTCGCCAACTCTAACCCTTCTTTCGATAAAGCTTGAGCCGCAATATCTGCGACAGGTCGTGAAACTGGATATGGCGCAATAACTTTCAACAGTACGTTAATGAGCTCGGGGTTACCCAAAGTGAAACCACAACGTAATCCAGCAAGTGCAAAGGCTTTTGAAAGCGTACGCAATATTGCTAAGTGTGGATACTCCGATAAAAGGTCAACGGTTGAAGCTTCTGGGCAAAAGTCGATATAGGCCTCATCCATTACAACAATTGCACGCTCTTTAGTCATCTCGAGCAACGTAATAATATCCTCACGCTTCACCAAGTTACCTGTAGGGTTATTTGGTGAGCAAACAAAGATGACTTTTACACTATCTAGATTACTTTGAATAGCTGGAAGATCGAGCTGCCAATTAGCTAAAAGAGGAACCTTTTTACATTCAACACCAATCGTTTCAGCACTGATTGAATACATTCCGTAAGTGGGTGGACAAAACAAAATCGCGTCTTCACCAGGTTCGCAAAACGCTCGTACCAAAAGTTCAATACCTTCATCGGCACCACGCGTGGTAATGACTTGATTTGAGGCTACCCCAGCGTAATCGGCATAAGCGTTAATTACAGATTTAGGCTGACACTCTGGATATCGATTCAATTCATTCGATTCACAATTGAACTCATTGCTAAACGGCGATTCATTCGCATTAAGCCAGACATCTCCGGTTCCACCGATACGGCGAGCTGAAAGATACGGTGTTAATGCTTGAACATTTTTACGAGCGAGTTTTTCCATGGTTACTTAGCCTTCTGTAACTTTTCAACCCGAAGCGTAACGGCACGCTTATGGGCATCTAAACCTTCAGCCTCTGCAATTTTTACAACTGTAGGAGCAATCGCAACCAAACCTTCAGCAGAAAGCTCTTGTACAGTCATTCGCTTACTAAAATCTGCTAAGCCAAGGCTTGAATAAGTTCGTGTATAGCCGTAGGTCGGTAATACATGGTTTGTCCCAGAAGCATAATCACCAGCAGACTCAGGCGACCAATCACCAAGGAAGATTGAACCTGCATTATCTAAATCTGGCAGCAATCCACGTGGTTCTTTGGTTTGAACAACTAAATGCTCAGGACCATAGGTATTTGAGATTTCAACTGACTGTTCAATCGAATCCGCAATAATAATTAAGCTCGAAGAAAGCGCCTTTAATGTAATATCACCACGTGAAAGGGCCTTTAATTGAACCTGAACAGCATCCGCAACTTGGTCTGCGATAACAGGAGAAGGCGTCACTAACACGACTTGAGAATCTGGTCCATGCTCTGCTTGGCTAAGCAAATCCGATGCAATGAAATCAGCATCTGCAGTTTCATCCGCAATAACCAGTACTTCAGAAGGCCCAGCTGGCATATCCATCGCTGCACCTCGAAAATCATTATTCACTTGACGTTTTGCTTCTGTTACAAACGCATTTCCCGGACCAAACACTTTATCTACTTTGGTTACGCTATCAGTACCGTACGCCATAGCGGCGATAGCTTGAGCGCCACCAACACTGTATACTTCATCGATTTCGCATAGCTTTGCAACATACAAAATCTCATCAGCAATCGGCGGTGGAGAACACAACACTACTTTTTTACAACCCGCAATTTGCGACGGAACACCTAACATCAAAACTGTTGAAGGTAGAGGTGCACTGCCACCGGGAATATATAAACCCACGTGATTAATAGGACGAGTAATCTGCTCACAAACTACACCTGGCATGGTTTCAACTTGAACCGGTTGATGTATTTGAGCTTTATGAAACTTAACGATGTTTTCGTAAGCTTGATCTAGGGCATTTTTCATCTCAACATCGATACGTAAAGATGCCGTTTCTATTTCCTGTCCAGAAACACGAATAGAGTCCAAAGCAACTTTATCAAAACGTTCGGTTAGTTCACGCAATGCATCATCACCTTCAGCACGAACCTTTGCAATGACCTCAGCTACCGTAGCAGAGATATTGGCACCGTCAGTTACCGCTGGACGTTCTAGAATCGACTCTTGCTGCTCAATACTTAATGATTCCCACACTACCGTTCTCATAATGCTTACTCCATCATTTTCTCAATAGGAAGTACAAGAATCGAACTTGCACCCAACGCTTTCAATTGCTCCATCGTTTCCCAGAATAAGTTCTCCGAACTCACTAGGTGCACGGCAACGCGAGACTTATCTTGAGAAAGAGGCAATACTGTTGGATCTTCCGCGCCAGGTAGAATTTGCTTAATCGCATCTAACTTATCGACTGGAGCATGCAACATAATGTACTTAGATTCTTTCGCTTGCTGAACACCATTCATACGAGTCAATAGCTTAGCGATAAGTGCTTCTTTTTCTTCTAGAAATTCACCTTTACGTTGAATTAGCACAGCTTTTGATTCAAAAATAACTTCCGCTTCTTTTAAACCATTCGCTTCAAGAGTTGCACCTGTTGACACTAAATCAGCAATCGCGTCTGCTAATCCAGCTCGAGGAGCCACTTCTACTGACCCAGTTAACATACATGTGCTAAACGGAATACCTTGCTTATCCATATACGCCTTTAATAGTTGAGGATAAGTAGTGGCAATACGCTTGTTAGCCAAGTCTTGTGGGCCGTTGTACTCGTCGTCTTTATCAATTGCAATAGACAAACGACATCCACCGAAGTCCATTCGGCGCAGCGTAACAAATTCGCTAGGTTCGTTTAATGCAAAACGGTCTAAACGCTCTTCTTCCAATACGTTCTCACCAACAAACCCAAGATCAACAACGCCATCCATAATTAATCCTGGAATATCATCGTCACGAACCAAAAGTAAATCGATAGGCATATTTTGAGAGTGTACAACTAGACGTTCACCCATCACGTTAAATTTCACGCCACATTTTTTAAGTAGAGCCATACACTCTTTACTCAAGCGACCTTTTTTCTGTATCGCAATTCTCAAACGTTGTGTCATTGGCATTTCATAATTCCTTAAATAAATTTGATAATATTCTCGTGTCTCTTTAGACCAAACTAATACAAAAAACCCCCGGAACGTTAGTCATCCCGAGGGTTATAATCTTGAATTCTCTGATTTCACCTCCGGAAGCTATTGTCTCCCGGATACGCGCACATCTCCCGAAAGACTATAAGGGATGATGATGGTGATGAATAATGTACATTACTTCTACGCGCATGATTATTTTCTTATCTTTAACATTTGCGTACACAGTACCTTGGCTTTAGACGATTTTCAAGCCTAAAACGCACTTTTACTCAATATTTTTAGCACTTATTTTTTCAACACTAGATAAGAGAAAAAATGTGCTTCTTGGCGTAAGTTTTCAATTTTTTCACGTACGTCTTGAAATTTAAGACTGTAATGGAACAGTCTCAAAGATAATAACTGCTGCTTTGAAATATGAAACAGCATTAAATAGATATTAATATAAGTTAAAGCCATTTAGTTCCCTCATAAACATCTCTATCGAATAAAATACAAACATGACGATTTTTTCACATAATATGAAACTAAATAAGATATGATGAGACTAAAGAACCAATTGACTGTTTTTAATTGACAATTGTGTACGTTTCGTATTTTTTTATTACCTCTACTTTTTTACTATTTGTAAAAAATATAAGTAATTCTTTTTTTAATATTGTATCTATTTATATCTCCGTTTATTATTAACTCGTAGATAAAATTTAATTGATAGGATTTTGCAATGAGTGAACTCACCAAAACATTATTAAACATTCGTAGCCTTCGTGCATTTTCACGAGAGCTAACAATGTCACAACTAGAAGAAGCATTGGAAAAATTAACTCTTGTTGTTAATGAACGTCGTGAACAAGATGAAGCCGAAGCAGCAGAGCGCCAAGCTCAAGAAGCTAAACTGGCTGAAATAGCTGATCAGATTGCCCAGAACGGTATCGATGTTCAAGCTTTGATTACTGCTCTTTCTGGAGAATCAAAACCAAAGACAAGCAGTAAACGCGCTCCTCGTCCTGCAAAATACAAATACACCGACGCAAACGGTGAAGAGAAAACATGGACAGGCCAAGGTCGTACACCTTCTACAATTCAAAAAGCACTTGATGCGGGTCAATCTCTAACTGACTTTGCTATTTAATTTCATTTAATAGTAACTGACTTTTAGTCACTTTGACTCAATGCATTACTTTATCTATTTATAGGCTCATTATGATGAGCCTTTTTTTATTTGTATAAAAAAGGTAAAGCTAAAGTACTATTCGATTACCAATCGTTCATAACATTATTAAACTTATTGATTAAGTGTTCTACTTTCTGACCTGATTTGTTGCGATGGTCGTTAGATAAATTGCACTTATAGGTGGGTGACATTTTTGAAGCAACACTTATATTACAGAATGTCAGAACACTATTCAGCAGACCTTAAAGAACCTTATTGTAACTAATTCCATCAATATGAAATCTATTCCAACTTAATTCAACGATACTCCAAACAATGCTTAAGGTCCCGTCCACAAGTTAGTATGTGTTATTGTAATAAAAGCATGCAAAAAAACATAAAACACCAAACTTATCACCCTAGAAGCTAAATCAACTTCATTTAGAAAATATTTGATGGCTCTAAGCAGTTGTAGATCTGTTTCCCCGTGTCACTTTCTGCTAAAATCTGCTCCCAGTTAAAAGAGTGGTAGTAATTAATGTCTAATAATCCAAACAGCTCAAAAAAAGTAATCATCGGCATGTCTGGCGGAGTCGACTCTTCAGTATCAGCCTATCTCCTTTTACAACAAGGCTATCAAGTCGAAGGCCTGTTCATGAAAAACTGGGAAGAAGATGATAATGAAGAATACTGTACTGCTGCTGAAGATCTCGCAGACGCACAAGCCGTTTGCGATAAATTAGGTATCGAACTGCATACTATTAATTTTGCTGCCGAATATTGGGACAATGTATTTGAATATTTTCTAGCCGAATATAAAGCTGGGCGTACACCAAACCCTGACATCCTTTGTAATAAAGAAATTAAATTTAAAGCGTTTTTAGATTTTGCGGATGAAGTATTAGAAGCGGATTATATTGCAATGGGTCATTATGTACGTCGCTCTTTTCCTCTTGATGATAGCAAGCCTGAAATGTTACGTGGTCTCGATGCAAACAAAGACCAAAGTTATTTCCTCTATACACTGAATCACAAACAAATTTCACGTAGCTTATTTCCGGTCGGCGAATTAGAAAAACCTGAAGTAAGAAGAATTGCAGAAGAACAAGGTTTAGTTACGGCGAAGAAAAAAGACTCTACAGGTATTTGTTTTATTGGAGAGCGTAAGTTTACAGATTTTCTAAAACGTTACCTTCCCGCTCAGCCTGGTAATATTGAAACTCCAGAAGGAAAAGTTGTTGGCAAGCATCAAGGTTTAATGTACCACACGTTAGGTCAACGCAAAGGTTTACATATTGGTGGCCAAAAAGGTGGCGGCGGGAACGAAGAACCTTGGTTTGTTGCTGAGAAGGATTTAGAGCGAAATGTACTTATCGCCGTGCAAGGTGCCAATCACCCATTACTTAAATCTGTTGGTTTATTTGCATCGCAATTACATTGGGTTAACCAAGAAGCTATCACGCAACCTATAAAATGCAGCGTAAAAACTCGTTACCGACAAAATGATATTTCTTGTACGATTATTCCAATAGATGACAAAAACATCAAAGTCCTATTCGACGACCCACAAGTCGCTGTTACTCCGGGTCAATCCGCAGTATTCTATGCCGATGATGTTTGCCTTGGCGGCGGTATTATCGAACAACGAATTAAATTATCCCAATAATAGGAGATGACGTGGCGCATTCAAACTACGACCGTACGATAGCTTTTGCTGGTATGTGTCAAGCAGCCTCATTAGTTCAAAACGTAGCAAAGGATGGTCATTGTGACGACAATGGTTTTAGGACTTCGATTAATGCCATTTTAAATCTTAATCCTAGTAGCACCATTGATGTCTTTGGCAATGAGGACAACCTAAAAGTTGGGCTGGAGACACTCATAAGCGGTGTTAATAGTTCTTCACCAGGCAGTGAAATCACTCGTTATATGATCAGTCTGATGGCGCTAGAGCGAAAGCTAAACGCTCGTCGTGATTCCATGTCTCAATTAGGTGATCGCATTGATACCTTAGTGAGACAAAGTGAACATTTTGATCTATTTGATGACCAAATGCTTTCGAATATTGCCAGTGTATACCTCGATGTAATCAGTCCGATTGGTCCGCGAATTCAAGTCACAGGTACACCCTCAATTTTACAAATGCCCGGGAACCAGCAGAAAGTTCGAGCACTGTTGCTATCCGGTGTACGTTGCGCAGTATTATGGCGACAGGTCGGTGGTAAAAGACGCCACTTGATTTTTGGTCGCAATAAAATGGTTGAACAAGCAAAAATTTTACTCGCTCGCATTTAAAAGTAAGCCCTCTTTTTATGTGAGATACATTATTATTTCTAACTTGATATAGATTTAGGAGAAGCACATGGAACTTTCAGCACTAACTGCTGTTTCACCGGTAGATGGCCGCTACGGAAGTAAAACCATTTCATTACGTAGTATTTTTAGTGAGTTTGGTCTCCTAAAATATCGCACAATCGTTGAAATACGTTGGTTACAAAAGTTATCTTCTACTGCAGGGATTCCAGAAGTACCTGCATTTAGCGCGGAAGCAAATGACTTTCTTAACCAACTTGCAGAAAATTTTGCTGAAGAAGATGCCGCTCGTATTAAAGAAATCGAGCGCACAACCAATCATGACGTTAAAGCCGTTGAGTACTATCTAAAAGAGAAAGTTTCAGCACTTCCTGAACTTGATGCGGTGAATGAATTCATCCATTTCGCATGTACTTCTGAAGATATCAACAACACCTCTCATGCATTAATGCTTAAAGAAGCACGTGACACGGTCATTTTACCTGAAATCCGTAATATCATTGATGCGATTGTTGAGCTTTCGAAAGAGTATCGTGATATTCCATTGCTGTCTCGTACTCACGGTCAACCAGCGTCTCCTTCGACCATGGGTAAAGAAATGGCGAATGTGGCGTACCGTATGGAGCGTCAATATAAACAAATTGCAAACGTTGAGATTTTAGCCAAGATTAATGGTGCAGTTGGCAACTATAACGCTCACCTTTCTGCTTATCCTGAGTTAGATTGGCATCAGTTTAGTGAAGAGTTCATCACCGAATCACTAGGTGTGACATGGAACCCATATACCACTCAAATTGAACCGCACGATTACATCGCGGAGTTATTTGATGCAATCGCTCGTTTTAACACGATCCTTATCGATTTCGATCGTGACGTATGGGGTTACATCGCACTAGGTCACTTCAAGCAAAAAACGATTGCTGGCGAGATTGGATCTTCAACGATGCCACATAAAGTAAACCCAATCGATTTCGAAAACTCAGAAGGCAACCTTGGGCTTGCAAACGCAATGTTTAACCACCTTGCTCAAAAACTGCCAATTTCACGCTGGCAGCGTGACCTAACCGATTCAACGGTTTTACGAAACCTAGGTGTTGGTGTTGGATACTCCATCATTGCTTACACCTCAACGTTGAAAGGAATAAGCAAACTCGAAGTTAACCGCGAAGCTTTACTGGCTGAATTGGATAAGAACTGGGAAGTACTCGCTGAACCAGTTCAGACCGTTATGCGTCGTTACGCAATCGAAAAGCCTTATGAAAAGCTTAAAGAGCTGACTCGCGGTAAACGCATCGATGGAGATGCTATGAGGGCCTTCATCGATGGGCTTGAAATCCCAGCGGAAGAGAAAGTTCGCTTAAAAGAAATGACACCGGCAAGTTATATTGGTCAAGCTATCGACTTAACTGATAAGTTGTAGGATTTACTGTCATTATTAAATCTAAAAAGCTTCCTTTTGGAAGCTTTTTTGTTGGCGATTATTTTTGAAAGAACAGAGTTACCTTGCCGACATTCACGCCATATTTTTTAATCTGAGTAACATTGAATACGTGAGATTCATCTTGCCGATATAGCCAATCATCAAAATGCACGACAATAGGATCACCATCAACCAATAATTCTAAATCGTATTTCCAATGCAAAGCGTTCCCTTTTTCAACACCAATTGCTTCACCAATAATATCACCCGCTGTTCCAATATAAGAACCATCACTTTGCTTTGTAATCTCCCAACGGCGAGTATCTCGTTCCCCATCATCATAATCAAACAGTTCATCCAACACTAAGGTGTCACCATCTACTGTGCCTGTAATTTCAACAACAAAGCGGCGAGTTTGCATCCCTGTAAAATCCTGAACCATTCCCCAAGCTCTGGTATCACCCGTAAAATAACTAAATAAATCAAACTTGGGCGTGGTGTTATTATACTTTTCAATTTCCGTACTGCAGCTAACAAGCATAAAGCTCGCGATAAAAAGAAATAAATGTAAGCGTCGCTTCATGGTTGCTTTCCTATCAGTTGTTTGCGTAACTTGGGATATTGACTATTTTCAGCCAGCCATATTGAAAGAAAACGTTCAGTGAATTCTCGATCTTCAAACCAATGTAGGGTTTGCCAACCATCTTGGTTATGAGGCTTAAATAACATAACCGATTTATCGTTACTCAAGGTGACAAAGACTAATTCATCGCCTTCAACGACTGAGGGAAATAGTTGAGGAAGTTTGCGCTCCCATTGTGTAATAAACTCTTTCTCGTATTTCAATTTTTTCCATTGTTTAGTTGTGGCATTAGTAAACTCGAGATTAGAAATGGCTCGTTCATAGCGAATCACTAATGCTAATCGTTGTTTTGTCAACGTTTCAAATGGATTAAATTCACCACTCTTTGACTTGAGAACAGACTGATATACATCGAAAAAAAATACATTAAAGTCTGCTTGTCCAATACTAGGCCACTTTTGCCATATGTTAGTAATCTCCTGAGTGGTGGAATTTACAATAGGACTATGCAGCATCCCCACTAGAACTAGAATCGATAGTTTCAACATAATAAATGATCCTCATTGCGATCAAACCAAGCGTTGCCCATTGAATAGCAAATACAGAAAAAGTTATCGGCAAAGAATATGAGGTGGTGAAAGCGGAAAATTTCATTGCAGCCGCATAACTAAAAACCCCTCCTACCATAAACAATATCGGGACCGTGGCGCGTGGCACCTTCTTTAACATCGGCAGAAGGAAAACCATATACCAAGCGAACAAAAGCCATAAACTAACAAGCCAAATGGGGAATGCACTATTATCAAAAACCAATATGTCTATTGAGTGAGTGACCATGTCTATCCCAATACCTAATGCTGCGAAAAAGAAGAGTAACTTGATCTCCTTCCTACCTTGCCAAAGTAACACCAACCATAATGCTGTAACGACCAGCAACAGCGCCCATTCATAACGCTCGCGCCCTATAACCGCCACAAACCATAGGATTTGAAAAACCACAGATATTATGAATACACGCATAATGTCACTTACTGCTTTTCAAACGTAACTTGAACCGTACTGGTTGTTTTTGCTCGGAATCCAGCTTCGCAGTAGCAAAGATAAAAAATCCACAAGCGATAAAACTTTTCATCGTATTTTTTAGTATTAAGTTGAGAGGCATTGTCCATAAATCTCTCGCGCCACTCTTCAAGTGTTCGCGCATAATCCATCCCAATATCAGACAAGTCACGTAACACAAACTGACTCTTTGACGTAGTCGAATTGAGTAAACGTGTAATTGAAGGTAAAAACCCTCCAGGGAAAATATACTTTTGAATAAAGTCGACGTTATTGCTGTAGTAGTCATATCGCTGGTCAGCAATTGTGATAGCTTGGATCGCGAATCGACCTCCAGTCTTAAGTAACTGATGGCATTTCTCGATATACGAATCTAAATAGTCTTTACCGACAGCTTCAATCATTTCTATGGAAACAATTTTGTCGAATTGACCTTCGAGTATTCGGTAGTCTTGTTTTAACAAAGTGATCCTGTCTTCTAATCCCAGTTCTACAATCTTGTTTTCAACATACGAATGTTGTTCTTCAGAGATGGTTGTCGTGGTTACATGACACCCATATTGGGTTGCCATATAAATGGCCATTGCTCCCCAACCCGTACCAATTTCGAGTACTTGATCGGACTTAACAAGATTTAATTGGGTGCACAATCGCTCCATTTTATTAAGTTGTGCTATCTCAAGACTATCATCAACACCAAGATACAACGCGCTTGAGTACAGCATCTTCTCATCGAGAAACAATGTGTAAAGATCATTGCCTAAATCATAATGTGCTTCGATATTTTTTTTCGAACCTGCGAGCGAGTTTTTATTCATCCAGTGTGCAAACTTATAACCGAGTTTTGAAAGCAGATTGCTCTTCTTTTCTAAACGATCAACAGTATCAACATTTACAGCCATCAACTGTAATAACAAGGTTAAGTTCGAACTTGTCCACTCTCCTTGAATATATGATTCGCCGGCACCGATACTTCCAGATCTAAGTACTCGTAGATAAAACTCTGGGTCTAGAATTTCAATTCCAGCCCTAATCCCTGCTTTATTCTCATTGCCAAAGTGAAAGCTCTCGCCCGTTGGAAAACGCTCGACTAACGTTAACTGACCCATAGTTAAATTATGTAGCAGTTTTAACACAAGTGAACGTGCACTACTTTGAGTACGGCTAATACGGTATTCTGAAGTGATCAATTGGGTATCATTCATCGTCATTCTCCTTGGCTAATTACTTTGACTGTCAGTTTTGGTTGTATGATCGTAAATTGGCGCTCCCTTCCACCACAAAACAAGGGCATGCCAATAAATACTGCTAATGACTTTAATTGCCATAATCGGTGTTTTAAGTAATGATAAAACGAGGCTTTTACTGGAAAGAGACGACATTTTCATCACCAATGTCGCATCAAACACTTTTTCATCTTTATGGCATTCGAGGTGAACAAACAGTTTGCGTTCCACAGGTTTCACACGCCATAAATAACGTTGATTAATAGGATTGAATGGAGAAACATGAAACGCTTTATTATGCTCGTAGTCATCAATCGCTCCATCATAAACAGGCACTAGGTAATAGTGCGTCTGGTTCCAAGGTGTGTTACTCACTTCGGCAAGTAAATATCGCCATTCGCCATTGCCATCAAAAATGTAATAGAAATTGACTGGACTAAAGTACACCCCCAAATAACGTAGATGGATAAGAGCCATCACTTTCGGGTTCGACAAGTGTTCTCCCCCAAGTGATGTTACCTTATCCATAATTGACTGTTTTATGTCTCCACCACCGACGTAATCAGACCGCTTAAAGCGCGCCCAATGCCACCACCTTTCTCCAAACCCCCAAATCGTTTTGCTCAAATGTTCAATTTCATCTAAGTCTATATACGGCATGAATAAGCTCGAACTTAACGTATGTGTTAGAGGCCTAAATCTACGATGACGTATGGTGCCAATCATGAGTTGGCTGTTTAATTCCATCTCTTTGCGCATTCAGCTCACTCCGTCATCAACATTCGAAGAACTCAAATTTATATTTTTCACTACTTCGAGTGCGCTCCATACACCATCTTCATGGAAACCATTGCGCCAATATGCTCCACAGTACCAAGTGTTATTAATCCCACTGATCAAAGATCGTTTAGATTGCGCTTCGATTGCGGGTATCGAAAACAGAGGGTGGTGATAGTTAAATCGGCGTAACACTTTTTCTGGATTAATTTTCTCCACGCTATTTAAGCTCACACAAAATGTTTTATCACTTTTGATATGCTGGAGTATATTCATATCGTAAGTGAGACAAGGTGAGGCTAAATCAACATCATTCCCACGTTCAATGCAGTAGTTCCATGCTGCCCATGCTGCTTTGCTCTTCGGTAGTAAACGTTCATCAGTATGCAAAATTACATCATTTGATTGATATTCAATTGCTGACAATATTGAGGACTCATGCTCGCTAGGAGCATCTAGCATTGATAGAGCTTGATCACTGTGGCACGCAAATATTACTTGGTCGTATTGCTCTAAATTATGGTTACTTTCAATCATTACTCCACTCTGATCTCGAGTAACTCGCGTGACAGGAGAGTTCAATCGTATCCTATCTTTGAATCCGGCGATTAATGGTTCAATATAGCTTCGCGACCCACCTTCAATCACATACCACTGTGGCCGATTAACGACATCAAGCAAACCATGATTTAGAAAAAACCGTAGAAAAAAGCCTAATGGAAACGCTCGCATATCCGCCATGGTTGACGACCATATCGCCGCCCCCATTGGGAGAATATAGTTTTGATTAAACGCAGAAGAAAACGCATTGTCGTCCAAAAAATGTCCTAGAGTATAACTTTCAGAAACCGATTGAGTCGCATGCGCTTTTGCCAAACGATTAAAACGAAGTATTTCGAATATCAGTGAATAAAATGACGGTTTGAATAAATTCTTCTTCTGGGCGAATAATGTGGTTACAGTATGCCCATTGTATTCGAGCCCAGTTTGGTCATTACGAACACTGAAACTCATTTCTGTTTCATTTCCTTTGACACCAATTTGGCTCATCAACTTGATGAAATTTGGGTATGTGCGATCGTTATAGACAATAAATCCGGTATCAATCGCGTATTGAATACTATCCACCTCTACATCGACCGTTGCAGTATGCCCACCAATATAATCATTTGCTTCGTAAACTGTAATGTCATGTTTCTCATGCAAATAGTACGCACTTGTTAAGCCTGATATTCCACTTCCAATAATTGCAATTTTCATATCACACCTTTTCCGTTGTCACTATTGAACCGAGTACTCGATTGCGCAACGAGTACGGTAATATCGAAATAATTCGAATAATCCAAGTAAAACACATAGGAAAATAAATTTTCGATTTTCTCTGTTGTAATCCTTTCCTAATAGAAGACGATGCGCGTTGCACTGTGACTTTCATCGGCATGGGAAAGTCATTTTTATCTGTTAATGGCGTTTCTACAAAGCCTGGATAAATTGTCGATAATGTTATGCCTTTGTTTTGCCAATCTAATGCTAACGACTCTAAAAAATAGTTGATCGCTGCTTTTGAGGCACCGTAAGCTTCCGCTCTCGGTAAGGCGACAACACCGGCAATAGAACTAACGATGGCAACATGATCGTTAGGCCTTAATCGTGATTGACATGCAGCAAGACTGTTAACAACACCTTGAAAATTCACATCAAATACGCGCTTTACTAAATCAACATCAAGCACGCCATTATCAATATATTCACAACTGCCCGCATTAAATATCCATAGGCAAGGTGTCTGGTCAATCCCTTGAAGTTGTCGCTGAACTTCCTGCTTATCACTGACATCGAATTCTAAAAAGGTAAAAGATGAAGATGCACCTAATGCCACTTTCAATTTTTCTAAGCTTCTGCCGCACGCGATGACATTCCATCCTTCTGCTTCATAATCTCGTGCTAATTGGGCTCCAATACCTGATGAAGCTCCGGTTATCACAACTGTTTTTGTGGCCAAGGTCATTGCGCTAACCTCCTCTTCACCATATTTACAGCTTGTCGAAGCACTGGAATGTGTTGGTACACCATGCAACCAAGATCAAAGTGGTCACGGTGATAACTTACTTTTTCTTGGTCAAATTCGATGTAACTCATACCTGGAACTGAAATCTCTTTGCCATTATTCAATTTGGGGTGAGAAAAGTTCATGTTCCAAATTAGGTAACAGCGATTCTCAATTTGGTCCGCTGAATGTATGTCAAAGTGGCAATAGTGGGTGTTTAAAAGCATCGATTGAAAATATGCGATAAGGTTGTCTAGGCCCTCAATTTGATGTGCTGGATCTTCAAATCGTATATTCTCATGATAGACCTCTCCTAATCGCTCTAAGGACTGAGTATTCAAATTAGAATAGGTGCTAACAAAAAGAGCCAGTTCTTGACTATAGCTATCCACTTTCATCCAGCGACTCCAATAAAATTAATTGTACAATAAATTTATCTGTACAACATAAGATAGTAGAGTTTTAACAAAGTAACAACACTTAACTTGCGTACCATTATTATTTGTTACTAATTTCATATGGAAGGCAGAATGATGATGATCAAAAAAGCCACCGAAGGTCGGTGGCTTTAGAATGAAAATTATTCGCTTAACTATTTATAAGTGCTTGTATACGCTTATCAAGCGGTGGATGACTCATCAGTAACTCGGTCATCGAACGCTTTCCATTGATACCGAATGCCATCATAGAACCTTCCAATTGAGATTCATGTCCAACCTTGAGACGCTCAAGTGCAGCAATCATTTTATGTTTACCCACCATTTGTGCCGCGCCTGCATCCGCATAAAATTCTCGACGGCGGCTGTACCACATAGTGATGAAACTCGCCAAAAATCCAAACACCAACTCCAGAGCCATAGAAACCATGAAATACGCCATTCCTCCTGATTGCTGGCCTTCATCTGAATCTCTCGATGAAACAATTCCAGCAACAACACGAGCAAGGAAGATAACAAAGGTATTCACTACCCCTTGCAGCAAGGTCATCGTTACCATATCACCATTCGCAATATGACTCATCTCATGAGCCAGTACCGCTTCCGCTTCATCGCGTGTCATATTATGAAGCAGTCCAGTAGACACCGCGACCAATGACGCATCGCGTTTTGCACCTGTAGCAAATGCATTTATATCACCGGAATCGTAGATTGCTACCGTAGGCATTCCTACACCCACTTGCTTGCTTTGATTACGAACCGTTTCCAATAACCAATGTTCTGTTTCGTTACGTGGACTCTCAATAACCACCCCACCGACAGAGCGAAGTGCAATTGATTTCGACATCAACAGAGATATAAACGAACCGCCAAACCCAAATACTGCCGCCAAAATTAATAAGCCAGACAAACTACCTGGTTGAATTCCAGTAAATGCATATACAATGTTCAATACAACGCTAAGCACCAAAATTACCGCTAAATTGGTAATCAAAAATAATACTATTCGCTTCATTAACACGACTCCATAAAGAAAATTGACTTACTCAAATCTGAAACGTTACTTACTACTAACGAATATAATCGTCTATTTCAAAATTAAGGTTAAGCGCTAAATTGCAACATTTGATGTCTAGCACCAGCAAAGCGCTTTCTTGTTAGACTATGGTAGTATTGAACGACGTTATAATCTTGTTATCATTGTTAAAATATCTAACAGCATGACATGTATAACTACGTCTAATAAAAGGAATTCAAAATGGTAGAAGCAAAGGACTATCAAATGGCTATCGATCTTCTGTGTTTCCACCTCGGACTTACCGAGGAGCAAGCCAAAGAGCAGTTAGGATTAGAACAGCCAACTCCTTCTATTCTTTGTTTTGATGAATAATACTTTAGATTAAAAAAATTTAATAAAAAACGCAGCCTCAATTGGCTGCGTTTTTTGTTCTTCATGCATTTAATTTGACTGGATATTTGCTTTAGCCATTTAATACAGGCGTCAGATCGATATAGCGACCTAAATCTGAACGTTTGGCACTCGGTATATAAGGAATTTCTCCAATCTTTGGGGCATTAATTGTCGTCCCTAACATGGTTATCAATTCAGCATAATGCTCAGTACCTGGATTAATTCTATTGGCGACCCAACCAACTATTTCAAGGCCGTCATTACGAATGGCTTCTGCTGTCAAGCGAGCATGACTCAAGCATCCTAATTGGATCCCAACGACCAAAACAACAGGAAGTTTCTCTTTTTTAACCCAACTGGATAAGAAGTCATCGTCAGAAACTGGGACACGCCAGCCTCCAGCGCCTTCGACTAATACTACATCGGCTTTTTCTTGATGCTTATGCAATTTTGTACTTAGCAATTCAAAGTCAATTTCTACATTTTCATGCTTGGCCGCGATATGAGGAGACGCGGCCAATTCTAAAGCATAGGGGTTGATTTCATTATATGGGCGCTCACATGTCGCAGTTCGAATCAAATGAATAGCATCTGAGTTTCGGAATCCAAATTCCGTTTTCTCGCTGCCGGCTGCGACAGGCTTATAACCTATAGTTGAAAGATCATTATCTGCTAAAGCTTGTAAAATCGCTTTAGATGCAACTGTCTTACCAACATCAGTATCCGTACCAGCAATAAAAAACGTATTAATCATGGTTGTAACATCCCAAAACAGACTTGATAGGTGGCAGGAAGAAAGTCTTCATTACCACTAATTGCACGATATTCTAATTCGACTTTGTCGAGAGTTTCTCGAGTAAAAAGCCCTTTTGGACGCGCTTGAATATGAGTTGCCCCAATACCTTTAAGGTCCTTCATCAACGCCAACGCACTAGAATACCGCTGCGTAATAGTTTGCAAGGATAGATGATGAGACGAAACCTCAGATTGCGCTAACGCAAGTTTTACCCTATTGCGTGAGATAAACCGATTGACGTGTTGATATGAATCAACTTTGCTCCACGCTTGTGAGAGTTCAATTAATGAACCGTCAAGTAATGTCGTAAAATATCCAACTCCTTCAGGTTTAATAATGCGCTTGATTTCTGCAAGTGGTGCCGACAGATCATCACACCATTGAAGAGCGAGGCTGCTAAACACATAATCAAAACTGTCATCAGCAAAGTTCATCGCTTCAGCATCACACAATGAGTAAGTTACGTTATTCGTCCCGCAGCGAAGGCGTGCTTGTTCAAGCATTTCAACAGAAATATCGCCACAGACAACTTCTGCACCACGTTCTAATAAGCGTTGTGAAAAATAGCCGGTTCCACATCCAAGATCGAGGACTCGTTTACCACATAATGATTGAGGCATTAGATCAAGCAGTTGATAACCAACATTACGCTGAAATTTTGCATGATTATCATAACTTGACGCAGCACGGCCAAAGGCTGCGGCAATCGACTTCTTACACACTGCGCTATCGATGTAGGTATGATTAAGGTCCATCATAGTCGTGTCTCCAACACATGGCTCAATGTTCGACATAAGGTTGTTACCTGCTCCTTAGAATGATTCGCGGTTAAAGTAATTCTCAACCTGCCGCTATTTATCGGCACCGTCGGCGGGCGAATCGCTGTTACCCAAATACCATTTTGTTTCATCGCTAAGGCTGCGTTCATTACCTTTTGAGTATCACCAATAATCAGCGGTTTAATTGGAGTTGATGTTTCAACAAATTGAGAAAAATGCCCAACTCTGTGTTGATACTCGGTTTCCAATTCGGCAAGCTTTTCCCTGCGCCAATGTTGCGTCTGTATCATATAAATAGCATGAGAAAGGGCATAAGCCTGAGAAGGAGGCATTGCGGTTGAATAGATGTGATGACGGGCAAACTGAGTTAGAAAATCCCCCATCGATTCACTACACAAGATCGCAGCCCCAGACATACCAAACGCTTTGCCAAAGGTAACCACTAAAATATCGGGTGTAACACCTGCTTGATAACAACTTCCCTGTCCTTCATTACCTATAATTCCAACACCGTGAGCATCATCAACCATCAATGCACAATTCGATTTCGCATTCACCAACTGAGCGATATCACCTAAAGGGGATCGGTCACCGTCCATACTGAAGACACCTTCAGTGACGATTAGCGTTTCAATATCTGGATTAACTAAACTTGTTAAGTGCTCAACGCTGTTATGCTTAAAACGTCTCATCGATGCAGGAGATAACATACCAGCCTCCATTAACGAAGCATGATTCAGTTTGTCTTGCAGTAAATGATCGCCTTGTTCAAGTAAGGTAAATAAAACGGCCTGATTGGCACTGTAACCGGAGTTAAACAAAATCGCGCGCTCAAACCCCAACCATTCGCACAGTTGGGTTTCAAGATTTTTGTGGGCGGAACAAAAACCGGTGACTAGAGGTGAAGCGGCACTGCCCGCGCCATATAAAGATAACCCCTTTTGCCAATGCCCAATCAGTTCTGGATCATTCGCCAGCCCTAAGTAATCGTTATTCGAGAAATTGAGAAAACGTTTACCGTTGTGTTCAATCTCAACTTGGTTACCAGCTAAAATAGGGACAAGATTACGGGTTAAGCCTTGATTTTGTCGTGAACTCAAGGCTTGGTCAATCCTAGAGCTAAATGCTGGCATCGTAAAATTTGTCGTCTTTAGTAGGACGAGCGGCGACACGTTCAACAACTTTATCTAGTAGTTCATTTTCTTGGATTTCATCAGGTTTCTGCACGACTTGCTGACTATTAATACCCAATTTTTTAAATAACATCATATCGCTATCTTCAGCAGGGTTTGGGGTCGTGAGTAGTTTACAGCCGTAGAAGATGGAATTGGCACCAGCCATGAAGCAAAGTGTTTGCATCTGCTCATTCATTTGCTCACGACCAGCCGACAAACGTACAGCTGATTGAGGCATCATTATGCGTGCTGCCGCGATTAGGCGGATAAAATCAAAAGACTCAACATCATCTACTTCTTCAAGCGGTGTACCTTTAACTTTTACTAGCATATTGATAGGAACACTCTCAGGTGGAACCGGTAAGTTAGCCAATTCACACAATAATCCAGCTCGGTCATTGGTGCTTTCGCCCATTCCAATAATGCCACCAGAGCAAATTTTCATCCCAGCATCTCGCACATGCGAAAGTGTGTCTAAACGATCTTGATAGGTGCGAGTAGTAATGATATTTCCGTAAAACTCTGGAGAAGTATCTAAGTTATGGTTGTAATAATCCAAACCTGCGTCAGAGAGATCTTTAGCTTGATTCGGTGTTAGCATGCCTAGAGTCATACAGGTTTCAAGTCCGAGATCTTTAACACCAGAAATCATTTCTTTTAACAGTGGCATATCGCGCTCTTTAGGGTTCTTCCATGCAGCTCCCATGCAAAAGCGAGTTGAACCTGAAGTTTTTGCCTTTTGAGCAGCATCTAACACTCGCTCTACTTCCATTAAGCGTTCTTTATCAACATCCGTACGATAGTGCGCACTTTGCGGGCAGTATTTACAGTCTTCTGGACACGCGCCAGTTTTAATTGAGAGCAAAGTACTAACTTGAACGTAATTGTGTTGCTGGTATTGACGATGGACCTGCTGTGCTTCAAACAACAAATCCATAAATGGCTTTTCAAGTAGTGCGTTAACGTCACTTATGGTCCAGTTATGGCGAGTTTCCACAATGATTCCTTTTTTATAATTGCTCACATTTATACTTGGTTAGTCTACTCGAAGGCAGTAAACTGTCAACCAAACCTGACACGATAAGTTTACAACTGGTGAATTAATGACCAATATAGATTTGCAATTTGACCGAGACCATATGTGGCATCCTTATACATCAACTATTGAACCACTACCCTGCTACCCAGTAAGTCATGCTAAATCTAATCGTTTGCACCTTGAAACAGGCGAAGAGTTGATTGATGGAATGTCATCATGGTGGGCAGCGATTCATGGATATTCTCACCCAGTTTTAAACCAAGCCGCTCATGACCAAATCGATAAAATGTCTCATGTGATGTTTGGAGGATTAACACACCAACCAGCTATTGAGATGTGTAAACAGCTACTTGAACTCGCACCAAGCAATCTACATCACGTCTTTTTGGCCGACTCAGGATCAGTTTCGGTTGAAGTTGCCTTGAAAATGGCTCTGCAATATTGGCATGCTCGTACGGAAAACCGATCGACATTTTTGACGTTACGCCACGGCTATCATGGTGACACCTTTGCAGCTATGTCTGTAACTGATCCTGAAAACTCTATGCACAAGATTTATAAAGGTTTTTTACCTAAGCATATTTTTGTCGAATCACCGACAGTTGGCTTCCATGAGCAATGGAACGACAACGAAATCAAGCCATTGGAAGCGGCGCTCGAAAGCCATCACCAAGAGATCGCAGCCATCATTTTAGAGCCTATCGTACAAGGGGCTGGCGGAATGAGAATCTATCATCCCAATTACCTAAGAGCTGTACGCCAACTGTGTGACCAATATGGTTTACTATTAATTGTTGATGAAATTGCGACTGGGTTTGGTCGAACTGGAAAATTGTTCGCGTGTGAACATGCCGACATTAAACCCGATATTTTGTGTGTCGGTAAAGCCTTAACCAGTGGCTATATGACGCTGGCAGCAACATTAACTACCAAATCGGTGGCCGATACAGTCTGCAGCGGCGAAGCACAATGCTTTATGCATGGTCCAACATTTATGGGAAACCCATTAGCCTGCGCTGTTGCGAGTGCCAGTTTAAAACTGATTGCGCAAGGGAATTGGAAAAACCAAGTCAGTGCTATTGAATCTATCTTTGCAGAACGTTTGCCTCAATTAAGCTCTCAGACACGAGTGAAAGCGGTGCGTTGGCTTGGAGCAATTGGCGTGATTGAGACGCACAATCCTGTTGATATGGTAGCAATTCAGGCATTTTTTGTCGAAAATGGGGTATGGATTCGACCGTTCGGTAAACTTATTTATATGATGCCGCCTTATATTACTTCTCGGGAAGATCTTCATCACCTGATTAATGTTGTTGAACACGCATTGCAGTATGATGAGCTGTTTCTCGATTAACCCTCTATCTGAGTTGTGTTTTTCCTTTAGCATTCAGACTACGACAAACCATAACGACAAAAAAGACCACGCATAAGCGTGGTCAAACAGGAGCCTAATATTAGGCATGACATTGTTGTTAAAATTTATGCAATCTGTGTAACTTTAGATTCGTTCTCCGCTTTCTTTTCACTCGTACTTGCTGGATTAGAATGCTTTTCATATAGGAAACGTAATACTGATTGACGACACCTCTGGTACTCAACATCATCGGCTAATTCAACACGGTTACGCGGACGTGGAAGATTAATGTCCAACACTTCACCAATCGTCGCCGCTGGGCCATTGGTCATCATGACAATCTTATCTGAAAGTAATACGGCTTCATCAACATCGTGTGTAATCATGATGACTGTATTATTTAAATCGGCTTGAATTTTCATCAGTGAATCTTGCAAATGCGCTCGGGTTAACGCATCCAGCGCGCCAAAAGGTTCATCCATTAATAATACTTTTGGCTGGAGTGCTAACGCTCTAGCAATTCCAACCCGCTGTTTCATACCACCAGAAATTTCATCAGGACGTTTATCTTTTGCATGAACCATATTGATTAAATCTAAATAGTGATCCGTTTGCTCACGAACCCATTGTTTAGATTTTCCCTTGGCAATTTGCTTAACCGCAAGCTCGACATTTTGATACACCGTTAACCATGGCAATAAAGAGTGGTTCTGAAATACAACCGCACGTTCAGGGCCTGGACCATCGACTTCCTTCCCATCAACGATCACGCCACCGTCTGTTGGATTCAGTAGGCCGGCCACTAGATTAAGCACTGTAGATTTACCACAACCGGAGTGACCAATCAAAGAGACAAACTCGCCTTGCTGAATTTGAAAATTAACGTTCTTTAGTGCCACAAAGTCTCCTTGCGGCGTTGGAAAGCGCATACCCAATTGAGTTAGTTCAACCATACATTTAGACATGATAATTGCTCCTAATTAGCGTAATTCTTGTTTTTTGTTCCAAGACAACCACTTTTGTAAGTAGAGCATGCCTCGGTCAAGTAATAGACCTATGAAACCGATAGTAATGACCGCTACCATAATTCGACCTAGTGATGCAGAGCTTCCGTTTTGGAATTCATCCCAGACAAATTTTCCTAAGCCTGGGTTTTGTGCCAGCATTTCTGCGGCAATCAGAACCATCCATGCAATACCTAATGAAAGACGTAGTCCGGTAAAGATCATTGGAACGGCCGACGGTAGTACTATCGTTGTAATATGTTTCCACCATGAAAGGCGTAACACTTTACTTACATTAACCAAATCTTCATCAACACTTGTTACGCCAACGGCTGTATTGATCAAAGTTGGCCAGAGGCTACAAAGCGCAACGGTAAACAGTGATGTTACAAATGATTTAGCAAATAATGGGTCATCACTAATATACGTCGCACTAACAACCATGGTTACAATCGGCAGCCAGGCTAATGGCGATACTGGTTTTAATATTTGAATTATTGGGTTAAACGCCTGATATAAAACTGAATTAAGGCCTAAGAGTATCCCTAATGGAATCGCAATGATTGATGCTAAAACAAATCCAGCGGCGACAGTAAACAAGCTCGTTCCTATCTGATCAAAAAAGGTAGGTTTACCGGTATAAGCACGAATTTTTACTTTTGCGTCTGGGTTTTTCGCGAGTTTCGCCGCATTGCGTTTTTCTTGCCGCTCAACAAACGCCACCGCTTTCTCACGCTCTTCCAGATGTTCATCTACCAAATTTGTAAATTGTTCATAGGTTTGAACCGGTCCTGGCAAAGCCCCCAGAGATGTTTGAACACTTTGCGCACCTATATGCCAGAACATTAAAAATACAAGGATACCAATCAACGGCATCAAAATAATTTTTGAACGATTTGCCACTTGAGCGCGGCTTGGAATTAGCGAAATTACATTACTCGTCATAATTTTTCTCCTCGGTTATCAAACAAGCGATAACCTGGTATTTAGGCTCGGTGTGAACATCACACCGAGCTTACGCCATACTGAACGATTATTTACCCTTTAGACCGATATCAAACTTCGCTAAATACGCGTTTGGTTCACGACCGTCATAAACGATATTGTCGATAAAGTGTTGTTGAGGTCCGCGGAATCCATCCACATCTTTAATTCCAGGGAAATCATCGGCACTTAACGCACCATCTTCAATCAACGAATCTACTGCCTGCATGTAGATATCTGGGCGATATACTTTTTTCGCTATATCCATGTACCAGCTATCATCCTTCGCTTCCGCAATTTGTCCCCAACGGCGCATTTGCGTTAAGTACCAAATCGCGTCACTGAAATATGGATAAGTGGCGTTGTGACGGAAGAATACGTTGAAATCTGGCACATCACGTTTGTCGCCTTTTTCGTATTCAAAAGTACCTGTCATTGAGTTAGCGATAACTTCTGCATCCGCTCCGACATAAGCACTCTTAGCAAGAATTTCTACCGCTTCTGGACGGTTCGCATTATTATTGTCATCCAACCAATGCGCCGCTCGAATCATTGCTTTCACGACACGAATATGAGTGTTCGGGTACTTGTCAGCCCACCCTTGTGATACACCGAATACTTTTTCAGGGTTGTTTTTCCAAATTTCGTAGTCTGTAACCACTGGAACGCCGATGCCTTTAAATACCGCTTGTTGGTTCCACGGTTCACCCACACAGTAGCCTTTGATGGTTCCGGCTTCCATTGTGGCTGGCATTTGAGGTGGTGGTGTTACACTAAGAAGAACATCCGCATCATTTTGGCCACTGTTATCGCCATTTGCTGGGTCATAAAAACCTGGTTTAATACCACCAGCCGCTAACCAATAACGTAACTCATAGTTGTGAGTCGATACTGGGAATACCATGCCCATGTTGAACGGTTTTCCTTCAGATTGATAACGCTCTACAACTGGCTTAAGCGCATCTGCCTTAATTGGGTGAACGGGTTTCCCATCAGCTTGTTTTGGAATATGCGGCTTCATTTCTTCCCACACATCATTGGAAACTGTAATACCATTACCATTCAAATCCATACTAAAGGCCGTAATAATGTCTGCTTGGGTACCTATACCAATTGTTGCGCCTAACGGTTGGCCGGCTAGCATATGTGCACCATCCAATTGCCCGTCAATCACTCGGTCTAGCAGTACTTTCCAGTTAGCCTGTGCTTCAATCTCAACATACAGCCCTTCGTCCTCGAAGAATCCTTTTTCATAAGCAACCGCTAAAGGTGCCATATCAGTCAGTTTGATAAACCCAAATTTCAGATCTTCTTTCTCTGCTTCCCCGAGCTCTGCCCATGCCGGAGAAGAGATAACGGCTACTGCAAGTGCAACACTTTTTAACCACTGTTTTTTCGACTGCATTTGTAAACTCCCTTTACTTTAAATAAAAAAGCGCCACTGTAGAAACCTACAGAAGCGCCATTGCTTTCTAAAAATTCTAATTGTCTTAATCACATCATTATTTCATCTGAAAATTACCGCCGTTGATAATTTCTCGTGCTATCCCATAGGACCGCTTTCAATGCAATTAATTTTTTAACTGTGTTTTATTTAATCCAAGTACCATGCCAAGTTTATATATCTATATAATTCAAATAGTTAAGGAGGAACTAACTTCGTTGATATTCTATTGCTTATTTTGAGTGTGCATGCTGCACCATAGAAAAAAAACCAAGCTAACCCTTAAGTGGTAGTAACTCTAATTGGTGAGTTCAAAGGTATTTACCACATTTTTAGCGATAAGCCCCATAGGTTGACTACTCTTCATCGCAGAGGAGCGAAGTGCTTGGTAGGCTTCAGGTTCATCAATTGAATGAACTTTCATTAATAGACCCTTTGCTTTCTCAACCCATTTTCTATCTTCAAGCTTACGTTTAAGTTGAGCAATTTCTCTGGCCGTTTCTGCCGCATTATCACTGACTTGCTTAGCATGAATGAGCATCGGAATGAGTGAGTCAACGGCTGAAAATGGTAGTAGTACCACTCGCTCAAATCCATTTAACATTTTGATATAATTTGAATTAACGTCTTTAAGAAGTACAACAACGGGAACTTGATTTAGAGAGCAGTAATCGAGAAAGTAGCTGAGTTCAGCCGTAGGCTTATGACATGAGATGACTAATAATGAAGTTGGATTTTGATCTAGAGTTAGCTCTAATAAAGGCAGAGATACACATTTAACTTTTGCGAACTCTGCCGTTAATTTTGAAGAGAGCAATGGCAGCTCAGCTTGATCATCAGAGCACAAGACAACCACATCGTTTGAACTAAAATGAGTCATAATCATTCCTTGTTTGACCTATTCGACAACAAGAAATAATTCAAGGAACGTGCCAATCACGTTGAAAATTATTATTAAATAATTTTCAATAAGTTAGCTGCAATAGGTGCGCCACCACGACGTTGCCAGTTCAATTGACTTTTGGCGATCTTGATTACGGGCGAATAATACTGCTGCAATACTAGCTACGACAGTATTCGCCATTAATACCTGATCTTCTGATGCAGTTGCAAAAGGACAAAAAGTCGGCAAAACTAACTCTGAGTCATATAGCTCTGGCCAATAATGAGAATCAACCCCTTCTTTGTGACTTAACCAAACTGTTTGGCTCACTTTAGGGTTATATTCCGATTCGCCACTTACGCCCTTATAAGAAATAACAGCATGTGAAGTCAGCCCTATCTCTTGTTCAACATCGGCATGCAATTGTTGGAATCCAGGGTGAAAGCTACCACGAACACCAATTTCCGCACCGCCCGGATTAAGCGCTCTTACCACGGTATTGATAGGTGTACGTAAACCATACCTTGCCTTCCAAGCTATCATAGATCTCGCTTGAGGCGCGAAGGTTTCTAAGGCTAAATACGCAACGTTATGTTCATTGAGTAAAGTACTAGCTTCTTCGATTGATTTCGCTCGTTTAACACCCACTACGTCTAAATAGTGTTCGGCATGTAAACGACCAGAATCAGGTTCAGAGAAGCCATGTAATAAGACTTTGTGCCCATTGTCTGCGAGTATTTTTGCAGCGAGTAAATGCCAAGGCTGGCCTGCTGCCTCGCGCTTACCTGCGTAACATGGCCAGTCTATTTCGGCACCAAGGTTAGGGACACGGCTTTGGAAGGCTTTAACGAAACCTGCAATCTCTTCTTTAGTTTCATTTTGAACTCGAATGAGCATCATCAACATCGCCATTTGGTCATCACCAATCTTGCCGTCAAGATATTCATCCATGACTTTATAAGCTTGGTCAAAGTTGAGTGGCTTTTTCCCCCGCTCCCCACGACCTACCGTACGAATACACTCTAAAATTGAACTCATCACTTTCCTCGATTCAACTAGCTCAGTGTCGATATATTCACGCTACTGGCTGTTATCATTAATTGTTCTCTTAGTTTTACAACATCACCCATAATAATCAAAGCAGGACTCAGTCCTTTTAACTCTGTCGCTTTGGACGTTAGCTCTGCGATTGTAAAGGTATAGACTTCTTGATCTCGACTGCAGCCTTTACCGACAATGGCGACAGGCGTATCACTGGATAACCCAGCACCTATTAAGCCACCTTGAATTACCGATGAGTTCTCCAGTCCCATATAAAAAACCAGAGTTTGACCGTTCTCAACTAGACCAGCCCATGCTGGTAATGCTCCGGTTACAACCGTGCCCGTAATCAATGTTACGCTCCGAGAGACCTCTCTATGTGTCAATGGGATTAATGCACTCGACGCGCACCCGACTGCCGCCGTGATTCCTGGAACGACTTCGTACTGAATTTGGTTGTCGACAAGTAATAGTGCTTCTTCGCCACCACGACCAAAAATAAAAGGGTCGCCTCCTTTTAAACGAGCAACGGTTTTTCCTTGTAGAGCGAAGTCGACAATCAATTGACTGATTGCTTCCTGTTTCATGCTCGCCTGACCACAGCGTTTACCGACATAGATCATATCTGCATTAGGGTTCGCTAACTCTAGAATCTCGCGCCCAACAAGACGGTCATAAACCACAACATCTGCGTTCTGAATGACACGCAGAGCTTTCACCGTTAGTAAGTCAGGATCACTTGGGCCAGCGCCAACTAAATAAACATACCCATTTTTATCTGCTTTACCTAATCGAGATTGATCGACAACTGGAGCGTTGTCGTAAAACTTATCGTGTGGCGTAAAACTATCGCTGCCGTTAGCTAAAGCATCAGTCGTGTTGTTTGATTTACTCATCACCTAACCTATATTCCATACTCATTACCGCCAACATAAAAAAGGTTGCTGCCAGCCTATTTGTGACATTATGCACAAAAAAAGCCTAGATTTCTCCAGGCTTTTTTAAATAACCAAGGTTAAATGTTAGCCAATATGAGTCGCGCCACCCATATACTTTTGAAGTACTTGAGGAATTTCTATACGGCCATCCGCTTGTTGATAGTTTTCTAGTATCGCCACCATCGTACGACCGACCGCAAGACCAGAACCGTTCAATGTATGTAACAGCTCAGGTTTCTTCTCACCTTTACGGCGGAATCTCGCTTGCATTCGACGCGCCTGGAAATCCCACATATTTGAACATGATGAAATCTCACGGTAGGTCTCTTGTGCAGGAACCCAAACTTCCAAGTCGTAAGTTTTACACGCACCGAAGCCCATATCACCAGTACATAACACCACTTTTCGATATGGAAGTTCAAGCAATTGCAGCACTTTCTCAGCGTGCCCTGTTAACTCTTCAAGCGCCGCCATAGAATCTTCAGGTTTGGTAATCTGGACCAATTCCACTTTATCGAATTGATGCATCCGAATCAGACCACGAGTATCACGGCCGTAAGATCCAGCTTCAGAGCGGAAACACGGCGTATGTGCGGTCATTTTTAATGGTAAATCAGCTTCATCGACAATTTCATTACGAACGAGATTTGTCACCGGAACTTCTGCCGTAGGAATCAATGACAAGCGACGAGGCTCTTCATCGTTAACTTTTTCAACTAGCGGTTCGGTATGGAATAAGTCTTTACCAAATTTAGGTAACTGCCCCGTGCCAAATAGACTATCGGAATTCACTAAGTAAGGGACATACAGCTCTAGATAACCATGTTGGTCGGTGTGTAGATCCAACATAAATTGTGCAATTGCACGATGTAAACGAGCAAATTTACCTTTCATTACGATAAAACGTGCGCCAGTAATTTTCGTGGCACTGGCGAAATCTAAACCACCTGCGAGCTCACCAAGATCGACATGATCTTTTACTTCAAAGTCATATGATTTAGGCTCGCCCCAACGAGAGATTTCTACGTTGTCATCTTCGCTTTTACCATCGGGCACATCGTCAGATGGGATATTTGGAACAGACAACGTAAGTTCGTCAATCTGACCTTGCAGTTCGACTAACGCCGCTTTCTTACTTTCCAAATCACTTCCAAGTGAACCAATCTGACTTTTAACTTCTTCCGCGCCCGCTTTATCGCCTTTCGACATCAATTGGCCGATCTGCTTCGAGATGGAGTTGCGTGTGGATTGTAAATTTTCAACTTCGATTTGAATCGATTTACGTTTGTCTTCTAATTGACGAATGGTCTCTACGTCGAGAGCGAAGCCACGACGTGCGAGTTTTGCAGCAGTTTCGTCCAGTTCAGTACGAAGTAATTTAGAATCCAGCATTGCTAATCCTGTGTCTCTTGATTAAAAAATACGCTTTTCGAACGATTAAAATTAGGTCCGAGAGCGGGATAAATATGGAAAGGTAAACGATAGCGAAAAGCCACTATTTTTCATAGCGCTTTTGCGGGCTTTTTGCATCTAAATTAGCTAAATAGTCTAACTTTTCGCCTATTTTAATCTCTAAGCCACGATTCGTTGGTTGATAGTAATGAGTTCCGTCCATTTCAGGTGGAAGATATTTCTCGCCGGCGGCATACGCTCCAGGTTCATTGTGGGCATAGCGATACTCTTCACCGTATCCCATATCTTTCATTAAACTGGTTGGTGCATTACGTAAATGATGAGGAACTTCATAGTCAGGCTCATTTTTCGCATCGCGCAACGCCTGCTTCCAAGCATCGTAAACGGCGTTACTTTTGGGAGCACAAGCCAAATACACTGCAGCTTGAGCAATAGCTCGATTTCCTTCTGCTGGGCCCAAACGTTGAAAACAATCCCATGCAGATAACGCAACTTGCATCGCTTTGGGATCTGCATTACCAATGTCTTCCGAAGCAATCGCCAACAGACGCCGAGCAATATACAAAGGATCACACCCAGCGGTAATCATTCTCGCTATCCAATACAGCGCGCCATCGGGGCTTGAACCTCGGATCGATTTATGAACAGCAGAAATTAAATCGTACCAAACATCACCTTTATTATCGAAGCGAGCCAAACGTTCACCGGAGACTTCTGCCAATAAGGGAAGATCTATCTGCTTTTCACCAGACTCATTTTCTGAGGCCATATCATAGAGCAGTTCGAGATAATTCAACGCCATCCGTGCATCGCCATTCACCAGTTCAGATAATCTCGCAATCACATCAGAATGAAACTCTGCTTTAACGTTTCCCAAACCACGATCTGGATCGGTAATCGCCTGCACCAAGGTTGCTTGAATATCCTCATTGCATAAGGATGTTAACTTGTAGACTCGTGCTCTAGATAACAAAGCATTATTTAATTCAAACGATGGATTTTCTGTAGTGGCTCCAACAAACGTAACGGTGCCATCTTCGATATGTGGAAGAAAAGCGTCTTGTTGAGATTTGTTAAAACGATGCACCTCATCGACAAATAAAATTGTTCGAAATCCAGCAAGCTTATTACTCCTCGCCTTTTCGATTGAAGCTCGAATATCTTTCACTCCAGACGTTACCGCTGAAATACGCTCAACTTTGGCATTCGCATACGAGGCAGCTAACTCTGCTAATGTCGTTTTTCCGGTACCCGGAGGTCCCCAAAGAATCATAGAGTGGAGTTGACCTTGCTCTAAGGCACGACGTAAAGGCTTTCCTTCGGCAAGAATATGAGCTTGACCGATATACTGAACTATTGTTGCAGGCCTCATTCTCGCCGCTAGAGGTCTAAAATCTTGATCGTCTGAAAAGTCGAGGCTTAAATTACTCACGAGTCACCGTTAATCGCATAAAATTAGTTACGTTGGTCATCGATTTCAACGCCTTGCGGCACTTTAAATGTAAACAAAGATCTATCTGGCACCATTATTTTTACGTTATTAAACGAAAAGGTGGTGTTTTGACCATCCTGTTCAAGAATATCGAAACCCATAACCTTACCACTGTCATCGATCGCAATAATAAAACTCCCTTGCGTGCTGTCTGCGGCTACCGGTTTTAACGTAAACACATCACCGCTTTGGGTAACATCATATTGGTTCCAATCTTGCTCTTCATTCCGGGTTAGCAACACAAATGGTGTCTGACCCGCCGCTTGTTCCTGCGTATAAACAGAAACCTGCTCAACAAAAGGGCTGTAATACCATACGGTTTCACCATCCGAAACAATCACATTATCATCTGGTAGAAATGTTTCCCAACGGAACAAACTTGGGCGGCTAATATCAACCTTTCCAGACCCTTCACTAATGACTGCTCCATCCGCATCTTTTACCACTTGTTCAAACTGAGCACTGAATCCTTCGTTTAAGGTCAAGCGTTGCGACAATTCCTGTTTAGGGCTTGCAAGTGCTGAGCAGCTCACTATTAATAAAGCTAACCACTTTTTCATTGTTTTCTCCTAAGCCAAATACTAAGGCCTTGTTATATGAGCTCTTGATCGTTTAGTTGTCATCGTTATGTTGGAAAACAGATTCTGTGTAAAGTTCTACTTTAAACAGCATTGCTTATATTTCTTACCACTATTACAAGGACATGGGTCGTTGCGGCCTACTGTTTTATAAGGATTTACCTTCATTGATTTGTCACCAACTTGAAAGTCGTTGGCGGCATTAGCTACGTCACTAATCATTAGGTCAAGATTTTCGACCATTGCACTTAATTGTGGAGGATTTGCAATACCCGCTTCTATCATACTTTGTTTGGTACTCTCTTCATCCATGGCCAACATCATGGTAGTGAGCAATGCTTGCAACATTCTTTCTGAGCCATCGGTGAGCGCAACATCCAACCATTGTGCTTCAATATGTTGCCAAACACTGAGAAAACCTTGAGCAAACTGGCTAAGTTGCTCACCACTGTCACCGCTAACCAATGATGATGTCTGATAGCTATTTGACATTAACAGTGCATATTGTTGGTGAAACTGAGCCTCAACAATTGGGACCAATTCCGAGTTTTCATCAAGTAATTCAATAAGCCATTGCTCAATTAGCATCGGCTTTATCGCCATATTGGACGCCAAAATGGCCCCTTCTAAAAACTGGGATGAATGTTTGAAGACTGTAGAATCAGTGACGAGCAAAGAATAATTCATAAAGAAAGGGACTACCATTAGACATAAATATCACGCGATTATAGCGAACTCGTCACCAAGTTACAGGCCTTTCCTCAACACAAAATTTATCAGAACATAGTGACAAGTGACTTAGCGATGACTACAATCTCGCCTCCTAAATATGAGAGTGAAGCGGCAATGCGAGTAGTTCTTGGCCCAATGCAAGGTGTATTAGACCATGTAATGCGTGAAATCCTCACAGAGATAAACGATTACGATCTCTGTGTTACTGAGTTTGTCCGCGTTACTAGTCAATTATTACCAAGCAAAGTATTTCATAGACTGTGTCCAGAGCTTCGTAGGCAATCTCATACCCGTTCAGGTACACGTGTTCATGTTCAATTATTAGGTCAAGATCCTCAGTGGATGGCTGAAAATGCACATCAAGCTGTTGAATACGGTGCCGCTGGAATTGACATTAATTTCGGTTGCCCTGCCAAAACCGTAAATAAACACAAAGGCGGCGCAGCGCTACTTGAATTTCCTGAAACAATTTATCAAATAGTCAAACAGTGCCGAGCTGCCGTAGATTCTAATGTTCCAGTCACGGCTAAAATTCGCCTTGGTATTGAGAACCCAGAAGACTGTTTTGCTATTTCAGATGCGATCCAACAAGCGGGTGCTGATGAGTTAACCATTCATGCTCGTACAAAAGTCGGTGGCTATAAGGCGGAAGAAATAAAATGGGGTTATATCGAGCAAATCCGTCAACGAACGTCGATTCCTATTATTGCCAATGGCGAGATTTGGAATTATCAAGATGGTATTGATTGTCGTAACACAACCAACGTAGATTCATTAATGGTGTGTCGAGGCGCGCTGACAATACCGAATCTCGGGAACGTCGTAAAACGAAACGATGCCGCAATGGCTTGGGATGAAGTGTTGCAACTGCTTATCAACTACTCTGAATGTGAAGTAATAGGCGATAAAAGTAAATACTATCCACAACGCGTTAAACAGTGGTTTACCTACTTACGCCATGCTTATCCAGAAGCAGCAGAACTGTTCTACAACATTCGAACCTTTAATCAAGTTGACCCTATTTTGAGCCACATTCATCAGGCACAAGAAGAGTACGCTCGTACCTACTAACCCCTGTAACTGGTAGCCGCAGCGCTTATGTTTGCTGGTAATAGAGATATAGTCCGTCTTTCATTTTCTCAATATTCCTTACCAAGCTTCACCAAATAAAAAAGCACTGGAATCCAGTGCTTTTATCAGAATATATGTTGAGTGCTGTTTATAAGTAATAAGCTAAGCTCTTGATTAGCTAAACCCGCTATTAACTAAGCTCGCTATTAGCTAAGTAATAAACTGTCATCAGCAAGCTCTTCACCACGTACTTTTGAAAACATTTCCAAAAGATCAGGAACACCCATATTGGCCCTTTGTTCACCTTCAACATCGAGGACAATTTTACCTTGGTGAAGCATCACTGTACGATCACCACACGCCAACGCATCCTTCATCGAGTGCGTCACCATCATTACTGTTAAGTTATATTCCTTCACAATACGCTTGGTTAAATCGATAACAAACGCGGCCATTCTAGGATCAAGCGCGGCGGTATGTTCATCTAACAGCAGCAATTTGCTGTCTGATAGTGTTGCCATCACCAAACTGACGGCCTGACGTTGACCACCAGACAATAAGCCGATGCTGTCACTCAAACGATCTTCCAAACCCAAGCCCAAGATACTAATACGGTCTTGGAACAACTTACGGCGTTTGTTGGATAGTGAATGTGTCCATCCACGTCGTTTACCACGCATATACGCAAGTGCCATGTTCTCTTCAATTGTTAACGCGCCACAAGTACCCGCAAGAGGATCTTGGAATACTCGAGAACAAAGACTGGCTCGTTTATCAACACTTTGACGCGTAACATCAAATTCATCGATATTCACCGAACCGCCTACCATAGGAGTCTCACCGGTTACCGCACCCAACAATGTCGATTTACCTGCACCATTTGAACCAATTACAGTCAAAAACTGATGCTCTGGTACGGTCAAATCGACACCGCGTAATGCTCTATTTTCAAGAATAGTTCCCGGATTAAACGTGACCTGAATGTTTTCCAAGCGGATCATGCTTTACCTCCAATGGCTTTTTTAGTCTTCATTCTTTTTTGCATTTTAGGCATGACTAATGCGAGTGCAACCAATACCGCGGTAACAAGGTTTAAGTCCGAAGCTTGCAAGCCGAACATTCCAGTACTTAACGCGAAAGCAACCGCCAAACGATACAGCACTGAACCTAAAATTACAGCAACAACCGCGACCCAAATTTTTCTTCCTGGCAATAGTGTCTGGCCAAGAATCACAGATGCTAAACCAACAACAATCGTACCAACACCAGAAGTCACATCAGCAAAACTATTGGTTTGAGCAAATAGTGCCCCTGAAAAACCAACAAAACCATTCGATATCGCTAAACCAACATAGGTATAGAATGCCGTACTGGCTCCCTGAGCAGAAACCATACGAGCGTTAACACCTGTTGCGCGCAAACCAAGTCCAAAATCACTGTTCAACATACGTACAACAAAAATACCCGACAAGATAACCAAGATACCTACGACGAGCGGTCGGATATACAATGGATCACCCATTGCTTCGAACGGAGTTAATATAGTATCGGATCCAATCAATGCAACATTTGGACGCCCCATAATACGAATGTTGATTGAGAATGCGGCAATCATCGTAAGGATCGAAGCCAATAAATTCAAAATACCACATTTAACCGTGAGGAATGCCGTTACCCATCCGGTGATGGCTCCAGCGATGATTGCTAAAAAAGTAGCTACCCACGGGTCAATGCCCGAAACGATAGCCGTTGCTGCGACGGCGGCCCCCATTGGAAAGCTGCCATCAACACTAAGATCTGGAAAATCAAGGACTCGAAATGTTAAATAGACGCCTAATGCGACTAAGCCATAAACGAGTCCAATTTCTAATGCTCCAAAAAAAGCAAAAGCAGACATAAATACTCCCTTTCTGCTTAAAAAAGGTGGGGAACAAACCCCACCAAACAATCTTTATTATTCAATAATTTTAGTTGCGCGATCGACAATTGATGCTGGAATAACAAGACCGAGTTTTTCAGCTGCAGCTTTGTTGATAACAACATCTGAACCTGTCGCTACTTTCACATCGATAGATCCCGGATCTGTACCTTCTAAAACGGCCGCAACATAATCGGCAGTTTGTACACCGATCTGATAATAATCAAAGCCTAAACTCGCCACTGCACCACTTTCAACGTAAGTAGTTGTGGCAGCGAAAACTGGTGTTTTTGCTTGATTAGCCGCAACAATCATCCCTTCAATTGCACTTGCAACCGTGTTATCAATAAGTGCATAAATAACATCAGACTTCGATGCAATTGCTTGAGTTGCTGATTGGATGTCTGCACTCTTAAGTGCCGTTGCTTCTACTAATGTAACGCCTTCCGCTTCAGCACTGGTTTTAAGTAAGTCCATTAAACTGACGGAATTAGCCTCTCCAGGGTTATAAACCACACCAATGGTTTTAACTGAAGGAAGCATCTCTTTTATCATTTGCACATGTTGAAGTACGGGTGATAAATCAGATAAGCCAGTTACATTTTTGCCTGGTTTCTCTAGTGAATCGACCAATTTAGCACCTATCGGATCGGTAACAGCAGTAAATACGATTGGGATATTTTTAGTAGATGTGACTAGCGCTTGAGCCGTCGGAGTTGCGATACCAACTAGTACGTCAGGTTCCTCGCCTACAAATTGACGAGCAATCTGAACTGCAATTGCAGGATTTCCTTGAGCCGTTTTAAAATCGAATTCTAAATTTTTTCCTTCTTCATAACCCTTGGCTTTCAATCCATCAAGCAATCCTTGACGTGTTGCATCCAATGCTGGGTGTTCGACAATTTGAGAAACTGCCACTTTCGCTGTTTTTGCCATAATACTCGTAGAAGAGAGTAATGCCGCACCTGCAAGAGCTACGGTAACTAATATTTTTCCTGCGTTCATCAGAACTCCTTATTGCGAAGCTTTATGCTACTTTTCGTCAATTTTGTTATCTAATCTGCGTTCATTTATTGCAGTCCACAACATATTTACCAGTTACACAGCGTAAAGGGAAGCAAGTTTTACGACCGAGGTCTTAAAATTACAACCCCGCACAACCCAAGGGCAATATGTTCTATTTTGGGGCCTAACATGCACAAAAAAGCCTCTTTTAAGGAAAAAGAGGCTTTTATCGTGCAGGCTGTTTATTGAGCGACTTTTCTAAAACCAACGCTCTAATGCTGACTTATCCAACTGGCGAAATGCTCGATTTAATACATATGCTAGCTCTTTATATCGAGGGCGAGATTTAACCGGTTCAATAGCACCTCCCGATTCTAAGATTTTCTCGTTTAATTCACGATACCAATGAACTAGATTTGGAGGAAGTAAAGTGTTTGAACGATTTCCCAACCACCATATCCCTTGAACGGGCAAGCTCAATGCGAAAACGGCTATAACGATAGCTTGGGGAAGGTAATCGACATTATTGAAGGTGATTTGAGTTAATACACTTATAGCCGCAACAGCCGGCATAACTTTTATCGCAAATCTCGTTGCCTTAATCACGCGTTGGTCTGGGAAAAGCAAAGAAAGCTCTTTTCTCATAGGCCAACTGTCCATATATTTTTGTCCATCTCGAAGGTTATGGACCAATCCAATATCATCACGCATAGGCTCTCACTTCTTCAATTAAACTTTTTATTAAAAATAAGTTGAATTAATCAACTTATTTTGCAAAAACTTAATGTTGGATAATATTTTTTCAAAAAATTTTGTTATATTAAGCCCACCTCGCACACAGCACATTCGTGCGCGACCAGAATTTCATTGTTACCCCTAAATTCAGTTAAAGCAACCGAGATTTAGCAAAACGTGTAAAAGTTTGTGACTCATTGTGAACTGTTTACATTAAATGATATTTTTATTGATCGGGAGTGGGATTTATCATTCGTTTTATCCTATATATTACCCGCACAACTTTTAACAAATTAAACCGAAAGTACAGGTAGTTACACATGTCAAAACTAGTTCTAGTTTTAAACTGCGGCAGCTCGTCTCTTAAATTCGCTGTTGTCGATGCAAATAATGGAAATGAACACTTAACCGGCCTTGCAGAATGCCTTTCTCTTCCCGAAGCTCGTATCAAGTGGAAATTAGATGGTGGCAAGCATGAGGCTCAGTTAGGCAATGGCGCTGCGCACATTGAAGCATTATCGTTTATGGTCGATACTATTCTTGCGTCGAAGCCAGAGCTTGCTGAAAACCTCGCGGCCATCGGTCACCGAGTTGTTCACGGTGGTGAACAATTCACTCAATCAGCATTAATTGATGATTCTGTATTACAAGGTATCGAAGACTCTTCGACCTTTGCGCCTCTTCATAACCCTGCGCACATCATCGGTATTAAAGCGGCTCAAAAAGCATTTCCAGCTTTAAAAAATATCGCTGTGTTTGATACGGCGTTCCACCAAACAATGCCTGAAGAGTCATACTTATACGCGCTTCCTTATAAGCTATATAAAGAACATGGAATTCGTCGCTACGGCATGCATGGTACATCTCATTTGTTCATCGCTCGTGAAGCAGCTGAACGTTTAAATGTTCCTGCAGATAAACTGAATATTATTAACTGTCATCTGGGTAACGGTGCTTCTATCTGTGCAATTAAAGATGGTAAATCTGTAGACACATCTATGGGTTTAACTCCTTTAGAAGGATTGGTCATGGGTACACGTTGTGGTGATATCGATCCTGCGATTATATTCCACCTTCATGATGCTCTTGGTTACTCAATTGAAGATATCAATACTATGTTGACCAAAGAGTCTGGTTTACTAGGTTTGACTGAAGTGACCTCTGACTGCCGCTTTGTGGAAGATAACCATGAAGAGAAACCAGAAGCGAAGCGTGCCTTAGATGTCTTCTGTCATCGTTTGGCTAAATACATCGCAGGTTACACTGCAAGCATGGATGGTCGCCTAGATGCTATTGTGTTTACTGGCGGAATCGGTGAAAACTCAGCACCAATTCGTGAAATGGTTCTTAACCGTTTAGCCATTTTTGGTATTGAAGTCGATGCCAATGCGAACTTGAAAGCACGCTTTGGTGGCGAAGGTGTTATCACCACAGCTGATAGCCGTATTCCTTCAATTGTAATTTCAACCAATGAAGAATTGGTAATTGCAGAAGATACCGCGCGACTCGCTGGTCTTTAATTCGATTAACTGGCTAACTTCATAAGTTAGCCAGTTTGCTTTGGGGCTCATAATTTACAGAGCCAATTTATTTACCCCCTAATTATATTAGGTCTTTTTTGCTATAGGTAATCTTGCCATGTCTCGTACAATAATGCTTGTTCCTACTAGCGCTGGCGTAGGCTTAACGAGTGTAAGCTTAGGCGTCATCCACGCTATGGAACGTAAAGGAGTTTCTGTCTCCTTTTACAAACCAATCGCTCAACCACGTAGTGGCGGCGACCAACCAGATTTAACATCTACAATTCTTAGTACCAATATTAATATCAAGATTGCTGAACCTGTTCATATGTCTAAAGCAGAGACATTAATCGGCTCAGAAAAAATGGATGAGTTGTTGGAAACTATTGTTGAACGTTATAGTTCGATTAATTCTGAATCTGAAGTTACCCTAATTGAAGGTTTAGTTCCAACGCGTAAACACCCATTTGCAAACCAAGTAAATGCTGAAATAGCGAGCACACTTGGTGCTGAAATCGTGTTTGTTGCAACCCCAGGTTTGGATAATCCATCGCAGCTTAAAGAGCGCATCGAAGTTGCATGTTCTAACTTTGGCGGTACTAAAAATAAAAGTATCTCTGGCGTGATCATCAACAAGCTAAATGCTCCAGTAGACGAAGCCGGACGTACTCGCCCAGATCTATCAGAGATTTTTGATGAGGCAGAAGTAGCTAAGCAGAGTAACATCGAAGTGTTACAGATCTTTAATTCGAGTCCAATTCGTGTATTAGGCTGTGTGCCTTGGAGCATCGATCTAATTGCCACTCGTGCTATTGATATGGCGAAACATCTCAACGCGGAAATCATCAATGAAGGCGAACTGAAAACTCGACGCATTAAAAGCATCACGTTCTGTGCTCGCTCGTTACCTAATATGATGGAACATTTCCGTCCAGGTTCCTTACTCGTTACTTCAGCAGACCGCCCCGACGTTATCGTTGCAGCTTCTCTTGCTGCAATGAACGGTGTTGATATTGGTGCCATCTTACTAACTGGTGGCTATGACATTCCTAAATCAATCTACGATTTATGTCTTCCAGCATTAAAATCTGGCCTACCTATATTCAAAGCGTCTGGAAACACATGGCAGACTTCTTTAAACTTGCAGAGCTTTAGCTTAGAAGTTCCTTCAGATGATAAAGAGCGCATTGAATTTATTAATGACCACGTTGCGAGCCATATTGATGGTCCTTGGATCAACTCTCTTTCTGAGGGAACTCAAGGCATTCGCCGTTTAAGTCCTCCTGCATTCCGCTATCAGCTCACTGAGTTTGCTCGCCGTGCAGCAAAACGCATTGTCCTTCCTGAAGGAGATGAGCCTCGTACTGTTAAAGCAGCCGCAATTTGTGCTGAACGTGGTATTGCAACGTGTGTACTCCTTGGTAATCCCGATGAGATTAGACGTGTTGCTGTTCAACAAGGTGTTGAGTTAGGCGCCGGTGTAGAAATTATCGATTCAGACAAAGTTCGCGAAAATTACATTGCAAGACTCGTAGAGCTACGTGGCGCAAAAGGCATGACTGAAGTTGTAGCCAAAGCAAAACTGGAAGACTCCGTTTTCCTAGGCACAATGATGTTGGAAGCGAATGAAGTTGATGGCTTAGTATCTGGAGCGGTTCATACCACTGCAAACACCATCGTTCCTCCATTCCAAATCATAAAAACTGCACCAAACGCATCAATCGTTTCTTCAATCTTCTTCATGCTATTGCCTGATCAAGTATTGGTATACGGAGACTGTGCAATTAACCCTGATCCTAATGCTGAACAGCTTGCAGAAATTGCAATTCAATCAGCAGATTCAGCAGCAGCATTTGGTATCGATCCGCGTGTTGCCATGATTTCCTATTCAACAGGTGAATCTGGTAAAGGGGTTGATGTAGACAAAGTACGTGAAGCAACACGTATTGCTCAGGAAAAACGCCCAGATCTCGTTATCGATGGTCCACTACAGTATGATGCAGCAATCATGGAGAACGTTGCTAAATCTAAAGCACCAGACTCACCAGTAGCGGGTAAGGCAACTGTATTTGTATTCCCAGACTTAAATACTGGTAACACTACGTACAAAGCGGTTCAACGTTCCGCTGATTTGGTTTCGATTGGCCCAATGCTTCAAGGTATGCGTAAGCCGGTTAATGACTTATCTCGTGGCGCTCTAGTTGATGATATCGTGTACACTATCGCTCTTACTGCTATCCAAGCAGGTCAAGCTGACGACAATAGCTAACACCTTAATCATATCTAGCTTGTAAAAAGCGCAAAAAAGAGGCCTAAACATGAGTGTTTAGGCCTCTTTCATTTATAAGATCCAATTAATTACAAAATGTCGCTGAGCGTATTATTTGGATAAAGTGATATCAACGCGACGGTTTAATGCACGACCTTCAGCTGTTGTGTTTAATGCTATTGGGTCCATTTCTCCCAAGGAGATCACTCGTACCGACCCATAAGGTAAGCCATTTTTTTCCAAATATTGAGCAACTTCATGTGCACGTGCACCGCCAAGCTCTAAATTATAATTGTCAGTACCAATAGAATCAGTATTACCGACAATATTATAGGTTAACAATTCATCTCCAACACCTTCGAGTACGAATTTAGCTGCAGGAGTGAGTTCATCTTTATCAAACTCAAAGGTCACACGCCCAGACGGTTCTTCTTTGTATCGACGCACGAGAAAATCTTTACACCCTTGCGCTACAGTAATATCTTTGTTTACGCTTTTGATTACTGCGTCAGATTCAACGACTGGATTTCTACCAACGTCTTGAGTCATTCCACCAAAACCGACGTAAACTCGATTGGCAGAATCAACTTCTACTGATTCAACAAATTTAACCCCACTTTTACCACAATAGTGTTGGAGTACCGTTGTATCTGCTTGTGCACTAAGGCTAATTGCAGAACATACCGCGATAAGAGTAATTATTTTGTTTTTCATATTAGCCTTCTTTTAATCTACTTGTGTGGCCAAGTGGCCAATTTCTTCGGTTATCAATGAAAGTATGGTATCTGCAATCTCTTCTGTGTTTTGAGCTTCATATACGTTATCAGTACCCACACAATTGGCTAACTGAGGGAAATCATCAATCTCGTAATCGAAGCCAATTACCGCCATTGTAATGTCAATATCATCATTTTCAAAATGGCTTGAAATTGTATCGCATAAACCCGCATCGTAAAGTTGATCACTAAAATTGTTCGACTGATATGAATCACTATCAGATATGTCGGTATATGAGTCCCCCCCATCAGATAATACGATGAGGAGTCTTTTATCATTGTTTCCTTCGTCGAGTAATTGAGCTCCACGAATAATACCTGCAAACGATGCTGTTCCACTACCTTCGTCCTTAGCAATATGAAAATTGCTTGGACTATTGATATCTGTAATAAAACTTTCTGTATCAGACGTGAGTTCAATATTAGTAAACTTCGAAATATTCGTTACTTCCCCATTACTCCAACCTGAACTATGGATAGCATGACTGGTGTTAAAAACGTTACTAATCGTACTAGCAACATCCAATATATTCACACCAGGATGGGTTGGGTATTCGGATGTACAACGCCCGTCAGAAAAAGTCGCCCAATAAAACTTGTTACCCTGTTTATATGCTGATTTAGAACACAGAATCCCTGCAACAAAATCATCATCAGAATTTTTTGCATAAAAATCGTATCCGGAAACACCGATAGTACTTAGCGCGTACCCCTCAGTAATATTGTCGTTATAATCCTTAAGCACACCTGCGACTTCTTTCAAAATTTCGATTACATCTTCAAACTTGCGGTTATCGCCGCCATCCCAATACTGGTACATTGAAGCAGAAAAATCAGCCACTAACATGACATCTATTGCTTCTGATTGATACTTTCTAGATGCTGAGTAAGAAGCAACATCGTAGGTCTCTCCAAAACCAGCGATGACATCATTACCTGGAAACCAAGAATCTTGTGTAATTGTGCCGGTAACCTCATAATTGAAATAACGTTCTTCAGAGTCGCTATTACAACCCGCCGTGCCGCTACCTGGATTACAGGTAGTCACTGTGACATTAATATCACCAGTTTCCACTTCAGCTAAAGGAAAGTAATATGAGATATAATCAGCAGCGGTATTCTGCCTAGTTACAGAGTTACTCGATGCCTGTGCCGATACTGCCAAACTTGCCACTTCTAAAGCTTCATTTAACCGAGCCTTATCCTGAACAGCTCGAGCACCATCACTTCCCAACATAAAAACACCAAATAATACTGGTATTATCATTGCGAATAATATTGCCGCATGTCCTCGCTGTTTTTTTACAAAGTTCATAATTTTACCTACCCATTACGGCGGAGTAGCTTTGTACTCGATTAAATGTCTTCCCAACTAGGGCTCCGAACCAGTTATCGGTTTGATAACAAAGAGTCACCTGATATAAGGTAACCGTATTTCCCCAACTTGTAGTAATAAATAAGCCTGATGCCGGTTCGACGTCAGTACAGGTAATACCAGTTTTATAAGCAGGCGTCTTAGAAACAGTTGATCCATCAAAAGTAAACACATCTAACACATAACCAAAATTAGTTTGGTCAAAATTATTCATTGTTCGAGCTAATGATGCCGACACATAATTATAGGTGTCTTGACCTTGAGCCGTAGCTCCCTCATCAATATTATACTCTTCATCAAACAATTGAGTACGTTCTTTAATAATACTTGCAGCGGAATAAGACATACGGTCAAGTTTACCTTTTATCGCTAGTTTAATGATGATATCAGCACTAAATACGAGCAATAAAGAAAAAGCGATCCCGACAATAGCGAACTCTACGGTAAAATTTCCCGAGCATCGCTGCTTAGTAGACGATAAATTCACTACGCTGATACTCCTGTATTACGATCATTTCACGACTAAAAAGGCTTTCATCAGATAAAAAAGTAGTAAAGATTGGACTGTATGAATAGTCAAAGCGATACAACGCTATTGCTGCTCCCTCAGCTTCACCACACTCGGTAATGCTTTCGTCAGAGTCACCACACGACCCATCATATTGGGTTAACTTTTCAAAACTTTGAAGGTACTGTACCGTAATCCTAAAATCATTACTATTTGCTGCATAACTCCATAAACTGCTACTTTGTTGTAAAATCGCATTAAAATCTTGTATAAAGTCTTCAGTATCGCCTTCATTTTTTTTAGCAACTTGTGATGCTCTAGAGATAGCCAAATCACCAATTGCTGAGATATAAGAAAGAAAGCTCATCTCAATCCAAGCAGCACACATATACCAAAATAAGATAAAGCCCATAGCAAATTCTATTGAACTTACGCCTTGTTGTTTATTCTTTATGCGTCTAAACATCATAAGTGTAAAAATTCCTATAAACGATTTATCTCACCAGCTAAGAAATCCGGTGGTCCTTCAAATGCTATCAATTCTATTTCTGCTAGCTCATGAAATACTTGCCTTTTTTCAACTTCGGTTAACTTGGCGTCTTCGAGCAACTGAGAAAATTGCGGGTATAGACTAAGTTTTGCATAAGCAAACGCCAAATTGGACTTCACTTTTTGCGATACGTTATCTTGCCCAAGCAAAGGTGTTAACTTCTCCACTGCAGACTCATATTGTCCTTCGATAAGGTCGATCATTGCGAGATTATTTTTTATCGTCACATCATCGATCATCCGCTGACGAGCTTTAACAAAATAGCTACGAGCATGAAAGTAATCTCCACCATATGCAGCTATAACACCGAGTAAATTTAACGTTTCCCCATGATTCGGGTCTAACCTAATGGCTTTTTGTAAAGAGCGCTGGGATTCTGTCATGGCATTTAAACCAAACTTTGCTTTCCCATAAAGGAAATAAGCATCGGCACTTGTTTCCTCACCTTCAATTAGAGGTTGCACATAAAAAATTGCAGATTCAAAATCTCGAGTTTGAATATATGAATGAACAAGCTTAAGCCGAGTGGTAACGCTGTCTTCAACCAACAATTCCTGTTTGTAGAGCTTTATCAACTCTTGGTCGTTCCCACTACTTTCTAATAACTGCTCATTAGTATATCTAGGTCGCTCAACATCACTCGTCGACGTACAGCCAACCAATAAGATGATCGTTAAAATAGATAGTATTGCTCTTGTATCAAGCATCCATCATCATCCTCATAACACCAGGAGCCGCAACCAATATAACAATTGGTATCATAATAAATAGAATTAGAGGAACTGACATTTTGGCAGCTAATTTACCGATTTTCTCTTCTACCGTTAACAATTGAACTTCTCGAATGTCGGCTGACAACGTGCTCAGCACAGCATAAATTGAAGAACCATAATGCAAGCTTTGGTTTAAGGTCATTACAAAACTACGCATCTCATTCGACGGTACTCTTATATACATTTCCTCAAGAGCAACACCAATCCCGACTAAATTACTACGTTCATTCACCCTTTTAAGCAAATAGGCAAGATCCTTATCGAAGCCTTCCATTTCGTGTGAAAGATACCGAACTGACGCTTCTATTGTCATACCAGTCTGTACACATACCGCAATTAAATCTAAAAGATAAGGTAAGCGACTGGTAATTGAGTACGTTAATTCGCGAGCTTTAAAATTAAGAAATGCATCAGGGAGAATTAATGCCATGATTAGCCATACGGAACAGTGTATGACTATTGTCATCATTTCTTTTTCGGCTGAAATATCTATAGCCAAAATAATAAGCAGGCCTGAGAATAGCACTGTCAATTTTATGGGGACAAACATCTTTGCCCATCGTGGGTCATAAATACCAGCGGCTAAAAATTTCTGACTGATTTCCTTTGGATCATTAGTAAAAGCCTGAGAGGATAATTCGGATAACCTAGATAAAACAGAACCTTTAGTTTCTCGAGAGGTACCCAACTCTTCATGCAAGTTAAATTTATGAAGACGCACTTCATTTTTATGTTTGCGTAAAGATATCGCTAATAAGGCCAACCCAAGGATTAGTACAACAAGGCTTACTACCAAAACGGGCTTTTGCTGAATGAAAACGACAAATTCAGACATATCTAGCGTACTCCTCTCATCAACATCCAGACAATAAATATACCTATTGCCTCACTGATCACGACATAATAGAGAATAGGCCGACCCGCTTCATGAAACATAACGAACTCATAATTTTCGGGGCTTAGATATTGCAGCATAAAAAGAAAGATAAAAGGGATTGCAGCGACAATTTTTACTGACATCCTGGCTTCTGCAGTCATTGAGAATTTTTTCTTTTCTACAGAGCGGGCATTAAACATCATACGATTCAAGCGCATCATGATATCTTTCAATTGACCACCACGCTGGATATTGGCGCGCAAACATATAACAAAAAAGTAAAATGAAGGGTACGGAAAACGCGAACAAGACTTACGGAATACATCATCGACTGACTCACCAATCTGCATTCGTTGGCCCATAACTTTAAATTCTGCACCAACATCACCATCCAATGTATTACCTACATAAACAATGGCATGCATAATACTCTCACCTGCTGAAATGGCACTCGTCATCATATTTAGAGCATCAGGGAATGCCCTTTCAAACATCGTTTCTTCACGTCGTTGCAACCAGATCACCAACATAATATTGCCGACGATTACCCCTGCTACTGCCATGCCAATAACATTAGCACGAAGGAATTGCATATTTATAAGATATACGAGAACTTGAATAACGATATTAGCTAAGATCGCTTTTATATAAGGGTGCTTACCTAACTGCTTTTTTATATTTTCCCAACGAGTTCTTAAAGAATCTTTCCAATTTTGCTCTAATAATGATTTCAGATCGATAGCTTGTTGATCACTCACTACTGTTGTTCGGACAGTAGACTTGTTGAAATCTGCTAAATAGTCATGCTTTTGGCTATTTTTATGTAACGTAACAACCAATACCAACACACCAAAACAAATAAGCAATATCGGAACAACCATTAACCTTCTCCTAGTCTAAAGGCTTGAGCCAACTGTTGTTCTAACCCGAAAAATCTGGCCTTTTCCATCAATACAGATCTTTGCATTAGACCTGGTGTTATAAAGTCCCCGTTGACTTTTCCGTCAGAAGATTGCTGATGGTTTGCCTGAAAGCGGAAGAGTTCTTCCATTACAACACTTTGTCCTTCCAAACCCACAACTTCAGTAATATTCATAACTTTACGACTACCATCATGGAGGCGACTAATCTGAATAATGATGTCGACTGCACTGACAATTGTTCTTCGTATTGCTTCTAGAGGAAGGTTATTAGTTGCCATCATGACCATAGCTTCGACACGAGCCAATGCATCTCTAGGCGTATTGGCGTGCAATGTTGACATCGACCCATCATGACCAGTATTCATGGCTTGGAGCATTTCAAAAGCTTCTGGGCCACGACACTCACCGACTATTATCCGATCTGGACGCATACGCAGTGAGTTTATAACCAAATCCCGTTGATTTATCATACCCGTGTTTTCAATGCCGGCGGTACGCGTTTCCAATCGAACAACGTGTGGTTGCTGCAACCTCAATTCCGCCGCATCTTCTATGGTTAAAACCCGCTCACCTTCTGAAATATATTGAGACAAAGCATTAAGCATCGTCGTTTTACCAGAACCAGTACCACCGGAAATCAGAATATTCAGGCGACAACGTGCAGCAACCATAAGAACTTGAGCCATCTCTTCACTCATAGCTCCGTAGCCACATAAAGCTTTTAAATCAATACTTTGCTTTTTAAACTTACGAATAGAAATTGCGGTGCCATCGATGGCAATTGGTGGGATTACAATATTGACACGACTTCCATCTTGAAGACGTGCATCACAAGTAGGTGATGACTCATCAACACGACGCCCAACCCGGCTTGCAATTCGTTTCGCTATTTCCAAAAGTTGTTTTTCATCAATAAATGTAACCGACGATTTTTCTACCAAACCATTCCGTTCGATGAACACATTTTGAGCGCCATTAATCATCACGTCGGTAATTGACTCATCATCCATTAAGCTCTGGAGTGGACCTAAACCTACTAACTCGTCAACTAAGTGAGTAACAAAGTCTCTACGAGCGATACTTGATACTACCAACTGCTCCTGGTCTATCAACAAATCGACAGCACTAGATAACTGTCGTAACAACTGCTCTCGAGTTAAATCGTTAACAGCAGCAGGATCGAGAGCTTCGAAAATTTGTTTTCGTAGCTGAATGTATATCTCTTTGGTACTAACCATTAACTATCATTCCTCGAAAACAACGATGCAATGCCTGATTTACTTTTATAGGCTAAGGATTCACCAAGAATTAATGAGACTAACCGCTTGAGAGGCGACTTCATACCGGAACTTGATTTTGCTAACCGTTTTCCTTCAACCAAATCTTTAGCTGCATTGGGCACATAAGGTAGAACAACTTGGGGTTTGTAATTTAAAAATTTTTCAATTTCAGTCAACTTAACCGTCGACGACTTTTCGGGCACAACGTGATTAACAACAACGATCAAACGTGGTTTCGTATCATCGGTTTTCGTATCAAGCGCTTTCTTAATTCTCGCCGCATCTCGAACTGCTGATATTGTTGGGGTAACGACCAAAATCACACAATCACTTTCCATCCAATTGCGATTATCAGCTAACGGGCTTATGGCAGATGCCGATAAATCCTCGACGAAAAAATTAACTTCAGGAGAAAGTAGATCGACAATCGAATCTGTGTATTCGTTTAATTCATTAACGGTAAGATCATCTGAAGTCAAAGAAAGTACGCTAAGCATGTCACTTTGCTTTGCAATTAAAGAATTGATCGTAGTTAAGTCCAAAGATGTCAGCAACGCTCCTCTTTGCACCATACGCTTATCGAATTTGGGAATACCCATCATAATATCGATATCACCAGAATGATAATTATGATCGATAACAACACAATTAGATTTCTTATCACTAACAAGTTGATGTGCTACTTCTGATACCAACAATGTCGTACCAACACCACCTTTAGCGCCGATAATGGAGATTTTTTTCGCTCGACGCTTTTGACCTGGCCCACGATTAGATGCTCGGTTTACGTTGACACTTTTGACAAAATCAATAAGTTCCTGTTTAGAAATAGGCCAGAATAAATAGTAGAAGCCCATTTCCTTTAGATTTCGAATCGTCGAAATCGCATCTTCACACCCAATGACGATAACGGATGCATGACTTGGCAATAAATGACTGATCCGCTCTGCATCACGAGTTACGTTTTGACTTTTGTTTAACTCAACGATAACCACTTCGATACTTTGTTGTCTAACATGATCTGAAATACTCAGATCATCATTCGTTAACACTTCAGGATCAGTGATACCTTCAAACCGATATGCCTCTAAAACCAATTCACGACACTTTTCTGTCTGATAAAAAAGTACTGATGTAATTTTTTCTTTAGGATCATTTTCCGGCTGACTGTTTTTCAGTAAATCAACTAAATCAAACATAAATAATTACTCACTTACAGTATTACCAAAATTTTTAGGCAGCATACGCTCAGGACGAACCATTGAGGACCAACGGGCGCTTTCCACGAAACAGCCTGTTGAACCATGATCATAAGCTCTCAAAGTACTGTATTCACACTGCGGAGTATCAACACTGTGTTTAATAATTGACATTTTAAAATCGTATTGGGAGACACTTGGTTCATGTAACAGTGAAATACTTGCAGGTTCAATCCCTTTCTTTAACAAAGCTGTCTTTGTTTTCTTAGCTAAAACCAGCCCTCTCGGCGTACTCGCCAATAGCTCAACAGGTTGAGTTATAACAAAAGCCCAGTATTCATCAATAAACGCATCTAGTTGCGCCGCTGCGCTCTTCTGAGAAACATTTTTCAAGTCAAACCCCATCGCATATTCAACAGGGTATAAGTCAACATAGGTACCCTGTCTATCAACGGAGTTATGATACGAACATCCCGTAAGAGCGATAGCTAAGCCCATAATTAGAGGTAATTTAATCATTCTATGAATCCTCCCTGTCTTAATACATTACGAGCCGGGTATTGCTCAGAGTTTTTAGTTGTCCATCCGAAAAAGCGTTCAAGAGTCGATGACCGTTCCATTGTAGGCAACTGGATTTTATTGGTTTCTACCGCACCAACTAAGTTAACTGTCGCGATGATAATGAGCTCTGTTTTGTAACGTTCACTCTCGGTATGACGAAACAGTGCGCCTAACACAGGAATATCCCCAGCAAATGGGATTTTACTAAGAGATTCAGTTTCTTCAGATGAAAGTAGTCCACCAAGAACAAAGCTTTGTCCATCACCTAATTCAACGGTCGTTCGCGCCTTACGGCTTTTTAATGCTGGAATATCATAAGTGTCGCTTGAGTAAGTTTCATCCAATGAGCTAACCTCAGGCATTAGCGACAACTTAATTTGTTGATCGTTAACAACCTTGGCCATCAATTCTAAACGAATACCGTATTCCTTATAGCTAATAGATGTTGATCCATCAACCACGGTAATAACAGGCAATTCGCCACCTACTAGAAAACTAGCAGTTTCACCAGAGATAACAGAAAGGTTTGGTTGAGCTAAGACTTCACCAACAGAATCATCAGAAACGGCAGAAATGACGGAAACAATATCACTAGCACTAAAACTGGTTAGATAGTCAGTAAAAATACCAGCGGAGGTAGACCCTATTTCCAAGCCAAACTCTTCAAGAAATGAATGAGAGACTTCAGCCACAGTTAATTTGACATTAACCTGTTTGGTCGTTACCACTTCAATATTATTAACCAAGCCCTTAAAGTCACGCTTGGTCATAAAATCCATTGTATATTTATCATCACCTAGATCCCATTGAATAGCAGTATCGGTTGACTCTTTGTGGAGTAACTCACCAACAATCTCTTCTATTTCTTGTTTTTCTTTTTCAGTAGGAACGACACCACTTAGTACCGCTTGCGCACCTAAGTTATAAATAACAACATCGGCATTTGGATAACGTAATTGAATCTGCTGCTGGATATGAACAAGGCTTGTATTCACCACAAGCGTCTTCTGTACAAGGGTTTGCCCCTCTTCATCAAACACCATCACTGTGGTGGAACCAACCGTTTTACCAAAAACGACAATTTTCTCTCTGTCAATAACTTGGTAATCCGCCACATTAGGATCTGCAATAAATACCGAACCAATATTGCTATTAACTGATATCGCCTGCGCTTGACCTTCTGCCAAATTTAGCACAACTTGAGCGCGGACAGATATCGATACAACTAAAGTAACTAGAGCCAACAAACATTTCGCAACTGATGATGATCTAAACTTCATCTTTATTATTCCTTAATTTAGTTTTGCTTCATTAGCACGGAATTCTTTTATCGATTTATAATCTTCCAGTACATCCCCTGCGTCCGCAGATAACTCGTTTCTCTCTAAATTACCAACAGATTTATGAACTTCCAGTTTAGCAATTTTTTTAGCTACGGTCATTGTGGCAACTTGCTTAGGTAAAAGCTCCAAAATTAAGGTAGTTCGTGTGGTGCCTGCTACTTTAGATTTGTTATTTTTGGTCGTTTTCGGCTGCTCAACCACCGTGTTAACCTTAATGACTTTAATCCCCATAAGAATTGGAGTTAATGTCACCCCTGTAAAGCCTCGATTTGATATCTCAGCATCTCCCGATAAATTCTGGTTTTTCGAACTCATAGCCAAAATATCAATAACGGAATTTGCATGGATAACACCTCCAATAACTGAAGTTGGCTCGACTTCGAGAGGAAATGGCACCGAACCGGGTTTTGTGACAAAGTCTACATATTCTTTATCAGTTGGGTCGATGGTGAATTCAGGGTAGATAATATCCCCTTCTTGAATGGGTTTTCTTGCAAGTAAAATTGAGTCAAACGGTAAGACAGAATCTTTATCTATCCCTTTTTTATTTGCCTGACTCTTGGCTAAATATTCAATACTAACGCTATCTCGTTGGATTTGTTCACCCTTTTCAAGGTCTTTACCCGCAATATAAATTTTAACTTTTTCTTCTTTTACAAGTTGAACGACTTGAGGTGCTTGTTTGGGTTCAAAACCTAACTTCAAGCCCCAAAGACCTAAGCCAATGGCAACTACCGCGATTAAAATGATTATTTTTGAACTCATGTCGCTTCCTAGAATAACGTTCAAACTCTGAATGTATCGAAAAGAAGAAAAAAATAAAATTTTTCTAAAAAAATCATCAAACCTCCAAGAATCGACGGCTAGACAATCATACTAACGAAACTACATTCACCAATAATTATGAGTATGCGTCTACTCAGCTATATAATGGAGATAAAAAAGTAATAGGAGAGAATCATTCACCATACTCTCCTATTTACTTGTCCTATTTACTTGTCACTAAACCTGCAGATTAAGAACCAGTAGTATTAGCTGAATCGATGTTGCCAGAAACAGTAGAAATTGCACCGCTTAAAGCACCTTTCAAACCATTATTACTATTAAATACTGCTAATACGATCGCAGAAACAGCAACACCAATGATTGCGTATTCAATTGCTGTGACACCACGTTGTTTTTTTGCTTCTAGAGCTAAAGACGCTTTTACAAATAATTTAGTTAACATGTCATTTTTCCTTTAAGTATTACAATAAAATTCTTGCATGATGGATTCAATCGGCCTGTTAGGCGACTGTCAAATACAAAATATCATTCAATATAAACCAACTCAACTAATAAGAAACAAATCAATATCATATGTAACTAAATTAATACGGCATCTCAAATTCGAGACTAATTCAGCTTCAATTATGATATGATTTTTATTAGTTTCTTACATGTAAATGTTATTTGTTTCTAATCCATACTTTTTAATAACCACATGATATTACTTATTAAATTTGATATGAAAAAGATACAACACATACTCGAAAGCTAATTCAATCTTCTCAACTTTATACCATACTCTCTTTCTATCCATCGTTAATAAGCGGTTAATGCATATAAACAACAAATGTCAGAGTAAGGTAAAATACAAGTGTAGCATATAACGAAGACTTAGAGCCTAATTTGTAATTTACTTTTTCTGTAATAAACCCTCCTGCGAAATTACTTAATTAGTTATATTAGATTAACCTTAGAAAACAAATAACAATTAATTAACATCATCAAGTTAACCGACACTATTGATGATATATGTAATGGTGAAAGAATAATCAGCCATTATCTCCCGCCGACGTAATATTTGAAGAAATTTCAGTGATAGCACCACTAAAGGCACTTTGTAATTGCCCATCAGTACTAAATACTGTAACCACGATTAGTGAAATACCTACGCCGATTACCGCATACTCAATCGCAGTCACGCCACGTTGCTTATGATGGTTAAATGCACAAGCTATTTTCACAAACGATGAAATTACCATGGTATTTTTTCCCTTACAAGCAGCATAAACTCCGCATAAAAATGCACCTACGACAGATTTAATCCATAGGCATCCTATTTTAACTTGAAAATGCAGGGTATATACGTGCCACTATTACACAAAAGACTAAGCTAGTTTTATAAACATAGTCGTAATTAATAGTTCTAGCAACTAATTAGAAATGAATAAATTGCAACTAGAGAAGTGAACAATAAGTGAGCACATTGTTTTAAATCGATGATGCGAAATTCATAAACCCGCAATATTCAAATACAAGCATGCAATTTTCAAAAAACCATATTAAAGCTTTGTTTTTTCGGAGAATTCAATTGTAACACTACGACCATTTGGTAGTGATACTACGTCATATGTCCATCGATAATGGCGAATAATGCGTTCAGTTAATTCTAGGCCTAGTCCAAATCCAAGGGTATTGTAGTCATCTTGAGTCTCCGCCTCGCGATTGGTGATGGTTACTTTCTGCCCATGCTGCTCTATGTCAACCGTACCGCATTGAGTATGTTGATAGGCATTGCGAATCAAATTACCTAACACGATAGTGACTAGTGTCGATTTCATAGGAAACTCACCTGATTCAAAGTGCGTATGTACCTCGACGTCTTTATCTCTAATCAGGTAATGTAAATTGTTCGTCAATTGCTCTAACTGTAAGGAAAGTTCTACATTTGTGGTCGGCAGATTGCGGTACTCCCCGCGATTGAGCCAAAGTAACGTTTCGCACAACTCAGTCATAGAATGACCAGCGCGTAAAATACGATCCAACACTGCCTGCTGTTTATCGACACTGTTTTGTTTCTCGATGAGCTTCTGCATCAATTCAGTATTGCTTCTCACCACGGCGATAGGTGTTCGTAATTCATGACTCGCATGGCTAAGAAATTGCTTTTCACGATCTAACGTAGTCTGAACTGACTGTAAACTAGACTTAACAATATTCGCCAAATTGTTCAATTCGCAGTAATAAAAATCAGGCACCGGCTGCTGCAACACTTCTGGTGTTAGACTTGCCGCCCATGAACTCAAGCGTTTCATCGGTTTCGAGATCTTATGTAATAAAAGAAGAATAATTGACGTAAACAGGATGATGCCCATCACGGCATATAAAACATTCTTAGTTATATGAGAATCACCGGCCCTCTCTAACGTCTTTGATGTTTCAGGAGCGTAAAATACCTTGGAAATGTATATAGTTTGCTTATTCTTAAGATCATAGCGCAGCACAAAGGTTACATTTGTAGGCCTATCCCACCAGTGATCTCGTTCAGCTTGTTTCACAAACATTTGGTGTTTATCCAAAGGTAACAGTTTGCGTTGTACTAACGCCGGCAATTCTTCCCAACTATTTGCAATACTAAAGTCCAGTATCTGTCTTGGGTGTTCCCCTGACTCATCAATATTTTTGCCGATTTTTTCCATGGTCGTTCGAACAGAAGCGTCTAAGCCTTGTACAAAATTGTTGGCAGCCAACGTTGAGAAGCTTAGAACCGTTATGACCCCCATGGAAATAACGGCAAATAAAATGTAAATTTTTAGGCTGCGGTTGGTTAGCATGCTCTCTCAGTTTTTATTTAATCGCAAAACCAAAACTTGGTATCGTGTGAATCAAGTGCTCACGACCTGGAGTATCGATTTGCTTTCTTAGATTAAAAATATGAACCTTTAACGTGTTGCTATCGGGCTGTTCTTCTCCCCATACATTACGAATGATCTTCTCTCTTGATACACTATTTGGGGATTCTCGCATTAACATTTCGAGAATTTTACTGGCAATAGGCGACAGTTTAACTAACTGTCCTTCTCTTTTTACTTCTCTAGATGATAAATCAAATTCAAGATCTTTAATTGTCAATTTAGTCATTTGACCACTACGGCGCTTCGAAAGAACATTTACTCGTGCGATTAATTCTTCCATTTCAAATGGTTTAACCAAATAATCATCAGCGCCCTTTGAGAAGCCAATGAGCTTATCGTCCAATGTATCTTTTGCCGTTAAAATCAGCACGGGTGTTTCTATACCTAAATTTCGGATCCGCTCACAAACGGCTAATCCTTCAATTTTAGGTAAGTTCAGATCAAGCACGACAACATCGTAAGTCTGAGTTGTAATTAAATTATACCCAACAGCACCATCAGCCGCATAATCAGCATTTATATCTTCTAAATCCATATAATCGATGATTGCCGTTGCTAAATCGATATCATCTTCAACAACTAATACTTTAAGCATTAAATTGGCCTTTATTCACTGTTCTAAGGTTGGTAATAGCTACCACAATGAGATCAATGATAAATTGTCTCTGGTTAAGATTAGGTTAAACCAAATATTCCTCGAGATTTCAGCTACATTGCATGTATTCATGCGATAGGGCACTAAAAAGCTACTATCAATAAAAAAGCCTGCCCAAGAGAGGACAAGCCTTAAGCGTTTGACTTACTCGTTGACACATCTATTTCAAGAATCTGAGTTTTTAATAGTGAGTCAAATATTGTCGCTACTCGCCAACGTCATCAGTAGGTTGCTTTATTATTGGTAAAGTAACAATAAACTCGGTACCAACGCCTACTTTACTTTGTAGCCGTATTTTCCCGTGATGGCGCTCGATAATATCATGCGATACAGATAAACCTAACCCAGTACCTGAATCACCTCCCTTGGTGGTAAAAGATGGCTCAAATACACGTTGTTGCAGCTCTGTTTTTATACCAGTACCATTATCTTTAACTCGAATTTCTACCGAGCTTGCATCGATTTTACTAAGAGATATTTTTATAATTCCCTCACTATCAATAGCTTGACTAGCATTTACAATAAGGTTAAGCAATACCTGATTAATTTGCATTGGTTGACAGTAGATATCGGGTACCTCATTTTCATAGTCGCGTTCTATTGACACTCCATATTTGATATCGTTATTAATAATTTTTAATGTCGACTCAATACATGCCACTAGACTTGCATAGCTCCACTCTGAAGCGTCTTCTTGAGAAAACTCTTTTAAATTTTCGATAATTGCTAAAACTCGATCGGATCCCAAAAGTGATTCATTGATTAACGTATCTGTATCATTAAAAATCGCGTCAAGTCTGTTTGCTACTTTCAACGTTTTAAATTGCTCTATCAAACTTTGATCAGCATTCGTCAGTATCAATTTTTCAATATCAGAAACGGCGCTTTCTATGTTTTGAGTGTGATCTTTGAAGGTATGCATATTCGCAGTCATAGACTCAATTGGGTGATTAATTTCATGAGCTATTCCTGTTGAGATTTGGCCAATCGATGCCATTTTTTCCGAGTAAATCAGTTGACCTTGAACTTCACTCAGTTTTTGTTCCAATTTCTGCCGTTGCTTACGTTCAGCATTAAGTTGCTCTAAGATTAGATGGAGCTGCTTTTCTTGACTGGCCTGTACAGTAGAATCGTAAATACATAACCCTACATGCGTTACATTTCCATTTTCATAGATTGGAACAAACTCCCAATCTTGCTGCATCTTGTCTGCTTCACCATATACAGTACGATCTCTTTTAAATGGCAAGGTATCAGAAAGCTTTTCCCACGAAGCAAAATGTGACGATTGATTTTTAAAAACACTATCTATCAATGGTTTTAGATAATTTGAGGCAGCGGGAAATAGCTCTAGAATGTTCTGTTCTTCTGTTGAGTCAAATGTATGAACCGCATGGGCTTGGAAATATGTGTTTGCTTTTTCGATAATATAGTCCGCTCGCACGATACATATGGCAAAGGAGAGATGATCAAACAAATCAGATAATATTAGTCGACTATTACTCATTATTACTCCTACTAAACCCTACTGGTAAAAATCCATACTATTTATCAAAACGAAATGTGGAAAGTTCGACAACAATTTCCGCTACAGTATTCGGTAACGTCTCTGCTAAATCAAGTAGTTCCTGTTTCGTATTGAACGATACAATTTGAGTCGCTAAACCTACAATACTTGAGCGAAGAACGCCAATATCTTCAGACTCAAAGTTTACTTTGCGCTGATGGAGAATGGCCTCACTAATATCAATTTCATAACCCCACATTATCAACACATATGCCGCGATAATGTGGCTATCAGACATACCTTCTTGTAAGCCGATATAATGGTCTAATTCGGATTCGTTGGCACCTTCTTCGAGCAATACTAACGCACCTATTGACGTCAATAAACTAGCAATAAACACTTTATCCTGATCATTCAAACTTAAGTGTAGTTTTCTTGCCAATACTCGAGATACTTCGCCAATTTTTAGGGCATTCTCAGTCACGGCTATATGCCGATTTGTGCTTAACCTTTTATTAGAAATAGAGAGAAGCTGTTCAATTGCTAAACTTTCGACCAATGTCATCCCTAATCGACCCACTGCGTCAGGCAATGACTCCGTCGAAACTCGAAAACCAAGATAGGGGGAGTTTGCTGTTTGGAACACACGTGCGACTAATGCTGGCTCGTGACTGATTACATCGGCAACTTTATGGTTGTCACACGAGGGTGACCCTAACACTCTCTGCAATCTCATCACACTATCTGGTAGCACAGGTAAGTCTGTAAACGCTCCTAGATTCCGACGACATTCATCATTAAACGGCATTTTGTCCAATTGCTCGGCGCAGAGAAATAAACGCTCAAAGTCCGATTCAACCAACGGTTTTGGTAACACAAAATGCGCATAATTATGAGCTCGCCCCGAAAACGATTCATCATTATCACTTGTTAACAACACACGAATAGCATCAGGAAAAATATTCTTTATTTCATCTAATAATTGGTCACCACGTTTTCGAGCCATCTGCAAATCAGAGATAAAGACAGCGGGTGCTTCAATATCTGAATAACTCCACTCATCACGCCACGCCAATGGGTCATTACAATACAGCACCTTCCAATGTGGCCGTAAATCATTGATCGTACTTCCGATGGTCTTGAGCATCAGTTCATCATCATCGACACAGATAATATTTAAGCTGATTTCTTCCATTACTAATCCCTAATTCTTACAGATGTTAATTCTTATTTCTCAATACATTAGATATATTGTAGTTCATGATAAGAGTAAGGATGAGAGGAGTTAATCCAATTATCGCAAAAAATATACACATTCAATAAACTGAGTTGCCACTATCCGTTTTAATAGCATCCACTTCACCACTCTATTTAAACGATTGTGAGGCAGTTAGCGATAAAGCTCGCTCTCTATTTTATTAATATTTAACCTAGAAATGTGTTTTGGATAAAGTGACTCAAACCAGGTCCATTGCTATCTCCTATACAAACCTGATTTGCGCACCGTTTAACTTCTGCTTCTGCATTGCCCATCGCAACACCTAGTCCAGCATATTCAAGCATCGAGATGTCATTGTGGTTATCACCTACTGCTACTACTTCTGACGATTTTATACCCAAGCTTTCGGCATATTCCGCTAGTCGCTTACCTTTGCTATTTCCAATCGCCGCAAAATCAAACCGATTGCTCCACGATTGCTCGCCATTAAAATTCTCTTTAATCCAGGAAAGCGAATTAAATGCTTCAATAACAGATGGCTCTCCTTCTACGACAAATTTCCAGATAAACTCAGCACTCATCGCATGTTCTGCAAATGATTCAACCTCCAATATATTCGGCTTTAAATCATCGTCATATTGACTCGACCACTCAAGAATACTGCTAATAAATTCCACCGGGATTGATTTTGAATAGAGCATCGCGTCTGTTACATACATTAAAACTTTCATTTTCGATTCATGAGCAAGTTCAAGAAACTTAAGTGCCACCTCTCTATTCAAAGCGGTATGCTGAAGCACTTTGTTTTCCTGAAAATCATACACATATGTACCATTGCAACATATAATCGGCGTCGTTAATTCCAATTCAGCATGATAGGGTCTTGCTGCAGTATGGTGACGTCCAGTAACAATCATTACGTGATAGTGATGTTTGAGCTCCTGAATAGAAGCCTTAACATCTGGATGAATCCCCCGCTGACTATCGAGTACAGTCCCATCTAAGTCTAATGCAAGTAATTTATACATCGTGATTCCTGATCAAAATTGGTAATTCAGAATAGCATGGCTTCAATTACGTTCAAATCTCATAAGAGCCGTTAATTAAAATAGCTTTCTGTTACAGCAGTTAGATAAGACATAAATATAAGTTAATTGAATTAACTGTTGCTACTACGTGACAAAAGTCTCAGAATGACGCACTTTTCGCGCATCTAGAAACGCGCTACTCCTCATTAATAGTCGAGAATCAACTATGGGTTTTACCAAGCTGGGTCTTTCTGAACCAATCTTAAGAGCTATCCAAGAAAAAGGATATGACACTCCATCACCAATCCAAGAACAGGCTATCCCAGCCGTGATCGATGGAAAAGATGTCATGGCTGCGGCTCAGACTGGTACCGGTAAAACCGCTGGATTTACGTTACCGATTTTGCAACGCCTCTCACGAGGAAAGAAAGTTCGAGGGAATCAAGTTAGAGCATTAATTTTAACACCCACTCGTGAACTTGCCGCTCAAGTACATGAGAGTGTGGTGACCTACAGTCGTCACTTACCTCTCACGAGCGCCGTTGTATTTGGCGGAGTAAAAATTAACCCTCAAATGCTACGTCTACGTCAAGGTGCCGATATCCTCGTTGCGACTCCCGGTCGTTTGATGGACCTACATAATCAAAATGCGGTTAGGTTTGACCAACTAGAAATTCTAGTTTTAGACGAAGCAGATAGAATGCTTGATATGGGTTTTATCCGTGATATTCGTAAAATTCTTCAACTGTTACCGAAAAAACGTCAAAATTTACTGTTTTCCGCCACTTTCTCTCCCGAAATTCGCGAACTTGCGAAGGGATTAGTGAATAGTCCAATCGAAGTGTCAGTCAGCCCTGCAAATTCAACTGCTCCAACTGTTGAACAGTCTATCTATCCCGCTGACGCTAAAAAGAAAGCACCAATGCTGGCAAAGCTCATAAAAGATGGAAATTGGCATCAAGTCTTGGTCTTTACCAGAACAAAACATGGTGCGAACCGATTAGCGGCATTCTTGAACGATGAAAAAATTAGCGCAGCTGCTATCCATGGGAACAAGAGTCAAGGCGCACGGACACGTGCGCTAGCTGAGTTTAAGTCGAGCGACATTCGAGTGCTAGTCGCGACAGACATCGCCGCTCGTGGTATCGATATCCCTCAATTACCTCAAGTCGTTAACTATGAATTGCCAAATGTTCCAGAAGATTACGTTCATCGAATTGGTCGAACAGGACGAGCGGGAGAAGTCGGTAAGGCGATTTCTTTGGTTGCAGCAGCAGAAGCAAACGAGCTATTTGCGATTGAACGTTTAATCAAGCAATTATTACCACGCCTTGAGCTCAGTGGGTTTAAACCTAGCAATCCGGTGCCAGAGAAGAAGCTAGATACACGACCAATTAAACCTAAGAAGCCAAAGAAGCCTATAAAACCTCACGCACACAACGGCAATAATGAGCGAAACGACGATGAATCAAATCGTGGTCAAGCAAAACCAAAACGTAGATTTGGAAACAATAAGCCCAAATCAAATAGCGATTCAACCAACAATGGGCAAAACAGAAAACCTCGACCAGCGAACAATAAAAGTCGAGCTAACAAGCCTAAGACGCATTCTGGGAATAACAGTTAGTAAGCCTCATTAATATCCCAACCTACAAATAAAAAACCGGCTCATCGAAAGCCGGTTTTTTCATACTATGCAAGTATTGAAACTGTGCATTTAACTGCAACCATTAGTCTTAATCAGCTTCAGTAATCGACTCTGAGACTAACTTCGGATTCACAGAATCAATATCGGCGGCTTGCCAACCACCCCCCATCGCTTTGTACAAACTAACCCGACTTGTTAACAAGTTTAAGTGTGCTGACAACTCACTTTCTCTTGCACTGAATAATGAACGTTGTGCATCGAGTAAGTCAATATAGCTGTCATTACCTTTTTCGTAACGCATCTTAGCTAATTCGTAATAGTCCATGTTTGCTTCTAAGTTCTTCTGCTGTGATTTCCACTGCGACAAGTAATAGTGCTGCCCAAGTACTGCATCTGAAACTTCTTTAAATGCCGTTTCAATCGTTTCCTGATAAGCGACCACACTCACCTGCTTCGCTATTTTAGCCGAATCAAGTGTTGCTTCGTTACTGCCCCAATTAAAAATTGGCAATGAAAGTGATGGTGCAAAAGTCCAGTAACCAGAATTACTTGAAAATAAGTTATCTAGAGAACTGCTCGCCGAACCAGCACTGGCAGTTAAGCTAATACTTGGAAAAAACGCCGCTCGCGCAACGCCAATATTTGCATTATCCGCTTTAAGTTGATGCTCCGCTGCCATAATATCAGGACGAGAAAGCAACAGTTCCGATGGTGCTCCCTCTTTTAAAGCAAACAACATTTTGCCATCATTCCTTGGTAACCGCTTAGTCTCAGGCATCGAGATTGGAACACCGACTAATTGGCGTAAGGTATTGAAATCAGTTGCAACTGCAAGCTGATAACCTGATACAGTTGCTTGTGCACCGTATACAGCTGTCTTTGATTGGGCTAATGTTAACGCATCACTATAACCAGCATCAAAACGCGTTTGTACCAATTTCAACGTCTCTTGATAAGTCGCTACTGTTTCTTGACTAATGGCAAGTAGCTCTTGGTTAGTGAGTAAAGAAACATAGTTTGACGCTATCTCGGCAACCAGTGATATCACTGCACTACGACGACTGTCTTCAGCAGACAAATAGGTTTCTAACGCCTGATTCGAATTGCTTTTCACCTTTCCAAACAGATCCAACTCATAGCTCGTTACACCCAAAGTTGCGAGGTAACTTGAACTGTAGCTATCACCGTTGCCTGTAACCGCATCTTGAGTAAACGTGCGACTTTGCGATGCACCGGCATTAATAGCCGGATACCGTTCTGCGTCTGTAATACGGTATTGAGCTCGCATTGAAGCAACATTTAACACGGTTTGACGTAAGTCTTTATTATTTACAAGCGCCAGTTCAACAAACTCCTGTAATGTTTCATCCGCCATAAATTGACGCCACTCAGGAAGAACCTCTTGATTCGAGACTTGCTCAACACCGACCCACCCGTCGGTTTCAGGAACCGCAGGTGTTTGATATTCTGGAGTTAAACTACATCCACCAAGTAGAGCTGCAATGACGATAGGTAAGATCTTATTCTGCATTAACTGTCTCCTCAGATGTCGCGTTAGCTTTGAGTGCATTAGGTTTTGCTTTAAACAATTTCATCACCAAAACAAAAAATACAGGAACAAAGAAAATTGAGAGAACCGTTGCGGAGAACATTCCCCCAACAACGCCCCAACCAATTGCATTTCGGCTAGCCGCGCCTGCTCCAGATGAAAGCGCCAATGGCAACACACCTAGGATAAAGGCAAATGACGTCATCATAATTGGACGTAAACGCATACGACACGCCATAACTGTTGCTTGAATTAACTCCATGCCTTCATCAAATTGAGCCTTAGCAAATTCTACAATCAAAATTGCATTCTTTGCCGACAAACCAATCGTTGTCAAAAGACCGACTTGGAAATAAATGTCATTTGATAATCCATTAAGAGTTGTCGCAACAATCGCGCCAAAAATCCCCAAAGGTACCGTCAAAATAACCGAGAATGGTACAATCCAGCTCTCGTACAGCGCTGCCAAACTCAGAAATACGATAAGTAATGAGAGTCCGTAAAGCAAAGTTGTCTGAGATGAAGTCTGACGTTCCTGGTAAGAAATGCCGCTCCATTCCAAGCCAAAGCCTGAAGGAAGTTTCGCCACAATCGCTTCCATCGCGTCCATCGCGTCACCAGAACTCTTTCCTGGTGCGGCTGAGCCTTGAATGTTCATCGCGGAAAAACCATTAAAGCGTGTCAAGCTAGGTGAACCATAACTCCAATATCCTTGAGCAAATGAATCAAACGGAACCATATCACCTGAATCGTTACGAACATGCCATAAGTTCAGGTCTTCCGGGTTCATTCGATACGGAGCATCACCCTGCACATATACCTTTTTAATTCGACCGTTATCATTAAAGTCGTTGACGTAGGAAGAACCCCAAGCAGTAGATAGTAAGCTGTTAATATCACTAACCGCTACGCCCATTGCCATTGCTTTTTCATGGTCAATTTGAATTTTAAATTGCGGAGAGTCCTCTAGGCCATTAGGTCGGACATTGGCCAGAGAAGAGTCCTGAGCCGCCATTCCAAGTACTTGGTTACGAGCGGCAACAAGAGCCTCATGACCATGACTTCCTTGGTCAACAAGATAAGCGTCAAATCCGCTGGCATTACCTAAACCTTGAATTGGTGGCAAGTTGAACGTAAAGATTTGTGCGTCTTTAATTTGTCCTAATCCTGGCCACGCTCGACCCACTACGGCATCAACTGATTGGAAAGGTGCGGGGCGTTCACTCCAGTCCTTAAATTTGACAAACGCCATCCCCATATTTTGACCACTACCACTGAAACTAAAGCCAGCAACACTAAACACTGATTCAATGTTGTCTTTCTCATTAGTTTGGTAATAATCTAAAACTTGGTCGAGAACCGCAAGTGTTCGTTCTTGCGTTGCACCCGTTGGCAATTGAACCATCGTCATCATTACGCCTTGGTCTTCATTTGGTACAAATGAAGATGGAAGACGTTGCCATAATACGACTAACCCGCCAACAATAAGTCCATAAACAATAAAATAACGAAATGTTTTACTAACCGTATTTCCAACGACATTTTGGTATTTATCGGTACCGCGATTGAACGCGTTGTTAAACCAAGCTAATGGTCCACGAGTCGGAGTATGTGAACCTTCGCTTAATGGTTTCAAAAATGCGGCACACATCGCAGGAGTCAACACCATCGCGACGATAACTGATAGCACCATTGACGACACAATCGTGACCGAAAACTGACGATAAATCGAACCTGCTGAGCCACCAAAAAATGCCATTGGTACAAATACCGCACTCAACACCAAAGCGATCCCGATCAATGCGCCTGTAATTTGTCCCATTGAGCGACGAGTTGCTTCTCTAGGTCCTAGCCCATCCTCAGCCATTACCCGCTCTACGTTTTCAACAACAACAATCGCATCATCTACCAACAACCCGATTGCAAGAACAAGACCAAACATCGTCAGTGTGTTGATTGAGTAACCAAATATAGACATGATGCCAAATGTGCCCAGTAGCACAACGGGTACTGCAATCGTTGGAATTAACGTTGCGCGGATATTTTGAAGGAACAAATACATAACACAGAAAACGAGTACAATCGCTTCAATCAGTGTTTGAACAACTTCTTCAATTGAAATTTGCACAAATGGCGTTGTATCGTATGGATAAACAACCTCTACAGAATCTGGGAAATAATCATCAAGATCGTCTAATTTAGCTCTTACCACTTCAGCAGTATCAAGTGCATTCGCGCCTGTGGCCAATGAAATCGCAAGCCCGGTTGAATACTGACCATTGTATTGCGCTACTGAGCCGTAGCTTTCACTACCAATCTCTACACGAGCAACGTCTTTAATGCGAATTTGTGAACCATCCGTATTCACTTTAAGAAGAATTTTTTCAAATTCTTCCGCTGTTGTTAAACGACTTTGAGCTGTGATCGTATAGTTAATTTGTTGACCAGTTACGATTGGTGTACCACCTATCTCACCTGACGACACTTGGCTATTTTGATTGGTAATTGCTGTCGTTACATCAGAAGGAGTGAGGTTAAACTTGTACAGTTTATTGGGATCTAACCAAATGCGCATAGCATGTTGTGCCCCAAATACCGTAACCGAACCTACACCTTGAAGACGACTTACCTGATCCTTAATATTGGACACCACATAATCGGCGAGCTCATGGTTATTAATTGAGTTATCGGTCGATACAAATCCAGCAACCAGCAAGAAACTGCTATTTGACTTACTAATTGTCACACCAGTATTCACCACTGAATCAGGTAAGTTACTGGAAATAGCATTGTATTTATTTTGTACTTGAACCTGAGCAATATCAGGATCAGTGCCGGTAGCAAAACTTAATGTTACCGAAAAGCTCCCTGAAGAATCACTGCTCGATGACATATACAATAAGTTATCGATACCATTCAAATTCTGCTCTATAACCTGAGTGACACTTTCTTCAATGGTTTGTGCTGAAGCACCTGTATAACTCCCCGCTATTTTTATCGACGGAGGAGATATTGACGGATATTGTTCGATTGGAAGGGTTTCAATTGCGAGCACCCCTCCCAACATGATGATGATTGCAATCACCCATGCAAAAATAGGGCGATCAATAAAAAAACGTGACATAAACTCGCTCCCTACTCGTTCGTTGTGACGGTAGGTTCAACAGAAGAGCCTACTTGTATTTTTTGCAAACCACTCACAACAACGGTATCACCATCTTGTAGACCTGAATTTACTAACCAGTCAGAGCCGACTATACGATCAACGACCACTGAGCGACTTTCAATCGTATTTTCTTGATTCACCACCATTACATAAGCATTACCTTGAGAATCACGACTTAAAGCTTTTTGAGGAACTAAAATAGCACCTTCACGTTTTTCAATCGGGAGGTCAGCTCGTACATACAGTCCAGGTAAATAAAGATGATTTGGGTTAGGCAGCAATGCTCTTAGGCCAACAGTCCCAGTAGATTCATCGACCGTCACATCAGCAAACTGTAAGCTCGCTTTTTCTTCTATTTCTGTGCCGTCATCAAGAGTAACTTTAATGCCACTGAACTCTTGATCTGTCCCTTTCGAGCTCATGCGAATTTTCATTACTTCGCTACTCGACTGAGCAAGATCGACAAACAAAGGATCTAACTGTTGGATCGTTGCAAGGTAGCTGGTTTGATTGGCAGTAACTAGCGCTCCTTCGGTCACAGTAGATTTTCCGATTCGACCAGAGATTGGTGCCTTGATTTTAGTGTAAGCCAAATTAATTTTTGCCGATGATACCGCCGCTTGTGCTGCCATCACATTCGCTTCAGCTGCACGATATGTTGCTCGTGCATCTTCATAATCTTGAGTACTAATTGCGCGACTTTTTACCAATTCAGCATAACGCTCTTCTTGTAACTTAGAGCTCTCTAATGTCGCTTGGGCTGAGGCTAAACTCGCCTTAGCGCTATCAAGCTCAACTTGATACGTTGCTGGGTCGATTTTGTATAAAACCTCTCCACTTTTAACCAAACTACCTTCGGTAAATAAACGTTCGATAATCAAACCATCAACCTGAGGGCGAACTTCCGCCGTGCGATAAGCACTGGTGCGACCTGGCAGCTTAGTGGTAATCTCTACTGATTCCGGTTTGAGTTGAACCACGTCTACAGCTGTCGCTCTTGGTGCTCCTCCACCGGGCATACCTTCTGGCCCTTCTGCGTTTGCATAACCTGTTAAAGCAACCATTAAACCTAATGCCAAGACCGATTTACGGGGCAAAGGGAAGGATTTAGACATTTGAATCTCTCCTAAAAAGTTTGGCTATACCGTTCTACAACCAATATAAAAAAGTGGGGTGAGAAAAAGCAATTGGACTATTCTATTTTCTAAATAGCCTTAAATAATACAACATACCTTCAGCGCCGCATTTTAGATAGCTTATGGTTAAAGATTGGTTAAAATCATAAAAAATCGTTAAAAAAAGTCACACCAATGCGCGCTACGACTTGAGCGATATGCGATCAGACACCGAATAGTATTATTACTATACTCTATTTTAGTTAATAAAAAACCCAACACTAAGGTTGGGTTTTTTTAAATAAGAGGTAGACAATTAATATCTAAACACTATTCAGCAAGTTCCCTTGCGGTTTTGATATATATCTCTCGCAGTTTCATTGCAATATCACCCGGCTGTCCTGTTCCTATTGTATTTCCATCAATAGAGACGACAGGCCAAACAAATGTCGTTGCAGAACTTACAAATGCTTCTTTCGCAGCATACGCTTCTTCAATAGTAAAAAAACGTTCTTCAATATCCAATTTCATTTCGACGGCGAGCTTCATTAATGAAGCACGAGTAATACCATGCAAAATGTCATTACTAAGTGGACGTGTAACTAACTTATCATCTTGAGTCACGATGTAGGCATTACTAGAACCACCTTCAGTCACAAAACCATCTTCGATCATCCATACATCATCCGCGCCAGCTTCATGGGCAGCATGCTTTGCTAAACATGCAGGCAATAAGCTAGTCGTTTTAATATCACGACGACGCCAGCGAATATCAGCTGTAGAAATAACCTTAATACCCTTCGTTGCAATTGGGCTGGTTACCAAATTACGTGACTGAGTAAATAAAACCAAAGTCGGCTTAATATCTTCACTGTATGTAAAGTCACGATCGCTTTCTGTACCACGAGTCAATTGAAGGTAAATACCTCCTTCATTGAGTTCATTTTTCGCAATCAGGTCGCGCTGAATCTGAGTTAAGTCATCTGCACTAAGATCGAACTTAATACCAAGTTCTTTGGCCGAACGTGCTAAACGCGCATAGTGACCAGGGTTATCAATTAGCTTACCCTCAAGTACGGCAGTAACTTCATAAACGGCATCTGCAAATAGAAAACCTCGGTCAAATATTGATATTTTCGCGTCAGTTTCTTTTACATATTCACCATTTAGATAAACAATACGTTCCATTTTTAATTCTCCTAGCCCCACAGCTTCGTGCTGAAAGGCAACATAGCATTTTGCTCAAATTCAAAACCATTGTCGATGTCTTTAGCAAGCAATAATGGACCATCAAGATCTACGACATCAACATTTTGTGCGACGACAAATGCCGGCGCCATGCTGAGTGAAGACGACAACATACAGCCGACCATTACTTTCAATCCAGCGTCTTCCGCTTCCGCTTTAAGTGCTAATGCTTCTGTTAGACCACCTGTCTTATCGGTCTTAATGTTGATCATATCGTAACGACCAATAACATGAGGCAAGCTTGAGCGATCGTGACAAGATTCATCGGCACAAATAGGAATTGGACGTTCAAGATGATCAAGAGCTTCATCTGCATCTGCATGGAATGGTTGCTCAATCATCGCTACCCCTAGCTTTTCGAGCTCGGGAATCAACGCTTTGTATATTTCAGGAGTCCAAGCTTCATTTGCATCGAGTACAATCGTTGCGTTAGGTGCTCCGCGACGAACGGCTTTAACTCGCTCTAAATCTTCTGGGCCACCTAACTTTAATTTCAAAAGAGGACGATGCGCATTTTCTATCGCTGCTTGTTCCATTTTTTCTGGTTTATCCAGTGACAGTGTATAAGCCGTCGTTAATTCACCCGGCTCTGTCTCTGTTGTTTCCCATATGGATTTTTTTGCGAGCTTGCACTCTAAATCCCACATTGCGCAATCAATAGCATTGCGAGCGGCTCCAGAAGGAAGCAATGGCTGCAATTGTTCTCGGTTGATACCAGTTTTAATCTCAGGCAGAACCCATTCTATTTGCTTTAATACGTTGTCTATTGACTCACCATATCGAGCATAGGGAACACATTCACCTCGACCAACAGCGCCATTGTGTTCAATCTCCACGATGATGGTTTCCACTGCAGTTTTACTCCCTCGAGAGATAGTAAAACTGCCACGGATTGGCCAACTTTTTGTGTAAAGATTAACGTTCATTACAGCTCCGCAATTTTATCTACAATACGAGCGATACCTTGACGGAATGGGTCAACAACTGGCAAACCAAGCTCAGCTTCAACTTTACTCATGTATTCAAGTGCTTCTTTTTCTTCTAGCCCAGACGTATTAACCGACACACCAACAAATTGAACATTTGGATTGGTTAAACTTGCCGTAGCAATGTTAGCGTCCATACACTTTTGCATATCTGGTAATGCGTAATCAGGAAGACCACGCATATGAGTGCGAGTTGGTTCATGACATAAAACTAATGCATCTGGCTGAGAACCGTGAATCAAACCTGTTGTTACACCGGCATATGAAGCATGGAACAATGAACCTTGTCCTTCAACGATGTCCCAGTGATCAGCTTCGGCTGCTGGTGTAATCGCTTCAATTGCACCAGCGATAAAATCAGCAACAACACAGTCAGCACTTACGCCTTCGCCAGTAATTAAGATACCGGTTTGACCCGTTGCACGGAAATCAGCATTAATACCACGCTCTTTAAGGCCTTTTTCGATTGCTAAAGATGTGTACATTTTACCAACTGAACAATCGGTACCGACAGTCAGTAGGCGCTTACCAGTACGTTTCTTACCGTTCGCGACTGGATAATCTTCTGTTGGATAACGAACATCAAAAAGCTGAGTACCTTTTGCTTCTGCTGCAGCAACAAGCTCAGGAATGTCAGCAAGTTTGTTATGCAAACCAGCCGCAATATCCATTCCTGCATCAATAGCTTTAAGAAGGACAGCAATCCATTCTTCAGAAATTAAACCACCTCGGTTAGCCACACCAATAACTAGGGTTTTAGCACCTGCTTCAATAGCTTGTTCGATGGTTAAGTCACTTAAACCAACATCGGCCTTACATTCTGGCAATCGAAATTGACCAATGCAAAACTCAGGACGCCATGTCTTAATACCTTGCGCTACTTTAGCAGCAAGGTTGTCAGGTGCATCGCCTAAAAATAATAGATATGGTTGTTTAAGTTCCATCTTGGTGTTCCTCTGCGCTATGACTAATTAATTTAGTAGTATTTAATGTTAACAATTCGCACAAGATACAGTGCAATATGCGTGACAACAAACATTTTATTTTACAAAAAATATGCATAAGTAGGTTAAATAACACCACTTAACCGACTTTTTAGTTCAAAAAACTGACTATTTATTCTGTTTCACTAGACATCTCAATTTCATTAAATTCTAATTTAATGAAATTTATCAGAATAATAGCTCAACCAAAAACCAAATCATCAGTTGATAATGTTAAACCTATCAGTTTATACGAGTTATCTAAACGTCCCTCACAACAAATAAAACAGCGTTTAATATCGATAACCCACCTTAATTTGATATTTTAATTTTTGTGATGAACTTCACAAAAACAAACCTAACAGACAATAGACAAGTTCGTTAGACCACACAGTTAGAATGCATAAATACCTACAAACGCCCAATAAAGGTGCAAATATGGTCACCAATAGTGCATAAATCAGCAAATAGAACTAGAAAGTCAATTAATTACACATAAGTAAACATTGATGCTCCCAATAATACATCAACTTAAACATTAGATATAAAATCTACAAAATACATAAATATCAAAATAATATAAAAAACTATATTTGATTTTTTAGAGTAAGCGATATTATGTAGTTAGTCTGGAGATATTAAGCAATATCTCTCCTTCGCAAAGTAGTTCGCGCTGGTCTACAAATTGCTTATCATGCGAGAATTTTAACGATATCATTCCTCCAATAGAACACGGCCCGTTAGCCTGCTCCTCGTATTTATTCAGGCATATTTCAAATATTTAGATTATCAGGACACATTATGATTACTGCTGAAGCGGTTATTAACTTACAAGCACTTAGTGACAACTACGATTTACTAAAAAGTAAATCTAATAACAGATCTGTGGTGGCGGTGATTAAAGGTGATGCATATGGTCATGATGCGGTCAAGACGGCAAAAGCCCTACCGCAAGCCGATATGTTTGCAGTATCTCGTATAGAAGAAGCTATCGAATTACGTAACAGTGGTATTACTCAATCAATTCTATTACTTGAAGGATGTTTCTGCGTAGAAGATTTAGAACTTGCCGCTCAACTTGAATTTCACACAACCATTCACTGTAGTGAGCAACTTACCCACTTACAAACGGCCATCATCGAACAGCCAATTACAGTATGGTTGAAGTTAGATACTGGCATGCATCGCCTCGGTGTTAAGCCTTGTGAATTGCCTGATTATGTCAACAGAATCGAAGCAACAGGTAAACTAGATGGTCCTGTTGGATTTATAAGTCACTTCTCTTGCGCCGATGATTTAAAGTCAGACACAACCGCGAACCAAATAGCACAATTTTTAGACCAAACATCCCATTATCCTGGCCCTAAAACGATCGCAAATTCTGCTGGTATATTGTATTGGCCTGATGCCCAATTGGATTACATGCGTGGTGGTATTGCACTATATGGTATCTGTCCAAACCAAGATGAAATTGGTTCGGATCATGGCCTAAAGCCCGTCATGACACTGCAATCAAAACTAATAGCTATTCGACAACACAACGCTGATCAACCTGTAGGGTATGGAGAAAATTGGGTCTCTTCACGCGATACATACATTGGCGTTATCGCCATGGGATATGGAGATGGCTATCCGCGCGTCCTACCAAACGAAACTCCGGTATATGTTAATGGTCGCCTTGTTCCGATCGTAGGGAATGTATCAATGGATATGATTACCGTTGACCTAGGGCCTGATATGCAAGATAAAGTTGGAGACTCCGTTGAGTTTTGGGGTGACAACTTACCTATAGAGCACATCGCAAATCATATTGGCACGATTAGTTATGAGCTCATGATTAAGTTGACTAAGCGAGTGTCCAAACGATTTATTTAGAATACTTTGCTCGTTTTAGTATAAGCGTAAATTTTATAGTAGAAACTACGCTCATCCGTTTGTTGTTCAAGCAGGACCGATAATTTGACTAAGCCTTGTTCAAACTTTTCGTCCTCATCGATTGCCATGAGCGACAAACGGATGTGATGACTGGCAAAGTTAGGGCTATCAAAGTAACGTCCACTACTAACTATGATACCTACATTCCTCGCCTGTGTAACAAACTCTTCTACTTCAACTCGCGAATCAATCGGTAACCAAATGTGGTATCCATCGCCAAACATTTCCATTTTCAATATCTTTGATGCGACTTCTTGACGCTGTTTCGCTATCCTTTTCTGATTTCTTAAAAGTTTGACTATTTCGTTACTGGATATCGCTTGTGCAGCAACTTCATGCATCAACGGTGAACTTAGCCAAATTGTCGCACGAACTTTTGCCTCAAATCTTGCCACCAATTCTTGAGGAGCATACAACAACCCACTGCGCAATGCGGGGCTGAGTAGCTTCGACATACTAGAAATATAGATGCTTCTATCTGGAATGTAGCTCGAAATAGCAGGTATAGTGACAGAGTTTAAGAAAGCATAAATATCATCTTCAACTAACCATAAATGATTTTGCTCGATAACTTCTGCAACCTCTTTTCGCCGCGAAGTTGGCATGGTAATTCCAGTTGGATTTTGATACGAAGGTACGACTATCACCAACTTTGGCTCGTGACGATCAATCACATATTGCAAATGATCTGGGCACATGCCACTTGGATCCATTTCTACACCATATACTTGTCGACCTAATTGTTCGCAAATAGCGAAAATTCCCGGGTAACTTTGTTGTTCAACCAATACGGTATCACCAGGTTCAGATAACATCTCGATGGCGAGAGCTAAACCATGCTGAGCGCCATTGGTCAAAACTATCTGTTTAGAATCGGCATGCAATAATCCCATTTGATTTAACCAATCTGAAAATATCGATTTGTGGCGCGGTAAACCTGAATGTTCGACGTACCCAACCAAGGTTTGAGAAATATTCTTTTGAAGATCACTAAAAAGACGGCTTAAGACCGATAGGTTAGCCTCAAGACAAGGTTGAAGAATGGAAAAATTATACTCTTGATACTCGCTTTTTGGAGTAATGACCTTTTCCAGAGGTGACTCACCTAATACAAAACTGCCTTTGCCGACATGCGAACTAATCCGTCCTTGTTGCGCTAAATAACGATAAGCTTTGGCGACTGTCACCGGGGTTGTATTGAGTTGCTTAGCAAGTACTCTATGTGGTGGCAGCTTGTCGCCAACCCGATAAAATGATTGATCTATACGCTTAGCGATCAAGTTGGCAATTTGTCTATATTTAGTCACACTCATTATTAATTACTCACCACATAAAGGTTCGCAAACAAGACTAAGAATGAATAGGTAACTTGTCAATTAACGAAACTCAGGGTTAACAAGAGAAATGAGCAAACTTATCCTACTAAATGGTGATAATTAGGAAGGAATTTGGATATCAATTTACTAAATCTTCCCTATCATTATATTAATTGGTATTTTACCTATCATTTCCAAATATTATATGGCCAATATGAAGATATACAGTAATTTTGAATCAGGAAGCATTGAAGTAGTAGAAGCATTAAACCACCATGATATTCAATTGTCCCTGCGAGCTGATAATCAATCAGATATCGCTCAGTGGTTCCATTTTCGTCTCGAATCAACACCATTATTAGAGCACTCTTTTCAGCTAATCAACCTCGAAAAATCAGCTTACCCTGAGGGGTGGGACGGTTACAACGTAGTTGTCTCGTATGATCGCGAGCATTGGTTTCGCATTCCTTCAAAGTTTGATGGCAACAGTTTACGTTTTAATTTTACGCCAGAACACAAATCGGTTTATTTCGCCTATTTTGCACCTTACAGTTACGACCGCCATCTCGATCTCATCCACCAAGCTCAATTGCATCCTAATTGCCTTTTAGACACGTTGGGGCAAACCATTGATGGCCGAGATATTAGCCTTTTGACCATTGGGGAACCAAATAATGATAAAAAGAAAATTTGGGTCACCGCACGCCAACATCCCGGTGAAACCATGGCAGAGTGGTTTGTTGAAGGTTTGCTTAGAAGGCTTCTTGATACCACCGACACTGTAGCACGATCATTACTCGACCAAGCAGTCTTCTATATCGTTCCAAACATGAATCCAGATGGAAGTGCTCGCGGACACCTTCGCACCAATGCCATTGGCGTTAATTTAAATCGAGAATGGCAAACTCCTTCTGTAGAGCAAAGCCCTGAAGTCTATTATGTACGCGAAGAAATGCTGAATGCTGGGGTTGATATGTTTCTAGATATTCACGGTGATGAAGCCATTCCATACAATTTTGTCGCAGGTTCTGAGGGTGTACCCAGTTACAACGATAAAATAGCCGATCTTGAATCATTATTTAAACAAGCACTGTTAACCATAACACCGGAGTTTCAGGTGGAAGAAGGCTATCCTGAAAACGAACCCGGTACTGCAAACCTGACCGTTGGTTCAAAATGGGTAGCTGAACAATTTAAATGCCTTTCGTACACTATTGAAATGCCTTTCAAAGACAACGACGCACACCCAGATAAGCTATACGGTTGGTCGCCAGAGCGGAGTGTGGCATTTGGGCAAGATGTTCTTGCGGCAATTCCAGCAGTTGTCGCCAAGCTTTAATGAGTCATATCAACGGCCAGAATTATTAAGATTAATAAAGCTCTACTGCAACGTAGAGCCTTATATTGAGCTGCGGATAAAATGGTTATCCGTAATTAAGACTATCGAGAAGTGAAAGATTCAACGACATGATATTATTTTCAAAATCTCCCCATCATAAATTATCCTGATATCCAGCATCAAAGAAACATCACAGTAAAAATTCGCTTAATTATAATACCGTAGGACGCCCTTTCATCATTCGTTTCGCTTCTCGGCGAATACAATCTATCAGTGGATTTTCAATCATATCGGCACGCCAGATAAACGATAAAGTTCGTTCCATATAGAGATCTGGTACATTAAGCCCAGCAAGTTGACCTGATTTCAGAAATCGTTCGACATCTAGATAGGGTAAACACGTTAAATATGGTCCGCTTTCGACCATAGCTCGCAGTACAGGCACATGTTCATATTCACGCCATAAATCAAGATTCGGGATAAGATGGTGAATGGCACTATTGAAGATATTTCGGGTTCCTGAACCTGGCTCACGTAGGACCCACTTAGCTTCTTCTAACTGCGCTAAGCTTACTTTTTCTGCCTTAGCAAACGGATGATGAGAAGAAGAAACGATCACAAGGTGATCTCGACACCACACATCTTGAGTAATACGACTGTCGTCGCATCGCCCTTCTATAATTCCAAGATCGTATTGATAGTCCAATAAGCCATTTATGACCGCTTTTGTACTTTCAACTTTCAATTTGACACGCATTTCAGGGAAATCATTATCAAGAATACTGATAAGCTCTGGCACCAAATGTTCAGCCGGGGTTTGACTTGAGCACACGCGAATATTACCGCTAATCAAATGTTGATCATAAAACCCCATTTGAATTTTTTGTGCATCTTGGATTAGACGCTTTGCTTTCGGTCTTAACCACATTCCCCAATGAGTCAATGCCATCTGTTTACCTTGACGTTCAAATAAAGGACGCCCAAGCATTTTTTCTAACTGTGCTAGCGACATGCTTGTTGCCGATTGAGTCAGAGCAAGATTTTCCGACGCTTTGCTGACACTTCCTGTATCAGCTATTGCATCAAATACCGCTAATTGTTTTAGAGAATACCGCACACCCACTCCCATAAAATATAACACCAAGAAACCTGCATAGATTCCTCTGCCCAACGGCAATAAAACGCCATTTTACGCATTAATTTTTCGATATCAAACGAATTGATATGAAAGTGAAGAAATATCAATTTTACCACTCATCATTTTAGGTTCAGGATTAATACGCAAACAAGGAAATGCCTTTGTTTGATATCCGAAATGACGTTAGGAGGTTAATCATGAACATCACTACAGGGAGCTACTATGTCCGTTGCACACTCTGACAATACTAATTTTTTCTCACCATATGAAATGATGGCGGAAGCGGAAAAATACGCGTTTGGAAAAACGAAAAAAACAAGCTCAATGATCCTAGGATTGGCGATTTTAGCTGGAGCCTTTATTGGGCTTGCGTTTATTTTCTATATCACCGTTACCACAGGGAGTGCTGGTGCTGGATGGGGTCTAAGCCGATTAGCCGGTGGACTTGCATTTAGTCTCGGGTTAATCCTTGTCGTGATTTGTGGTGGTGAACTCTTTACCAGCTCTGTACTTTCAAGTATTGCGTGGGCCAATAAACAGATTTCATTTTTCAATATGTTGAAACTCTGGAGTAAGGTTTACATTGGTAATCTAATTGGCGCACTACTGCTATTAGCCTTGGTTACAGCTGGAGGGTTGTATCAACTCGACGCTGGACAATGGGGCCTAAACGCTCTCAATATTGCTCAGCACAAGCTTCATCACACCACATTACAAGCGTTTTCGTTGGGCGTACTTTGTAACCTTTTAGTGTGTCTCGCGATATGGCTAACCTTCAGCTCAGCGAACGCTATGACCAAAGCCGCAATGACAATCCTCCCCGTAGCGATGTTTGTCTCCACCGGTTTTGAACACTGCGTTGCCAATATGTTTATGGTACCACTAGGTATCGTTATTCAGACTTTCGCTCCTGAAAGCTTCTGGCAACAGGTCGGCGTTAGTGCCAGTCACTATGCCGACTTAAATATCCACCACTTTATCTTCAACAATTTAATTCCAGTGACGTTAGGCAATATCGTCGGCGGCGCCGTATTAGTCGGCCTTGCTAACTGGAGTATTTACAGTCGCCCACACCTAAAATCAACCGGATTAGCCACAATCACGACGACTGCTGAAATCACAAATATTAAGGAAATCACTATGTTTAGTTCAACTAGCGTTAAAGAAATTATGACAAACAACCCAGCAACCGTATCGGCCGATATGCCAGTGGCCTTAGCGGTAGACGTATTGCTCGATAATCAACTTACCGGAGCACCTGTTGTCAACGTAGAAGGACGTGTTGTCGGTTTTTTCTCTACTCACGATGTAATGGTTGAACTTTGGTGCCAAGATTACATACCGGCAGAAGATCAGAAAGTTGTCGACTTAATGTCTCGTGATGTTGTCGCGGTGGACATCAAAGAGCGACTCATTGATATTGCAGAATACTTATCTGTTGACAGAGAGCAACTGTATCCGACCACATCAGTAGGCATTGCCACTAGCTTCTCATCACTATCTGTCGAAGAACGTGCAAAAACAAGCAAACTAAATCGCCCTTATGTTATGCCGGTAATGGAAGATGGTCACTTAGTTGGAACCATCACTCGCCAGCAGGTATTCCAAGCGCTTCGCCCAATTTTTGGTGAACGATTAGTCGAATCTACCGCTCTTCAGTCTGCATAAAAAAACACCCCTCTTATCTTTATGGTAAGAGGGGATTTTGTCGTGGCTTAGTTAACTCATTAGCCTTTAAGCTTCCCCTTCTCTATCAACTATCCACATTTAGTGTTTTCTGTTCAATCAATCGTTATACTGCTGGCTGATACTAAGATAAGGCCGAGCTATGTCTAACCCTGAAAATGATTTGGTGCATGTCGCCAAAGACCCCACTGAACGCATGAACCTCTTTTTTAAAAATATCGCAAACACATCGAAAATTTGGTTATTAATTGATGAACATGGCAGTGTACTTTTAAGTGCCGACGATGACGATTGTGTGCCAGTTTGGCCAAGCAAAGCCAACGCCCAACAATGGGCTATCGATGATTGGGAAGGGTTTACACCTGAGCCGATTTCAACCGCAAAGTGGAAAAGTCGCTGGACCATGGGGTTAGAAGATGACGATTTGTCTATTATCGTTTTTCCAGATAACAATGGCGAGGGCATTGTTTTATTCCCAGAAGAATTCGAATTTGAGTTAGTTAAACGGGAAACCAAGCGCCGCTAATAAATAACTTATACTCGTAACCTTTCCCAATCGTTACGAGTTATCGTTTTCTTTCATCTAGCTAACCCACTCCAACAACCTCCAACAAGATTAAAATAGGTATTCCCTATCAATGGTATAGATACAAGCAATTTTATTTTATCTGCTCTGAGTGCGAATATTAATCCCGTAGACGAGATAACTCGTAACCCATAACTCAGAAAGGATAGACATTATGATTAACACTCAAATCAAACCATTCAGCGCAACAGCATTCAAACAAGGCGAATTTGTTGAAGTTACAGAACAAGACGTATTAGGCAAATGGGCTATCTTCTTCTTCTACCCAGCGGACTTTACTTTCGTATGTCCAACTGAACTTGGTGACCTTGCTGATCATTATGCAGAGCTTCAAGAGCGTGGCGTAGAAGTTTACTCAGTATCAACTGACACCCATTTCACTCACAAAGCATGGCACGATACGTCTGACACTATCGGCAAAATCAACTACTACATGCTAGGTGACCAAACAGGCAACATCACGAACAATTTCGGCGTCATGCGTGAAGGTCAAGGTCTTGCAGACCGCGCAACGTTCCTAATCGACCCTGAAGGTGTTATCCAAGCAATGGAAATCACAGCTGAAGGTATTGGCCGTGAAGCAGAAGACCTAATGCGTAAAGTAAAAGCGGCTCAATATGTTGCAGCTCACCCGGGTGAAGTATGTCCTGCGAAATGGAAAGAAGGTGAAGAAACACTTGCACCATCGCTAGACCTTGTTGGAAAAATCTAATTCCAGTTTATTGAAACACATTCAATAAACAGAGCATAGAAATCAATTTGAGAGCATTCCGGGTATACCGACGACCAACATATCTGGTTTGCTCTCCCTTTTTGTTATCTAGAGTGACCACTCTACGAAAGAATATATAGGTGTACTTCATTATGTTAGACCAAGCCATTAAACAACAATTACAACAATATCTAACTAATCTGAAACATGAAGTCAGATTAGTGGTCAGCCTAGATGATTCAAAAGCATCTAGTGATATTAACGAGCTTGCAAATGAAATCGCGGAGCTAAGCGACTTAGTTAGTGTTGTTCGTGATGACAATGCAAGTGATCGTAAACCTGTGATGACAATTTCTAACCCAGAAAAAGAGACTCAGCTACGTTTTGCTGGCCTACCTATGGGACATGAGTTTACATCGTTAGTATTAGCGTTACTTCATTCTGGCGGACATCCAATCAAAGAAGAGCCAGAAACAATAGAGCAAATTGCCCAGCTAGGCAAAAAACTGGATGTCGAAATATACATTTCATTGTCTTGTCAAAACTGTCCAGATGTTGTGCAAGCATTTAACACTATGGCCGCGATTAACCCAGATGTTCGCGTGACCATGATCGATGGTGCATTGTTCCAAGATGAAGTAAAACAGCGCGAGATAATGGCGGTTCCAAGTGTATTTGTTAATGGTGAGCTGTTTGGCCAAGGGCGTATGTCACTCACCGAGATATTACATAAAGTCGATGACAGCGCAGCCGAAAAAGCAGCTGCTACAATAAACGAAAAAGAGTCATTTGATGTACTCGTCGTCGGTGGTGGACCCGCTGGAAGTGCTGCTGCAGTTTATGCCGCTCGTAAAGGTATTCGCACTGGCGTGGTTGCAAAACGATTCGGTGGACAAGTTATGGACACCATGGCAATTGAAAACTTTGTTTCGGTTAAGCGCACAGAAGGACCAAAACTAGCCGCTGACATGACTGAACACCTAAAAGAATATGGTGTCGATATGGTTGGTGACCAGCAAGTCGCAAAAGTTATGGGTGCAGAACACACTAATGATGGCTTGATTCACGTCAGCCTAGAAAGCGGTGCTGTTCTAAAAAGTAAGAGCGTCATTCTTACACCTGGTGCACGTTGGAGAGAGATGAACGTACCCGGAGAGCAGGAATATCGTAATAAAGGGGTTGCATACTGCCCACATTGTGATGGACCTCTGTTCAAAGGCAAGAAAACCGCGGTTATTGGTGGCGGGAACTCCGGTATCGAAGCAGCAATTGACTTAGCTGGAATTGTTGAACACGTAACGGTATTGGAATTTGCCGACACTCTACGAGCTGACCAAGTGTTAATTAACAAAGCAAACTCGTTGCCTAATGTCGACATTATTACTATGGCGCAAACGACAGAAGTTGTTGGTGATGGAAAGCGAGTGACTAGCTTAAAGTATAAAGATCGCAATACCGACGAAATCAAAGAAGTTGAACTATCAGGAATCTTTGTTCAAATCGGTCTTGTTCCAAATACAGAATGGCTCAAAGATTCAGAAGTTACACTATCACCACGTGGTGAAATTGAGGTCGGGTCACACGGTGATACAAGTTTAGCGGGTGTGTTTGCTGCCGGAGACGCAACAACCGTTCCTTACAAACAAATCATCATTGCAATGGGAGAAGGCGCAAAAGCAAGCCTAGGAGCATTTGACTACTTGATTCGTCAAGAGGGTTAAACTTCTCATAAATATAACCTAAATGTGCTGCGTTAATTATCTAGAGTCGATTAGCGCAGCTCATTATTTTTAATACTTTCTATCGCTTTTATTCATACTTAAATCTTCAGCCTTTCCACAACATAGAGCCCGCCCAGCACCATAAATTCCTGCTCGCCTTCTAAACTCTTCGGCAATAGGGATTCAAAACAAGCTATTTTGGATAAAGGAACCTCCACCTGATAAATCTTAGAGCCAAAACGAAGTGCCGACTCGACGTCTAATGAGAATGAGCTAAGGTTATTGAATAAAATAATATCTTTCCCATTAATACAGTAGTTCGGTAATTCATAGCTCCCTCGATATAAGGTGATATGTTCACAGTTAGGGTAACGCAATCTAAGCTCTTGTTGGCAAAAGCAGTAAAGTAGATCCAATTGATCGTAGAGTGTATTTGTATTGTAAATTGCTTTAGTGCATTGGTTACGATAACGCATATATTCAGAACTATCTGGATCCGGTAACGCTTGTTGATGAAAGCAAGTTACCAACCCAAAGCGAGATTCAACCCAACTCCGCCATGCAGCACCTTGTTCGTTGTCAGAATCAAATAACCATCCCAGTAGCAAGCGGCGATAATTTACCTTTGGTCGAGGTGGTGGGTCATCACGTAGTTCATCACTTTGATAGCGCTCTTTAGACAAATTAAATCGATGAGTCATAAATTGTTTAAAATTATGAGCTCGAACTTCTGCCTCAGGAACATCGGCCAAAGATGCGAAAAACTTTGAATACCACGCACTAATACCATCTATTTCAATAGGAATAGGATACCGTTGATACACGAGACTGGCGAGCAACAACGATGGTACATTGCAGTGATTTAACGATGTAACAATTGACCGCAAGATGTCGGTTTCATTACGAGATAATAAGTACTCCGCAGAGACTGGAAAATCAGTATCTACCATACTAATAGCTCAATACTCTTGACGTGAATAGTGGAAGAGCGAAGCCGCAAGATCAACAATTTCATTATGCCAATACAATGCTTCTCGCCATTCTTGTTTAATACCGCTATATCCATAAAATGCTCCAGCGAGCTGCCCTGTAATCGCTGCTGTAGTATCAGCATCATCGCCCAAGTTAGCCGCAGCCAATACACACTCTTCATAAGAATTACCATGATAGAAGCACCATAGTGACGCTTCTAAGCTTCGGACCACATAACCACTACCAACTAAGTCCAGATAGGATTTGTCGAGGAATTTAGCACTGGTAAATTGAGCGATTTCATCAGTCTTTGGTTGGAAACGACCACTGTAGATCGACGTTTTATCTCCACCCGAAATTAGCGCGGCAATTAATTCCGCTAGATAACAGCACGCATCAATGCATAATGGAGAGGCATGAGTAGTTCGTGAACTCTCTCCACCATAAAAAATAACGCTTTCTACGTCATACTGATAAAATATTGGCACAGGTGCGAGCCGCATTATCGAACCATTACCAGAACTCATTTTCATCTCTGAGCCCGAATATGGCTCGCCACTTTGTTTAAATCGCGCCAAAGCTGATGACACTGTTACCCCAATATCAAAGCAACTTCCGGTGCTACTCATATAGCCTGCATCCATCCAGTTACAATACCGTGTCATTTGATCAAGAGCATCGAAAGATTCACATTTAATTAAGCTGTAGCCTAGACAAAGTGCCATAGAGGTGTCGTCGGTCCAATATCCCTTTTTAAGACGGAAATGCCCTCCTCCAACCATATCGGTGAGAGGAGAAAACGAACCACGTGGAAGAAACTCTAAAGTAGTTCCCACCGCGTCTCCCACGGCAAGCCCAACAAGTGCGCCTTGTGAACGATCTAAGCGTTGCCTATCTTGGAGGTTTCGTGATGATGAACTCGACATCAAAAACGCCTTTTTATCTGTATTAAAATCAATTATCTACTAATACGTTATACCGTTGCATGAGAATTGTACTGCGCTGAATCAAAATACAATTGCACTACCCAATTAATTAGCCGCTGCAAAAGTTGATCGTTATTTAGATATGAATAAAAAAGGTGATGGGAAGTGATTTATAACAATAGCTGATACTAGAACGATAAAAGAGCTAACAAGTAGCTCTTTTATGCTTATTATACGATCTATGCGAGCGATAAGTTAATTGATTCTAAAACGGAGGCTGGAACTTCTGCTTGGGTTATTGGGCGGCCAATGACTAAATAGTCTGAACCCGCTTCGATAGCTTGAGTTGGAGTCATAATGCGACGTTGGTCTCCCGCCACACTGCCTACAGGCCGAATTCCCGGCGTCACCAACTTAAACTCTTCCCCCAACGCTGATTTCAACAGCGCAGACTCCTGTGCAGAACATACAACACCATCTAACCCTGCATTTTTTGTCAACGTAGCCAAACGCATGACTTGTTGGTCCGGTAACACATCGACGCCAACACCGGCTAAATCAGTTTGTTCCATACTGGTTAAAACTGTCACACCAATAAGCAATGGGCGTTGCGCCCCATACGGCTCAAGAATTTCTCGTGCTGCACTCATCATTCGCTCACCACCACTGGCATGCACATTGACCATCCACACGCCCAATTCAGCAGCAGCTCGAACCGCCTTAGAACACGTATTTGGGATATCGTGAAATTTTAAATCTAAAAATACAGAAAAACCACGCTGATGCAGTTGGCGAACAAAGTCAGGTCCAAATAGTGTAAACATTTCTTTGCCCACTTTTAGACGACAACTCGCTGGATCGATTTTATCAACAAAAGCGAGCGCATCTGCTTGCTGTTCATAGTCCAACGCGACGATTACTTTTGGATCGTTCATTACTGCTCCTAAACACACTTCTTATTTCAGATTAAAATTACTCGCCATCAAGCCCGCGAATTGGCTTTATTGCTCCCCACTCCTTGCAAGAAGGACATTGCCAATATAATCGATGGGGAGAAAACCCACATTTCTGACAGCGATAATGAGGCTTAACATTTAAATGTTCACCTACCATACCTTGAAGCGCTGAAAGACTATGCTTTGCGCGCCCTTCTTCAGCATCGGTAATATGGTATCCAATTAAATTGTAGAAACCTTTCATCGTCGGGTTCTTTTCAATTTGTTTTGTAAGCAAATCGATTGCTGCCGTACTTCCTTCATATCGCTCAATCAATGTTGCTAGCATGAGTTCGCTCGACGCTCCAGCATTTTTGTCCATACTGCGTCTTAAGAACTCGACAAGTGCTGCTTCGTTACCTAGCTGAGAATAGCATTCAGACAATATAGGTAGGACTTCTCCAACAAAATCGACATCTTGTTCTAAAACAGACTCAAGATGGGTAACCGCTTTGCCATATTCATTCTGCTCAACATACAGTTTTCCAAGTTCAATCGAGGCGCGAACACACTCTGGATATTCATTCAGCGCCTTCTTATAGAAGTTAACCACTTTACTCGACACGCCATTGAAACGCTCTTCTGCGGCTAACTCACAATAAAAATGAGCAATATCCGCTTTAATCCGATTTCGACCGAGTTTTACCAAACGATTGCCACATTCAATGGCTTTGTACCACTCTTTTGTTTGTTGGTATATCAAGGTTAGCTGCTTAAGAGCCATCGAGGTGTGGTCTGGTTCATCTACCAGTTGCTCAAATATTTTTTCCGCTCGATCAAGAAACCCAGTCACCATGTAGTCTTTCGCTAACTGCTGTAACGCAAGGTTTTTTTGATCAACAGTTAGACCAGAACGTGAGATTAGACTCTGGTGGATTCGAATTGCACGATCAACTTCTCCTCTAGTGCGGAATAAATTGCCTAGAGCTAAGTGAGTATCAATTGTGTCGTCAACTTGCAATAACTCGATAAAGTGATCAACCGCTTGGTCAGACTGATCAGAGAGGAGCATATTTAATCCCGTCACATATTGACGGGAAATCTGAAGGGACTGTTTTTGTTTGTCTTGTTGAGCACTTCTGTAACCCATATACCAACCGTAAACGGCGGCAATGGGTAACAACAAGAAGAGGATCTCTAACATTGTGAGTTTTTATCCAGCGTTCAAACTTTCTTTTGGTAATTTTTTATTTGTCGCTGCTTTCTGACCAGTTGCTCTTTCTAGCTTCTTGGTTAGGCTACGAACTTTAAGTTTTGCGCGCAAGTGCATGCTACCAAAAATCAGCCAAGAGATGATAAACCCGCTGACAAATGCGCCACCAAGCAACCAAGACAAATAAAACTCACCTTGTGCAATTAAATAATTGAAACCTACAACAGCTTGGTTTTGCGAACCAAGAGCCAAAGCAAGTAAAAACAGAATCAGTACTAAAATAATTTTTATAATTTTCATAATGGCATACCTATTTCTTTATTTGTTAGGTAGATTATGCAGGAAAATCGTTAGCCACACCATGTCTAATGTTAAGTTTAAAAACAAAAAAGGCGGCATATCAAAATGATATATCGCCTTTTATCAAACTAACTAATTAAACAAATTATAAACTAGCGTTTACACGTTCACGCAACTCTTTGCCTGGTTTGAAATGAGGAACATATTTTCCATCCAATTCAACTTTATCACCAGTTTTAGGGTTGCGTCCCGCACGGGGCTCACGATAATGCAGAGAAAAACTACCAAAGCCACGGATTTCTATGCGTTCACCACTTTCTAAAGTGGTAGCCATAGATTCAAGAATATCTTTTACCGCGTCTTCAATCTCCTTTGCTGATAGGTGAGTTTGTTCTGCACACAATCTTTCAATTAATTCAGATTTAGTCATAGTTTCCCTCAATACTTAGCAACATCTTCGCAAGCCAACCGAAAGGAACCTAGCGGCTCCTTTCAACGAGTTTAATTATTCGCCTTTAGCAGCTTTAAATGCGTCTGCCATTGCGTTACCGAACGAAGATTCGTCAGTTGTTTTGTTCACAGTAGCCAGTGCTTCTTGCTCATCAGCTTCATCTTTCGCTTTGATAGATAAGTTGATTACGCGGTTCTTACGGTCTACACCAGTAAATTTCGCTTCAACGCTATCACCAACGTTTAAGACTAGAGATGCATCTTCAACACGGTCACGTGAGATTTCTGAAGCACGGATGTAACCTTCAACACCTTCTTCTAGTTCAATTGTAGCACCTTTTGCATCAACTGCAGAAATAGTACCAGAAACTAGAACACCTTTCTTGTTGTCAGCTACGTAAGCATTGAATGGGTCATTTTCCATTTGCTTAACGCCTAAAGAAATACGCTCACGATCAGCATCAACTGCTAGAACAACTGCAGAGATTTCGTCGCCTTTCTTATATTCACGTACTGCTTCTTCTCCAGGAACATTCCAAGAGATATCAGATAGGTGAACAAGACCATCGATACCACCGTCAAGACCGATGAAGATACCAAAGTCAGTGATTGACTTGATCTTACCAGTAACTTTATCGCCCTTAGCTTGCATATCAGCGAAATCTAACCATGGGTTAGTCTTACACTGTTTTAGACCTAGAGAGATACGACGACGTTCTTCATCGATATCAAGAACCATAACCTCAACTTCATCGCCAACATTAACGACTTTAGATGGGTGAATGTTCTTGTTAGTCCAATCCATTTCAGAAACGTGAACTAGACCTTCAACGCCTTCTTCGATTTCAACGAAGCAGCCGTAGTCAGTTAAGTTAGTAACACGACCAGTTAGTTTGTGACCTTCTGGGTAACGCTTAGCGATTGCTACCCATGGATCTTCACCTAGCTGCTTAAGACCTAGAGATACACGAGTACGCTCACGATCGAACTTAAGAACTTTAACTAGGATTTCGTCGCCAACGTTAACGATTTCTGATGGGTGCTTAACGCGTTTCCAAGCCATGTCAGTGATGTGAAGTAGTCCATCAACACCGCCAAGGTCAACGAATGCACCGTAGTCTGTAAGGTTCTTAACGATACCTTTAACTTCGCTACCTTCTTGTAGAGCTTCAAGTAGCTCTTCACGTTCAACACTGTTTTCAGATTCGATAACAGCACGACGAGAAACAACAACGTTGTTGCGCTTCTGATCAAGTTTAATAACTTTGAACTCTAGCTCTTTGTTTTCTAGGTGAGCAGTGTCACGGATAGGACGAACATCAACAAGAGAACCTGGAAGGAACGCACGGATACCGTTTAGTTCAACAGTGAAACCGCCTTTAACTTTACCGTTGATAACACCGATAACAGTTTCAGCTTCTTCGTAAGCTTTCTCTAGTACAATCCAAGCTTCGTGACGTTTTGCTTTCTCACGAGAAAGTTGAGTTTCACCGAAACCGTCTTCTACAGCGTCTAGCGCAACATCGACTTCAGAACCTACTTCAACTTCAATTTCGCCAGCAGCGTTTTTGAATTGTTCAGCAGGAATTGCAGATTCAGACTTAAGACCAGCGTCTACAAGAACGAAGCCGTTCTCGATAGCAACTACAGTACCTTTAACGATGGTACCTACGTGGAATTCAGTCTCGTTTAGAAACTCTTCAAAGAGTTGAGCAAAAGATTCAGTCATTTATTTAGTCTTCAAATGTAAACTTCCACGGGTATCCTACCGCGTGGGGTTATTAAATTCGCCAATCATCATCCTTGCGATCGACGTCCTACTAACGGTAAATAAAATTATTCCGCTAGTTTAGATTTGATATATTCGAGTGATTTTTCAACAACTTGGTCAATAGACATTGATGTTGAGTCAAGAACCAGTGCATCGTCTGCAGGTCGCAATGGAGACACGGCTCGATTGCGATCGCGATCGTCACGTTCTTGTATGTCGCTCAAAAGGGCGTCAAATTTAACATCTAGGCCCTTGAGTTGCAACTGATTCTGTCTTCTTCTAGCCCGCTCTTCGGCACTGGCATCAAGAAAAATTTTAGCATCAGCTTGCGTAAAGACCACAGTACCCATATCACGGCCATCCGCCACTAAACCATTATCGCTTGCGAATGCTCTTTGGCGTCGCAATAAAGCCTCTCTTACCCTAGGAAGTGCCGCAACTTTAGAGGCTGCCATACCTGTTTCTTCTTTACGAAGATCGTTCGATACATCTTCACCTTCTAGAATAACTTTAACCAGGTCGCCATCGGAAACAAATGCCACATCAAGATGCGTAGCTAGAGGAACCAAGTCGTCCTCAGAGTCAGTATCAAAGCCATGATGAATCGCCGCTAAAGCCAGCACGCGATATAAAGCGCCAGAATCCAGAAGGTTATAACCAAGTTTTTTTGCCAACAACATGCAAAGCGTGCCTTTACCAGCACCACTCGGCCCGTCTACCGTCACCACGGGTGTTCGAGAGGACATGTTTGTACTCCGTATCAGTCATTATGAATGAGTTTAATAGTTGGCAGCGATTATAAGGGGAATTATCGAAGGGGGCTACCGACGATTGTCAAACTAATGATGTTTATGTGGAATAGACAGAATAAGGTCGCTTAAATGACAGCGACCTTTAACAAATCAGTTTCAACTACTTGACTGACAGATTGTCACGGTTGTTGTTAATCAAACTTGGCCCAATTCCTTTTACATTGGTCAATTGGGTAACATCCGTAAATGGGCCATTCGCTTCTCTATAATCTATGATGGCTTGCGCTTTTTTCGCTCCGATACCTTTTAAAAGCGTCGCCATTTCTTCTGCATTCGCCGTGTTCACGTTAACCGAATATTCAACCATATCGATAATTTGTGGGCTTGCACTATCACCCACTGCATAACTAGTGGGCGTAAACATCGCAAACAATACGGTAGAAAGAATGAGTTTAAATATAATTAAAGTGTGTTTCATTGCTTTGCTCCTTATTTAGGTTCATAGCAATAATAATCACAATACTGTTTTGCCCCAGTACCAACCTTAGAAACTAAAAAGGACCACGAATGTGATCCTTTTTGATAAACAACTCAATTACATCGTATACCCTATTCGCTCGATAGGTGATACTCAATATCATTCGTTGTACGAAGTACGCTAACTAACCCAGCGATATCTTGCTGACTATTTAAACGCTCCAACTGTCCCATAAGTTGTTCATTCAGCTCATCGTTGTTTTCAGCATTCACATCAAGTAATTCAACTAGCAAAATTTCACCTTCTGGCGAGGTTGCTTGAGCATACACATGCTCACCATCAACTGGCTTCTTCAAAGCGTAAATTGCTTCTGCCAGAGGTGAGTTACGATCGATCACTTCCTCTTCACCAAAACTTAACTCATTTTCGGCCAACCCTTCTTGGTTACCGTCTTTAAGTTGTGCCAAAATCTTATCAGCAAATGCTTTAGCAGCTGCTTCAGCTTTTGAAGCAGTTAACTCACTTTCAACTGTCGATTTCACTTCTTCGATTGGCAATACAGTTTCTGGACGTAGCTCATCGACCCTTACAACAACGACACTTTCTGGTGCGAGTTGAATCACGTTAGAATTTAGCTGGTCTTCTTTAACTTCAGGGTGATTAATCGCTTCCACTACTGCATTACTAGATAGCTCTGCTGGTAATGTATTGATTGAAACAAAATCCGTTTGAACCACTCCTGCACCCGTAACCTTTGCAGACTCCTCTAATGAATCAGGGAACTCGAACGCGACTTTTTCTAGTTCTGTTTGTAACTCATAGAAGGTATCAACGGCTTTTTGATCTTTAACAAGAGCAATGACTTCGTCTTTAACATCAGAAAGTGGTTTCGCTTGCGCTGGTTTATCATCAAGAAGCTTTATAATGTGATAGCCAAAATTAGACTTAACAACACCAGAAACATCACCAACATTCACTAATGCAAAAGCTGCCGATTCAAAATCTGCATCCATGACACCTTTTTCAATCCAGCCAAGATCGCCGCCGGAGTCTTTGCTACCTGGATCTTGTGATTCACTAGCAGCTAACTCAGCAAAGTCTGCCCCTTGATTAACCTTAGCTAATACCGCATCAGCAACAGACTGATCATCACCTTGAATTAGGATATGACTAACACGACGTTGCGCTTTCGTTGAATACTGCTCAATGTGTTCTTCATAGTAAAGGTTCGCTTCTTCATCCGTCACTTCAATTGTTTGTTTCAAACCTTCAGCTGACAGTAATAAATACGCTAATTTAAATTGCTCTGGACGAGTGAATTCTTGCGGATGAGTATTGTAGTAACTTTCAACTTCCTCATCGGAAATAGTCACTTTCTCAGCAAACGAATCTTGTTTAATCGCGACCGTTTTAATGGTGCGAGTTTGAGATAATAATAGCCCTTGAGCTTGGGCTTCACTTAATAAAGCAAACTCTGTTTCTTCGACAGCCCCAACCAATTGTTGACGCAACAAATCACTGCGTAGATAAGCAGCAAAAGAATCGGCACTATAACCGGCACGGCGTAATGCAGCTTGATATATTTCTTGGTCGAACTTTCCATCAGACTGAAAAGAAGGCATCTCTAGAATCGCCTTACGAACTTGATCATCACTGATGCTCAAACCAAGTGTTTTTGCATGCTCTTCAAGCAAAACATCATTTACCATGCGATCAAGTATCGAGCGACGAAATGATGCAACATAACTTGGATCAGCAAGTAGATTAGAAAAATAATCACCTAATTGAGATTGCATTCGGCTACGTTCATTTTGATACGCTTGTTCGAATTCGTTAAGTGATATTTTAACGCCTGCAACTTCCGCAGCCGAGTTATTGCCGCCACCGACTAAGTAGTTGCCAACACCAGCAAAGACAAAGGAAACCATAATTAGGCCTAAAATAACCTTTATGGCTATGCTGTTAGCACCTTCACGCAATCGATCCATCATAATTAGTTTGTTCTCCGAATACGAAGCCAAAAACGTCTATTGGCTTAAATAAGTCTGACGATAATATCAGAAAAAATAAATGCGCATCACTATGATGCGCATATTTTCAAAAGGTTCGACTTAATTTCGTCTTGTTGCTGAATAATTAATCAATTATTGATTAATTACAGGCTTCCTTAAGTGCTTTACCTGCTTTGAATGCTGGAACTTTTGCTTCAGCAATCTGAATTTCATCACCTGTTTTAGGGTTACGGCCAGTGCGAGCTGCACGAGTACGTACACTAAATGTACCAAATCCAACCAACGCAACTTGATCCCCTGATTCTAGAGCGCCGCCAACTGCGTCAATCAATGCATCAAGTGCACGACCCGCTGAAGCTTTAGATAGATCTGCATTTTCTGCTATTTGTTCTACTAATTGTGTTTTATTCACTTTTTAATTCCCCTCTATGCCAATTTTGATAATTATATTTTTGGCTTTTCGTTCCATTGATTTAAAGTTGCTTAACACTTTGAAGTTCTTGGAGTTCGGCAACAATCGCTAACGTTAGCTCCCAACAAAAATGCTGACAAGTCTTTTTTTGACTTATCAGCATAGAGTTTAAGTATTTTTGCTGTATATCACTCTTTAAGAAGTAAGTTCGAGCCCTGATGGGTCTTGCTCTAGCGCTATTTTAAGCACATCATCAATCCACTGGACAGGAATCACTTTCAAGTCGCTTATAACATTGTCTGGAATCTCTTCCAAGTCACGTTCGTTATCCTTTGGAATGACGACTGTTTTAATTCCACCACGGTGTGCAGCGAGCAGTTTTTCTTTCAAGCCACCAATTGGTAGTACTTCACCACGAAGAGTAATTTCGCCCGTCATCGCGACTTCTGCCTTAACAGGGTTACCCGTCAAACTAGACACCAATGCTGTACACATGCCGATACCAGCACTTGGGCCATCTTTTGGCGTCGCGCCTTCAGGAACATGGACATGCAAATCACGCTTTTCATAAAAATCAGGATTGATTCCCAATTTTTCACATCGGGAGCGAACTACAGTCATCGCCGCTTGAATAGATTCTTGCATAACATCGCCCAGAGAGCCTGTTTGAGTTAGCTTACCTTTACCTACCATCGCTTGAGTTTCGATAGTAAGGAGTTCTCCACCAACTTCTGTCCACGCTAAGCCTGTCACCTGGCCGATACGATTATTGTTTTCAGCTTTTCCGTAATCGAATCTCTGGACGCCAAGGAACTCTTTTAGATTATCTTGATTAACCGTCACAGATTTTAGTTTCTTATCTAGCAGAATTTTCTTCACGGCTTTACGGCAGATTTTAGATATTTCACGCTCTAAGCTACGTACACCCGCTTCACGAGTATAATAACGAATCACACCCATAATTGCTGAATCTTCAATATTAATTTCAGCAGCTTTCAAGCCGTTTCGCTCTATCTGTTTCGCCACCAAATGGTCTTTAGCAATATTCAGTTTTTCGTCTTCGGTGTAACCCGATAAACGAATCACTTCCATACGGTCCAATAAAGGCCCTGGAATGTTCATCGAGTTTGACGTCGCAACAAACATCACATCCGAAAGGTCATAATCGACTTCTAGGTAGTGATCATTGAACGAATTATTTTGCTCAGGATCGAGAACTTCTAGCAATGCAGAAGATGGGTCTCCTCTCATATCAGAAGACATCTTATCGATTTCATCAAGTAAGAAAAGCGGGTTTTTAACCTCAACTTTTGCCATTTTTTGAATCAGTTTCCCTGGCAATGAACCAATATAAGTACGTCTGTGACCACGTATTTCGGCTTCATCTCGAACGCCACCAAGAGCCATACGAGTGTACTTACGCCCGGTAGCCGCTGCTATTGAACGCCCTAAAGAGGTTTTACCAACACCAGGAGGACCGACTAAACAAAGAATCGGGCCTTTTAGCTTATTCACTCGGCTCTGAACCGCTAAATATTCAAGAATTCGTTCTTTTACTCGCTCTAGGCCGTAATGATCTGAATTTAGTATTTCCTCAGCCTTAGAAAGGTCCTTCTTCACTTTTGATCGTTTAGTCCAAGGAACACTCACCATCCAATCAATATAGCTACGAACCACAGTTGCTTCAGCTGACATTGGAGACATCATCTTCAACTTCTGTAGCTCTTGCTCAGTCTTCTCTTTGGCCTCTTTTGGCATTTTCGCTGCATCAATTTTTGCTTGAAGTGCTTCAAATTCATCAGGAACATCATCCATGTCACCTAATTCTTTTTGAATCGCCTTCATTTGCTCATTGAGATAATACTCGCGCTGAGACTTTTCCATCTGTTTTTTAACGCGATTACGAATACGCTTTTCAACCTGTAACAGATCGATTTCTGATTCCATTTGCCCCATTAAAAATTCTAAACGTTCGGTCACGTCGATAATTTCTAATACAGATTGCTTATCGTCCAACTTTAATGGCATGTGTGCTGCAATCGTATCGGCTAGACGTGCCGCTTCATCAATCCCATTCAATGAAGTAAGCACTTCGGGTGGAATCTTTTTATTTAGCTTAATAAAGCCATCAAATTGGTTGATTGCACTACGAACGATGACTTCTTGTTCTTTATCATCAAGCTCTGGCGTAACCAGGTATTCTGCTTGAGCAAAGAAGTAATCTTCTTCGACAAAGGAATGAATTTTTGCGCGTTGCTGGCCTTCCACTAATACTTTCACTGTACCATCAGGTAACTTCAGTAATTGAAGAATTGTCGCAACGGTACCTACTTCATAGAGGTCGTCGACTGAAGGCTCTTCTGTATCTGCGTGCTTTTGAGCAACAAGTAATACTTGTTTATTGTTATCCATTGCCGCATCAAGGCACTGGATAGATTTCTCGCGGCCAACAAACAACGGAATGACCATGTGAGGATAAACCACAACATCACGTAGTGGTAATACAGGGATCTCGATACGCTCAGAACGTTCCAAGTTCATATTATTCTCTCTTCCGCTTTATGATATAAAATTGTATATGGGGGCTAACAGACTGGATTCAATGAAAGAATTAAAAAAGGAGGCATATTTGCCTCCTTTTTTTATTTGCAACGATTACTCGCCGCTTGCAATTTGATTTTCTGAACCAGAATAAATAAGTAATGGCTCAGATTCTCCATTAATTACCGATTCATCAATAACAACTTTGCTTACGTCTGTTTTAGAAGGCAATTCGTACATTATTTCCAATAATACACTTTCTAAAATCGAACGAAGTCCACGGGCTCCAGCTTTACGTTCCATTGCTTTCTTAGCAATCGCCTGCAGAGCATCTTCACGGAATTCAAGCTCAGCATCTTCAAGCGAAAACAATGCTGCGTACTGTTTAGTTAATGCATTTTTCGGCTCACATAAGATTTGAACCAATGCGGACTCATCCAACTCAGTTAACGTCGCCGTTACCGGTAAACGTCCAATAAATTCAGGAATCAATCCAAACTTAACCAAATCTTGTGGTTCTACTTGTGTAAAGAGTTCACCGACGGTTTTCTCGTCACTCTTAGAACGCACTTCTGCACCAAAACCAATTCCAGTACCTGTTTCTACACGCTGTTCAATGACTTTGTCTAAGCCCGCAAATGCGCCGCCACAGATAAACAGAATCTTAGAGGTATCAACCTGCAAAAATTCTTGCTGTGGGTGTTTGCGACCACCTTGAGGAGGAACAGAAGCAACAGTGCCCTCGATAAGTTTCAATAGTGCTTGCTGAACACCTTCGCCCGAAACATCACGAGTAATCGATGGGTTCTCTGACTTACGAGAAATCTTGTCGATCTCATCGATGTAAACAATGCCACGTTCAGCCTTCGATACATCGTAATCACATTTCTGAAGTAGTTTCTGAATGATGTTTTCAACATCTTCACCAACATACCCTGCTTCGGTTAATGTCGTTGCATCAGCCATAGTGAATGGTACATCAAGAAAACGAGCTAAGGTTTCTGCTAATAACGTTTTACCACTACCGGTAGGGCCAATTAAGAGGATATTACTCTTTCCGAGTTCAACGCCATCTTCCGTTTTATCACCATTACGTAACCGTTTATAGTGATTGTATACTGCGACAGCTAATACCTTTTTGGCGTGTTCTTGCCCAATCACATAATCATCGAGATGCTCACTAAGTTCGCGTGGCGTTGGTAATGCCTCTGTACTACTCTGTGGTGCAACATCTTTGACTTCTTCTCGAATGATGTCATTACATAAATCGACACATTCATCACACACGTATACAGAAGGACCTGCAATGAGTTTACGAACTTCGTGCTGGCTTTTGCCACAGAAAGAACAGTACAGTAATTTATTACTCCCGCCCTCTTTGCTTTTATCTGTCATTCGCTAGCCTCTTAGCTATTATTTAATAATTTGAGTGTATAACAATTTTCTTAAAATTGCGTTATTCAATTCGTTGGATTAACTCAAGACTGTGCGCCACGGTGAGTCAGAATGCCATCAACCAAACCATAGTCAACTGAGTCTTGCGCAGACATAAAGTTATCACGATCTGTATCACGCTCAATAACCTCTAGCGGCTGACCAGTGTGCTCAGCTAATAGAGAATTCAATCGGTTTTTAATGGTTAATATCTCTTGGGCATGAATTTGAATATCAGATGCTTGACCTTGGAAGCCGCCTAGCGGTTGGTGAATCATTACGCGAGAATTAGGCTGTACAAAACGCATACCTGGTGCTCCACCAGCGAGTAAGAATGCCCCCATAGAACATGCCTGCCCCATACATACTGTACTAACATTTGGCTTGATAAACTGCATAGTGTCGTAGATAGACATACCAGCCGTCACACTTCCACCAGGAGAATTAATGTAGAGATAGATATCTTTATCAGGATTTTCAGATTCTAAAAATAGAAGCTGTGCACAAACCAAATTTGCCATGTGGTCTTCGACTTGACCAGTCAAGAAAATAATACGCTCTTTTAAAAGACGAGAATAGATATCATAAGAACGTTCACCACGAGAGGTTTGTTCTACGACCATTGGTACTAGTGCATCAACAATTGGAGACATTGCGTTTCTTTCTTGGTAACTCATAATCTTTATCCCTAAAATAAATGGCCCGGATGATGGGGATCATACGGACCATTGTTAACAGAATAGTTGCCTATAAGTCAACTATTTACGCTACAATTTGCCTATTAAGCTGCAGCTTCAGAGTTCATTAGCTCGTTGAAAGGCATCTCTTTTTCTGTCACTTTAGCTTTATCTAAAATAGCATCAATCGCTTGCTCTTCAAGTGCAACATTACGCATATTGTCCATCATCTGTTCGTTCTGCTCATAATGAGCGATAACTTCAGATGGATCTTCATAGGCTGATGCTAACTCTTCGATCAGTGATTTCACTTTTTCGTCATCCGCTTTAATTTCACCAGCTTTGATGACTTCACCTAATAATAGACCAACTACGACACGTTGCTTAGCTTGATCGACAAAAAGATCACGTGGAAGCTGATCAGCAACCTCAGGATTTCCGCCAAAGCGCTGAGCTGCTTGCTTACGAACAACATCAATTTCTTGATCAATCAAAGAGCTTGGTACGTCGATATCATTCTCTTTAACTAAGCCATCGATAGCTTGTTGCTTGATACGCTGTTTAATTGCTTGCTTAAGCTCACGTTCCATATTTTTCTGAACTTCAGCTTTAAGTGCATCGATTCCGCCTTCAGTTACACCGAACTTAGCAACGAATTCATCGTTAACTTCTGGAAGTTCACGAGTTTCAACTTTAAGGATTTTGATAGAGAACTTAGCTGCTTTACCTTTAAGGTTTTCAGCATGGTAATCTTCTGGGAAGTCCACATCGATTTCAAATTCCATACCCTTAGTTTTACCTTGGATACCGTCTTCAAAACCTGGGATCATACGACCTTGACCCATTTCAAGTGGGAACGCTTCTGCTTTACCACCTTCAAATTCTTCACCATCGATAGAACCAACGAAATCGATAGTAACTTGGTTGCCTTCTTCTGCAGCTGCGTCTACTTCAATCCACTCAGACTGTTGCTTACGTAGAGTTTCAATCATTTCAGCAACATCTTCGTCTTTTACAGAAACAGCTGGTTTTTCAACTTCGATGTTTTCTAAACCTTTAAGCTCAACTTCTGGGTAAACTTCAAATGTTGCTTTGAAAACAAGGTCTTTGCCTGCTTCGTTTTCAACAGGTGTAAAAGTAGGACCGCCAGCTGGGTTAATTTTCTCTTTTACAATTGCTTCAATAAAGTGGCGTTGCATCACTTCACCAAGAGCATCTTGACGCACTGCTGAACCATACATTTGAGCAACCATTTTCATTGGCACTTTGCCTTTACGGAAGCCGTCGAAACGACGATTCTTGGCGATGTTGCGTAACTCTGCATTAACCGCATCATCGATGCTTTTAGCAGGAACGGTAATAGTAAGACCGCGCTCTAGGCCTTCTAGTGTTTCAACAGTAACTTGCATTGTATATAAACCTCAAAACTGGCTCAGGTAATCTGAGTATCGTGAATCCCGATTGTCGATATAATCAAGACTCAAATCCGTATATCGCACCTTAATCGGTACCTAAATTTTAAAATAGAAATTTGTTGTCCGACGGTTGCCAAACTGTCGATCTGCAATGAATAAGTTACAAGACAGAACGATGACAATTTCATAGACGCGATATTCTAACGACCATATTTACAACTGTCGAGCTAAACACCCTATCGTGGCAAATCTCTATTCCAAATACATCATTAAAGAGAAGTGAATCTCAATAATATCAATCCATACTGCTCTCAGATTGGGGCGGTACGGCCATTTTCAATGCTATTTCTCTTTTTTTTTGAACAAATAGATAAAAAGAGATCTGGCTCCTATTTTTGCAGTTCCATATCTATGGAAAGTGAAGCTTGGCGATGAAAGTCGTAATATCTACTATTAAAAACGTTTTCTGGAATCTGCCTTGAAATTATCTATTCGTCGAGAAAGTATCGCTTTATTTTTAGCCTATTTTCTATTTGCATCTTTGGGAGCGAATGCGGTATGGAAATACAGTTATAATGCGTTAATTCAAGATCACCACTCTCAGCTCGACCGCTTTTCAAGTCACATCGAAGCTCGTCTTGAAAAATATGCACATATTCCCCAGCTCATCGCTCGCGACCGTAAGTTGATTGAAGCTTTATCAAATCCATCAAACTCCGCTCAAGTCGATATTACCAATCGCTATCTAGAACAGATCAATAATACCATTCAAGCGTCAGACACTTATCTACTCAACACCGAGGCTGCCACGATAGCTTCAAGTAACTGGAACTTAGAGCGATCATTCGTAGGACGAAACTTTAGTTGGCGCCCCTACTTTAAAGAAGCAATATCAGGTAAAAATAGTCAATATTTTGCTCTCGGATCAACGTCCGCTCTACGTGGATACTACTATTCGTCGCCCATAATTTTTGCAGCAGAAACCCTCGGAGTTGTCGTTGTGAAAATGGACATATCTTCGATTGAAGAGAATTGGCAAAGCGACACTAGCTATTTTGTCGCCACGGATAACGATAACATTATTTTCATGTCCAGCCGCTCAGAATGGTTGTTTAAAAGTATCGCACCTCTGTCTTCAAAAGCATTGGAAAACATCAATCAATCTCAACGCTATATCGGCCAAACCATTACCTCTCTCAACCTAAAGGGCGATCTCGATAGTTCTCACAGTGAATGGGTCAACCCAAATAAGGGGTGGATAGAAGGCGATTTTGTAGTGACGAGTCGCACGTTGAGTGATCTTCCATTAACCATCCGAGTGTTGACACCAAAAACTGAAATATTCTGGGACAGCTTTGCTTATGTCATCTGGTGCAGTATGGCGTTTGCAATTGCCTACCTAATCCTATTACTTAGCTACCATCGTCGCCTCAAACAACGTCAATTTGATCAATTACAATCCGAAGCTAAGCAAAAACTCGAATATCTCGTTTTAGAACGGACCTCAGAGCTTCATGAAGAAATTAGAGAAAGAAGTAAAACAGAAGAACAATTGCGTCAGACCCAAGATGAATTAATTCAAGCCGCTAAATTGGCGGTGCTTGGTCAAATGTCTGCCAGTATCAGCCATGAACTCAATAACCCACTCGCCGCGATACGCAGCTTTGCCGATAACGCACGCCGTTTTCTCAATTCCGAAAAGTACGAGCGAGTAGACGATAACTTGCAGCGCATTTCAGCACTCACCGAACGCATTGCTAAAATCAGTATGCAATTGAAATCATTTGCGCGAAAATCTGATGGCGATGAAAAAGTGAATGTACAACTAAAACCAATCATCCTTTCCGCCAAGGAGTTGATGCAAGGACAGTTTAAGTCAAGCTTCGTTGAGTTTAGTGTTCAACTTCCAGAGCAACCTCTGTGGATAACCGTGAATCCCATCCAGTTAGAGCAAGTTCTAATTAATTTGTTTGCCAATGCAATCCAAGCCTGTTCTCAAACCGAGGAAAAGGACGTTCAACTCTCAATCGAATATGATAATAATTGGATATCAATTCATATCGACGATAATGGTGAAGGCATTGACGAGACTATCGTCGGACAGATATTTGCGCCCTTTTTCACCACGAAGAAAAATGGCTTGGGACTCGGGCTATCTATTTCACAGCAAATAGCCCAGAGTATGAATGGAAAAATTACCGCCTCCAACTCTGAACTTGGAGGGGCTAGATTTAGCCTAATATTGCCGATCATTCCAGAACCCAATTCAGAAAAACCTACACAAAGCTAATTCGAAGGACGTGCTATGAGTGACGTATATTTCATCGATGACGAAACCGATATTCGCATCGCAATAGAACAAAGTTTTGAATTGGCTGATATCAGAGCTCAAATTTTTGAAAACGCCGAAGATGCACTGGTAGCCATGAAAAGCGATCAGCCTCCTTTGGTTGTCGTTACCGACATTTGTCTACCCGGCATAAGTGGAAAGAACTTACTCGACTCTATCCATCTTCAGGATAAAGATATCCCGGTTATCTTAATCACAGGCCATGGCGATATCTCGATGGCCGTTCAAGCGATGCACGATGGTGCCTATGATTTCATTGAAAAACCATTTGCCCCTGAAAGGCTCATCGAAACGGTTAACCGAGCAAAAGAGCGTCGTCAGTTAACATTAGAAAACGAAAAATTGAAACGTTCACTCAAAGCTAGCCAAACTCTTGGCCCTAGAATTATTGGTGAAACGCCCTGTATGCAAGAGCTGAAAGAGACCATTACGCACATTGCAGATACGGCAGCCGATATCCTGCTATTTGGCGAAACAGGCACTGGGAAAGAACTGGTAGCTCGTTCGCTACATGAACAAAGTTCTCGCCGCGAAAATAATTTCGTTGCGGTTAACTGCGGCGCAGTGCCAGAAAATCTAATTGAAAGTGAACTTTACGGTCATATCAAAGGCGCATTTACTGGAGCTGAAACAAAACGCATTGGTAAAGTAGAACATGCTCAAGGCGGTACACTATTTTTGGATGAAATCGAATCGATGCCGATGCAAGCTCAGATCAAATTACTTCGCGTATTGCAAGAGCGTGTAATCGAACCTATTGGCTCTAATGAACTTATACCATTGAACATTCGTGTTATTGCCGCAACCAAAGTCGACCTTACTCAAGCTGCCTTGGAAGGGTCTTTTCGACAAGACCTCTATTATCGACTTAATATCGTCACGCTGAACTTGCCGCCCCTACGAGAACGTAAAGAAGATATACCAGGGCTATTTCACCACTTTTTACTGGTCGCTGCTGCACGTTATGGCAAAGCGGCGAACGCTATTTCGAATCAAGATCTTCAACGCTTAATTTCTAACGATTGGCCAGGGAACGTACGAGAGTTACGCAATGCGGCTGAACGATATGTATTATTAGGAAAGTTGATGCAAATCGCCGATAGCAATACTGAATCTCAACCTTCAAATATAACAAGCCTTGCTGATCAAGTTGCTGAGTTTGAAAAAGCAGCAATAGAACAAGCATTGATTGAGTGCAATGGAGGAATTAAAGAGACAATGGAAAAACTAAATCTACCACGTAAAACGTTATACGATAAAATGCAAAAGTACCAACTAGATAAAGACAGCTACAAAGCGTAATTGTGCATTAACCTAACAAAAAACGGGAAGTCTACTTTACCAAATCTGTAGGCTTCCCGTTTATATTCTATTAATATTTTATGCTACTTCGCCAATCAATCATCACTCGTTGGTTGAGGATATTGAGGGGATTGAGTATAGCCGGCTCTTCTCACTTCTCGCTCAGCGTATTTTTGTGAGCTATATAAAGCCTGTTCTACCGATGTGTCACCCGCTAAAGCTTCCGATATTTTCTGCATCGTTACTCCACCGATTGAGACAAACTCAGGAATCGCAACAAACTGAACGCCGGTGTACGGTGATGGTAGCATTGTACTATCAAGCGGGTTAGCGGACTTGATGGCTTTAAGCTCTGCTTCCGCAAATTGCCCAGCCACCTTTAAAAACTCGGGATTTTCATAGGTCGAAGTACGAGTACCTGTCGGAATACTTCCCCACCCTTCACGAGATGCTACCAGCTCAATGTACTGCTTCGATGTTGCCCAATTAATAAATTTCTGTGCTGCATCCGCTTTTTTCGTCCCTTCTGGAATCGCAAATGCCCAAGCCCATAACCAGTTTGCTCCTTTAGAAGTTGCTTTCACCGGAGATTGGGCAAATGCCATTTGATCTGCGAATTTAGCTTTCTTTTTATCGGTTACGAATGAACCCGCGACCGATGCATCAATCCACATTCCGCATTTCCCTTCTTGCATCAAGGACAGGATTTCCGGGAAACTGTTATTTTGTGAATTCGGTGGACCATAGTCGTTCAATAAATCAATATAAAAGTTAATCGCTTGTTTCCATGCTCGCGACGTAATTTGTGGCTGCCAATCCATATCAAACCATCGACCACCGAAACTATTTAAGATGGTAGAAATAATCGCCCCGTTATCACCCCAACCGGACTTGCCTCGTAAGCAAATACCGTATATTTCATTACTCGGATCATGAATCGCTTTTGCAACATCGCGAATATGATCCCAAGTTGGACGATCATTTATGCTCATACCTGCTTTTTCGACCAAGTCTTTGCGATACATGATCATTGAGCTCTCACCATAAAACGGAGCAGCGTAAAGCTTTTCTTGATATGAGAGGCCATCTCGAATTGCAGGCAGCATGTCATCGAGCTGATAGGCTTTAGATGGCGTTAGCGTTTTTAACCACCCTCGTTCTGCCCAAATCGGCGTTTCATACATACCAATCGTCATCACATCATAATTACCCGCTTGCGATGCGATATCCGCGATAACCCGCATTCTTAGGCTACCTTCGTTATAAACATGCCAATTGAGCGCAATATCTGGATAATCTGCTTCAAACTCACTGGTCAATTTTTTCATTACAGAAATATGCCCACTATCAATAGTGGCAATATTCAATTCAGTTATAGCATTTGCAAAAGGAGTAAAAAGTATCGAACTCGAGAAAAGAGGCAACAAGCCCTTTCTCCACGTTTTTGATCCAAACCAGTGATTCAATGTTGCTGCCTTCGTTAAACACATAAATATTTCTCTCAATTTTTACTATTAATAAAAATATAGACTACATTTACACAGAATCTAATTTAAATTTCCAAGTAAATTTTTCACCAGTAACCAATCTATCAATAGTCAATATGGGAAGTAGATGATGACCAACACAATATCCTTGGGTGCTGCATCCAGTCTTAAATTTAGCGTGAATTTAACGACTAAGATCATCCTATGTTTTTTAGTCATAGGTGTTATGTTCATTGGTACGATTGTGATGAGTTATAACAATGGAACTCGTGTTTCTGAAGGGCTAGACGTTATCAACACACAATCGACTCCTGTTGTTATGTTCTCTTCTCAAATAAACCAACTGGTTCATAGTTATGAGCCCGCTTATATCGAGTTAATGTCTTCAAAAACAACTGAACAACTCAAACAACAAGTTGAAAACATCACTTTCATTTCAAATCAATTGAACGCCTCAGTAAGTCGTTTTCCTCTCCAAGAAGGAGTGAACGGCCCATTTAGAAGTACAGTTGAAGAGCTATCAAGAAATATTGAATCACTTAACACGCTCGGCACTGAGATAACCAACGGTCAGAATTTGATCGTTAGCTATGAAGAGATGGGTGCGTCAGTTATCAACCAATTGAAAAAATTGCAAAGTGAAATCGTCCCACTGGCACAAAATACATTGCTTGAGCAAGAAGATGAGATGGTCATCTCCACCATCAATGCCGTTGACGCATCAATTACCAATGGCATGTGGGTTATCGAACGATTGGGGCATGCCGCTACTCTCGAAGAGCTGAACGAACAAAAAAATCTTTTTGTATCTTGGCAAAATCGCCACTCAAACCTTCTTCCATCGCTGATTTTCGCCACGCAAGAGTCTGGATTTCAAAACTTTGTTCGTGAGTTATCTGCGCTTACATTATCATTAATGGATGCAATCGAAGGCGAGAATGGTCTTCTCAATATCCAACAGAAAAAACTTGAAATTGTAGGGCAACAAACCCAGTCATTCGAACAATTCAAAGTTCTGCTTGAAGAGGCGGGCACCAATACAAACATACTGCTCTCTAGTGCATTTGAGGAAAATAATCGTTTATCAAGTGACATTAATGATGCTGTCGACACACAAAGCCAAACCATCATGATTGTTGGTATCTCGATTATGATAGGTATTGCGGTCGTTTCATTTTGGTTAACTCGTTATATTCGAAATGCAATTAATCAATTAATGGAAGGGCTAAACGCGCTTTCTGAAGGTAACTTAAGTCTTCGCTCATCGAGCAAATCTGATGATGAATTCGGACGTTTGAGTCACTATGTGGATACCGTAGCAACCAATCTTAAAGGTATTGTAGTTGATATAGAAAGCTCTGCCCATCAAGTCGATACCTCAGTAAAACGAGTCACTGATTCTTCAACAATGACGCGTGAAATTGTCCAGCGCCAAAAAGCTGAACTAGAAGCTATTGCGGCAGCACTTGTCGAAATGAGTTCTACAGCGGGTGAAGTAGCAAGTCATACTGAAGCGACGCACGATAAGATCATGACCGCTGGCAACCTATCGAGAGAAGGTCGAAAACAAGTCGGTTCAAGTCGAGATAGCGTCGAACAGATGGTTGCCCAAACTGAACAGACAATTAGCGCCATCGACAAACTTGATGAAGGTGTTAAAAGTATCGAAGGCATCATAGACACAATCACAGCCATTGCGGAACAAACTAACTTACTGGCACTAAACGCCGCTATTGAAGCCGCACGCGCTGGTGATCAAGGCCGAGGGTTTGCGGTTGTTGCAGACGAAGTTCGTTCTTTAGCGACTCGAACTCAACAATCGACATTAGAGATACAGAACAAAATCAATTCTATGATTGATGACTCTAAAGTCGCTGTGAACGCAATCAAACAAAGTGAAGTATTGGTGAGTGACAGTCTCAAACAAACAACCTTAGCGGACGAGACAATCACAGAAGTCGAAAACACCATGGCTGAGATTCAAGACTTGTCACATCTAATTTCAACTGCAGCAGAAGAACAAGCTGTAACACTAAAAGAGCTCGATAGAAACATCAACCAAGTTACAGAGTTAGCTGACCAAACAAACAACCAAGCTGAGCAATCTGAAACAGAAGCGTTATCTCAAGTATCTATCGTTCAAGACCTAGAGAAGAAAGTTGGGCAATTTACGTTCGACCGATAATTTTCGTTATCACTATAAAAACGAAAGGGAAGCCACTTTGGCTTCCCTTTTCTATTTCTGCTTATTCATTACCATTTAGAAAGATGTCATATCTACTTGGTTATTATTTCTGGTCCCATCAAAGACGTTGGTAACCATGTCGATACCCAAGGAACATAAGTCACAATGATTAAGAACAAGAACATAATGGCAACCCAAGGGAGTGCGGCTTTCACCACCCCTAACATCGACATTCTCGCAACACCGGCTGTGACAAATAAGTTCAACCCTACCGGAGGGGTTATCATCCCTATTTCCATGTTCACCACCATAATGATACCGAGGTGAATCGGGTCAATACCTAACTCAATTGCAATTGGGAACACTAATGGTGCGACAATAATCAACAAACCTGATGGCTCCATGAATTGGCCACCGATTAACAATAAGATGTTAACGACAATCAAGAATGCTATCGGACCTAGCCCCATTGATAACATCGCTTCCGTAATCATCTGAGGAATACGTTCTTCAGTTAATACGTGCTTTAGAATCAGAGCATTAGCAATAATAAACAACAGCATGATTGTTAGCTTACCAGCTTCGAATAGCGTTGCCTTAGTGTCTTTATGAACAAAGGTTTGTAGCGCTTTTACCGCAATAGGCAATTTATTATCTTTATCCGCGAATGGTCCCATATCTTTGTAAACAAAATTGGCGATAAAGAACGCATACATCGCCGCTACAGCAGCCGCTTCCGTTGGAGTAAAGATTCCGCCGTAAATACCACCCAATATGATCACGACTAATAGCAATCCCCAGCTTGCATCTTTCGCCGCTTTAGCTGCTTCACCCCAACCCACGAATGGTTGCTTTGGCAAATTCTTAACGCGAGCAAAGATATAGATTGCAATAATCAACATAAGTCCAGCAAGTAATCCAGGAATGACGCCCGCTAAGAACATACGCCCCACTGAAACATCTGTCGCCGCAGCGTATACAACCATTACAATTGAAGGTGGAATTAAGATGCCTAAGGTACCAGCATTACAAATAACCCCTGCTGCAAATTCTTTGGTATAGCCGTTCTTCACCATCCCAGCGATAACAATACTACCAATCGCCACAACCGTTGCTGGAGATGAACCTGATAGTGCAGCGAACATCATACACGCCACTACAGACGCAATAGCCAAACCACCTCGGAACCAACCCACCATTGCTATCGCAAAACGTATAATCCGTTTCGCCACACCTCCGGTCGACATAAAACTGGAGGCTAAAATAAAGAATGGGATCGCAAGTAACGTATAATGACCAGCAAAGGCGTTAAACAATGTTTGAGCAACGGATGCGAGCGACGCATCTGAGTGAACCATTAAAAATAATACACTCGATAAACCCAATGAAACCGCGATAGGGACACCAACTAACATAAAGCAGATGACCATTAAGAAGATAATAATAATGCTCATAACCTAGCGCTCCTTACTTTCATCTGAATTTAACACGTCATTTTTTAGCTCTTCTAACGCTTCTTCCGCTTCGTGACCCGCTATCATTCGGTCAAGCTTTCCAGTGAAAATTTGATACGCAATTTGAAGAAAACGAAATGTCAGCATCGCCATCCCAATAGGAAGTGCCATATAAGGAATAAAACGTGGAAGTTTTTCATAGCGCTCGCCTTCATTTAGCCAATCAGCGATAAATTGAAACATTTCCGGCATTGGAATATCGTCGGTCTCATACCAAGCACGTTCGGAAATGAAGGGATACCAATAGTTCCATGAACCAATAAGTAATAAAATTGAAAACGTTAAACAACAAATTACTGCGATCATCGCATAGATCTTACGCAAACTCTCGGGTGCAGCATTTATCACCACATCGACTCCAATATGGAAATTCTTTTTAACTCCATACGATGCACCCACGAGTATCATCCACGCAAACATGAATACCGTTAGCTCTAGCGCCCAAAGAATATTGTCGTTAAATACATAGCGTAAAATGACATTCGAGAAAGTAAGGAGCGTCATTGCACCTAAGAAAAAAGCGATCAAGAACTCTTCAAAAGAATCCGTAAGCCGACCGATCTTCGCGAAAAAAGAGTTATCCATAAAAGTTACCACTCTAATCAGTTCAGGAAACTCCCCTACCTCAGCGGTAGGGGAAATAATGTTCTAAGTTCTATTTATTTGAATTTAATGCGGCTTCAATTAAGTCTGCACCAATATCTTTTTCAAACTTAGCCCACATTGGCTTCATCGCAGTTACCCACTCTTGACGTTGTTCTGAACTCAGCTGACGAATCACGCCACCAGCGTCGATAATGTTCTGACGGTTTTCCATGTTGACTCTTGCAGATTCAGCATTTCGAACTTCTGTCACTTCCTGAATAATCGTTCCAAGTTGTGTTCTAATATCGTCTGGTAACCCCTTCCAGAAATCATTTGACGTTACGACCATGTAATCCAAGATTCCGTGATTACTTTCGGTCGTACCATCTTGAACTTCAAAGAATTTCTTGCCGTAAATATTCGACCATGTATTTTCCTGACCATCGATTACTTTGGTTTGTAAGCCACCGTATACTTCTTTAAACGCCATTTTTTGTGGATTTGCGCCAAGTTGTTCAAACTGGGCAACTAACACATCGGATGCTTGAACACGGAATTTCAGACCTTTTGCATCTTCAGGATGAACGAGAGGTTTGTTCGCAGAAAGTTGCTTCATCCCATTGTGCCAAAATGCCAGACCTTGCAATCCACGACGACGCATCGAGTTTTTAAGTGCATCACCTGCTTCAGAGTTTTGGAAACGATCGACGGCTTCGACATCTTCGAATAAGAATGGAAGGTCAAAAATACGGTATTTTTTAGTGAATTTCTCGAACTTAGAAAGCGAAGGAGCAGCAAGTTGAGCATCACCGTTCAATAACGCCTCAAGAACCTTATCATCATCATATAGAGTGGAGTTAGGGAAGACTTGCATGCACACTTTGCCATTCATTTCTTCATTAACACGAGATTCGAGCAGAGAAGCTGCAATTCCTTTTGGGTGCTTATCGGCATTGGTTACATGACTGAACTTGATCACCATTTCACCTGGGTCACAATTCGCAGCAGCGTTGAAACTAGTAACAGCGATAATAGAGGTAGCGAGTAGAGTTAGAGGCTTTATCATTATTGTTCTCCTTGATTTCGGATTTGAACACCTTCAAATGAGTGTTCTTATTTCCTATAGAGCAAGGAGCTTGCCAATTTAGTACAATTTTTTAACAATTCAATTACAACAACAACTTACCGACTACAAAAGCAAGAAATAGCAATATCATTTAAACAGCCTGAATAAAAAATGGGTGGAAATCCACCCATAAAAAGTTCAACTATGTGTCATATTTCGCCATAACAAAATAACACGGAGAAATTATGAAGAGCAGCTAATCTCTAGCTCCTTTCCCCATTGTGGAGGCAACTTAGAATAGTCTTCAAAATCAGGATGTTCAGCAAAAGGATCGCGTAAAAGTGTCATCAAGGTATTGAGTTCGCCATACTCTCCTTGCTCAGCCGCAACTATCGCTTGTTGAGCTAAATAATTTCGCAAAATATATTTAGGGTTCACTTTACGCATCTGCGTACAACGCTGCTCTGCAGTGACTACCTCTCCTTTCGATGATGTTTCTTGTTCACAACGTTTTAGATATTTGGTGACCCAGGATTTCGCACGTTCACGATCAACAAACAGATCGGTCACTTCAGATTCAGGTTGTGAATCGAGATAAGAAAGTTGACGAAAGAAACGTGTGTAATCGACTTTAGAATCGTTCATTAGCGCAAACATTTCCTGAAATAGCTCGGCATCTTTTTCAACGGTACTATTTAGCCCAACTTTTGCTCTCATCTGACGACTAAACTCTTGATTCAAAATAGGTTCATAGCTATCCAACCCTTGCTGAAGTTCTTCATTATCGACTAATGGAGAAAAGCTCTGAGCTAATACTGTGAGATTCCAAAGTCCAATTCTTGGTTGCATATCAAACGAGTATCGCCCTTGATGATCAGAATGATTGCAAATAAACCTTGGGTCATAATCGTCAAGAAAGGCAAATGGCCCATAATCAAAGGTTAACCCAAGAATCGACATATTGTCGGTATTCATTACGCCATGTGCAAAACCCACTGATTGCCAGTGAGCAATAAGCGTTGCTGTTGACTTAACAACCTCAGCGAACAACGCTTGGTATGGATTCTCATGTTGTTCTAGTTCAGGAAAATGCCAATCGATCACATTATCTGCCAACAGTTTGAGTTCTTCATGCTGATTACTGCGATAGAAATATTCAAAATGACCAAAACGTATATGTGACTCCGAGGTGCGAATTAACATCGCACCTTGTTCCGGCTGTTCTCTAAATACCACAGTATCACTACCGATCATTCCTAACGCGCGCGTAGTAGGAATACCTAGTCCATGCATCGCTTCACTGGCCAAATATTCTCTTAAGGTTGAACGCAAGACTGCGCGGCCATCACCAGAGCGAGAATAAGGCGTTAAGCCCGCGCCTTTTAGGTGAATATCATGCAACTTCCCCGTGTTATCTTCAACTTCACCAAGTAACAAACCCCGTCCATCACCGAGCTGTGGATTGTAGACACCAAATTGATGACCTGTGTATTTCATCGCGATCGGCGTTACCGAATCGGGAACTCGCTGGCCTGAAAAAATCGCGAGTAATTCTTCGTTTGGAATGGCTGGAAACCCTAATTCGTGGGCATGAGGCTCATTCCAAGCCACCCAATTCGGATTCTCTAAAGCCATTGGATTCACTGGAGAGTAAAAGCAATCAGGCAGAGAAAGATAACGTTGATGTATTTCTAATGAAGACCAAGAACTCATAACCACACTCTCTAATTAACGCATATCCAGTAACCCTAGGTTAACCTGATACTGCATCATAAATGAGGTTATAAAATAACAAATACCCTAGTTATTTACTAGGGTATTTGGCACACTCAACTTGAAGTGATTTATCTAGCAAACTAATTCGAGCCACATAATTCAGAATGAGTATTCAGTTTGTCCAACAAACCTTCAATCGAATAGATTAACGTCTTCGTTTCCTGATTAAAGTTTGTGTAACGTAAACTCATTGTGGGTGAATTAAGAATTTTTTCCTTTATGTCGGGCACCTCGGTTAAAACAAAACCACGGCTGTTATCCGTTAAGTTGACGTGAACAGGGATATATTGTTCCTTGCCGAAACGCAAAAGTGCGTCTTGACTTTTGTCTCCCAGAAAATCATTTACTACTGCCGTGTAGGATGTCGTTGACGCCTCACATTTCGCTTCAAACAGTGCATGTTGATCATTATCCGGCTGACTGAATGTTACCGATACAGCTTGTTCAAGTTCATCACGTTCAATCGTAATGCGCCAAGTTGATAAGGTATCACTATTTTTGTCCAAATCGAGTCGCTTTGGTGTGTCTGTCTTCTCTTCTTTGGTGATTTGGGATAGCGCCAATAAATCAGACTGGGATTTGACTCCGAGTACACTATCAATAGGCAGATAGTGGTCGATGCGCTCAGTACAGGCTTTAGCATTCGCAATCTTATAAGCAATAATCTGTAACTTTTCGTTTTGGCTTGTTAAATCATTCGAATTCACTTGAATATCGACACCGGCATCAACTCGAGACAGTTCAATATTCAGTTGTCTCAAATTTTCGGTTAGTTCGATCTGCTGAGCATTTTCAATTTGCAACTGTCGCTCTGAGTTCACACATAGCGATACCTTAGATTGCTCAATCCACGCCTTTTGCCCAACCGTCATCGAACTAACCGTTGGAATACCTAACACGCTTGTCGTATCGATAAATGATTTATCGACAGTAAAAGCAAGATTTGGAGCCGAAAATAGTGCAATAGCAAAGACGAAAGGAATCCTCATGTTCATAAACGATCTATCCATAATACGAAGTTGAAAGGCAAGCGATGAAGAAAGGTAAAGTGTACCGTATAACTCACATCTCACGGACCATGATTAGCGGTAATGATGTAACACAAATAAGATTATTTCTTAATCTGGTAGAAGAAATAGAACACAGTCAAAATGTGCAGCAGTGAAAAATAGGTACCTAACATTGTTACGAATCAAACTCATGCATGTTTGATCTGCGCTCTCTAGCTAAATTTCGTTACATTTATATGAAATTGATTTATATTCCAGAGAATATGTTCAAATCAATATGGTTTCATATTAATTATCTCATTATTACAATGGCTTATCTCTTATATTCAGCGTTTGAAAAAGTTAGATTTAAGTCATGTAACATAGGAAAACTGCCATCATGTCATCTGTGGAAACTGCTGAACCTCAAAGCTCTTCTGACAAGCTTGTTAAAGGTCGAAATAAAATTATCGCCGCTGTTATTGCGTTTTTCTTCGGAGGAATTGGTGCACATCGATTTTACCTCGGCCAGAAAAGAAGCTTAATTTACTTAGTATTCTTCTGGACATGTATTCCAGGTATTATTGCGTTCTTTGAATCTATCGTGTTCTTATTTACCTCGAAAGAGAAATGGAATGCCAAATATGGTAACAAACCCGGGCCTTCCAAAAAATTCATTGTCATTATGCTGGCTTTTTTCATCGTATTATTTTCAATTACGTTTCTGTTCGGTCTTCCCGCTTATTATGAGTATTTAGATGAAGTGGCTAAGATTCAATAAACTAATCTAGGGCCTCATAATAAATTAAAGCCACTCCGATTTCGGTATCGAAGTGGCTTTACGCAATGATTCTCTCTAATTTAGCTCGCACATTGTTCAGTTAATACTGCAGCACCGATTTAATTTCGAGCGTCACTTCTTTATCTAATCGTTTCTCAATTTTATCTTTTAACCCGCGGATATCGACTTGATCTAGCGGCCGTTGTGACACCAGTTCGAAACTCAGTTTCATCGGGTTATGCAATGAGCTTACATCTACTTGACGGATACTCATTTGCGAGAGCGACATAGTTTCGACAATACGGATGACTTTCGCCTCTTGTGCCAGATGCACAAAACTAAAACCAAGAGGAATACTAACAATAGCAACGGAAAATAACGCAAGGATCAATCCCTTTCGTGCACGCTCAAATGGTGCAAATCCAAGAATGAGAAACGTCAATGCTGCCGAAAAAACAATTCCAGTCAGGTTCGCGATAAACAGCAACAAACCGCCTGTTGCCACATGCCAAGAAGCCCAACCTAGACCAATACCAGTCACCGCCAATGGAGGCACCAACGCAACCGCAATGGCGACACCTGCCAAACTTTTCGCCGCTTCTGATTTCGCGTGGGCATAAGCGCCCGCAATACCTGAAATGATCGCGACGCCAAGATCGAGCAAGGTAGGACTTAGCCGAACTGAAATTTCGTGAGTCTCAATCCTCATCGGTAATATCCACGACAAGATCATAGCGAAACCAATGGCAACCACCCACCCTATCGTTAGAGTTTTAGCACTGGTTGCCAGCAATTTTTCATCTTGCCGGACAAACGCCATCGCAAGGGAAATAATCGGAGCCATCAGTGGTGCGAGTATCATTGCCCCTATGATTACTGGTGCCGAATCAGCGTACAGCCCAAAACTCGCGAGTAACGTTGAAAGCACCATCATCACCAAAAAACTGGCGCTCACTTTGGCATTTTCGCGAATCTGCAAATACAATTCTTTAAAATCGTCGTCAGCGGCGTGAGAGATCCATGGGAGAGGCTTACCCACTAATGCTTGGATCGCCTGTTTTGACTGGGGAATATCATGAATTCGACGAACATCTTTGTCGATTTTGACGCTCTCCAACAATAATGAATCGCTATCGACAGCGATGTTCAGCTTAACTTCGTCAATCTCCAATTTTATCGAATCAGCTTCAAGTGGACGCTCATCGATTTGATATGTCATCGGCTGGGACGAGCTGACTTCGAATTCATTAGAACGCAAAACACCCAAAAATCCAGGTTGAGACACACTGGAACGAAGCGGTAATGCGAGCAGATACAGTATCAACTGCTGGACGCTTTTCGGAGAAACGACAAGAGCGTAAAGTTGACCGTCGTTAGCGTAAAGATCGGGCAGTAACTTGCGCGATAAATTCGATCCTAATACGTGCGGCGTACAAGTAACTCCAATCGCAGCTGTGACGATTGGATTCTCACAATCACAGTTGATCGTAAATAACTGAGGCTGGTTTTTTGGGTGATTCAATTGACGAAAACGACGCCAAGCGAGTTTAGCTCTTAACCAAATTTGATTTTTATGGCCACCAGGTTGAAAACTAAACACCTGACCAATAACGACTTTATTCAGCACAACGTTATCGTTACATCGGACAACATCCCATTCTAACATCGAACGTTGAGAACTATCCCAAACCACATCCGCCAATGATGAAGGTAAACCGAAACCGCGTTTAGTATGTGGATTGTTAGAATGAGGAAGTATATTCAGTGTGGCTCGCTGAATTTGTGCTTGGTTCAACACATCAGGCATATGAGCATCATCAACCATCACCCACCATTGTTCAAATTCGCCCGCTTTACTCGCTTCCTGTGGCCAATGAACTAATGTATAGATGTCTTGGTCTGAGATGGGATAATTGTCATAGGATTTTTCTTCTACAACCTTATCGATAATTAAGCATTGCGCCATACTAGGGTTATCGCTCTCAATAAACTAACAGATACTTTACCCTAGCATTTTTAAGTATATGAATACCACTAGAGCGCTTTCACGTCTCCGCTACTCACACCATTTATCACAAAATTACTCACTTTGAGAAGCGTCAGATTCAAGAGACTCAATCGATTCACTTTCTTGCTGCGCCATTTTTTCACGCTCAGCTTTCGAAATGTACTTCGGCTTATTACTTTTGTGTAATTTAGCATTTTGTTTCTTTAAGCGTTTTTTCAACGTTTCATTAATTTTCTTTTTACGATTCATACTATGCCGCCGTGATTTTTAACAATTGGGATACTGGTCTCTTTCAAGGCAGAGACAAAAGACACCGCTTTATAGCATGTTTGATTTGGATATCCTATGTTCGCGTCAGTGTCGATCGAGTATCAAGACAAAAAGACGCGAGATTTGCATATTAAACATATATGACAATTTGGCATGGAACTTGTTAGTCATAACTCTGTCATATTCATTGATTACTTTGATGTGGCGGGCAACTTTTTTAGAGAATTAAAAAATAAAAGGTTGCAAATTTCGGCGAAATGTCGTTATTTAAGTAGGTGCCTATCGGTAATCGATAGAGCTTTCTATTCAATATGAAAGAGTTAGAAAGCTAGCACATTTTGAACAACACGCTCATGAAGAGCAATTTTATAGAAGGAGAATACGATGAAAAAGATGAGAAGAGCACAGCTCCATCGAATCCGTATTCAATACTGGAAAGAAACGAAAAACGCAGAAAACGCGAGTAAATAAACTCGTTATTTTAATTGGCTGGCAATTGTTACAATATTCATACTATTGCCAGCTTAAAATGACCTCTCACACCCCTTCAAATTACAATCATCTGATTAACTTTCTAATGCCCACTCAACTGCTTTCATCGCATGAATTTCCGTTGTATCGTAGAGCTTAACTGGTGTGTCGCCTTGTTGAATCAACAACGCAATCTCAGTACAACCTAAAATGACTGCTTCGGCACCATCGTGTTTTAACAGATCGACGATATCTAAATACGAGTTTTTCGATGCTTGATCAATCACGCCAAGACACAGCTCGTCATAGATAACTTGATGGACTTTCTCTCTATTTGGAAGAGAAGGAACTATCACTTCAATTCCGTATTTATCCGTAAGTCTAGACTTATAAAAGTCTTGCTCCATGGTAAAACGAGTGCCAAGTAAACCGACCTTAGATATGCCATCGGCCTTTAATTGTTCCGCCGTTGCATCCGCAATATGAAGAATAGGAATCGACAATTCAGATTCGATTTGGTCGGCCACTTTATGCATTGTATTTGTACATATCATTAAGAAATCAGCGCCACCAGCTTCAACTGACTTGCCTGCACTGGTCAAAATATCGGCAGTTTCTTGCCATTTCCCTCGGTGCTGTAGAATCTCGATGTCAGAAAAATTGACGCTATATAAGCATATTTTTGCCGAATGTAGTCCACCACGCTGTTCACGTACACCCTCATTAATGGCTTTGTAATAGCTGAGTGTCGATTCCCAACTCATTCCTCCGAGCATGCCTATTGTTTTCATTCCTTCACCATCTGTCATCAATATTTCGTGGATTAATCAGCCGTAAACTCAATATCGCCATAATATGCTATCGCCTCTCCTCCACTGTTATCGGTATCAGTCATAATAACCGTGGCGTCGATATAGCGATATTTTTTTAAATTAGCACGCTCACTACCCAAGTCGCCAAACTGACTAATTAAATCTTCATAAACGTTATGTTTTTCAGAGATCCACTTGTTTTGTTGCGCTTGCTTCCCTTGTGTTGCCATCATTTTGACCGCTTTACCCGCAAAGGGGTTATCCCACGCAGTTCCCTGACTTTGGTTACTCGACCATACATAAGAAAGGGCAATCGTATTCCAGAAAAAGACACCACCGTCGATCACCACATAGACCCGCGCAGCAAAATCATCGCCTTCTTTACTTGTTTCATTAATTTGACCAAGTTTCTTTTCAACGAGCCAACGCCAATTAATATATGGTGTTTCCAGTAAATCGATCTTTTCTTCGAAAATAATTCCTGATGCACTCGCTTTGCTTTGGGCCTTTAACACTGTCTCGTGGTCTTTTTCAACGAGGCTATACTGAGTTTCACTCACAAATGATTTAGTCTGCCATTCATCAACTTTGGTATCACCAAAATGGGTTAAGTTATTCGCGTTCACTTGCGTTACAAACAACCAAGTTACTAGACCTAAACGTGAAGCGTAGCGATTCAAAATAAAAACGAGCCTATAAATATATAACGTAATCCTATGATAGGAAATTTAAACCAAAGTTCCACGTCTAGTTCGAGGCAGGATGATCAAATCTAACTCGCAAACCAAAAAAAGCTGCTCAAATCTAATTTAAGCAGCTTCCAATTCATTTATGCGGTTAAGCATTGATCGCAGATCTGTTTTGCTCGTTACAAAAACCGCTCACGCTATATGATTAACTTCGACAACAACTCGACGTACTTGCAGCCATATCAACGGGTTCAGATGGTGCTTTAATCGCACGTTCCTTCACCACCAATTCACCTAGCTGATCCCAACGGTAAGTCGGGCCATCCATGCATACTAAGTCATCAGCAACATAACAGTGGCCGCAAAGCCCAACACCACAGTGCATCCGCCGTTCAAGAGATAACCAAAGGTGATCCGCTGGGTGACCATGTTCAGTCATAATCCGACATACCGCTTCCATCATGCCTTCTGGACCACAAGTAATGACGTGATCGAATGGACCATGTTCGGACTCGATCTGGTTGAGGTTATCGACAAGTTTGCGACCATGCATATACTCACCTTTCGCATTGTCGATGTCATCAACCGCTTGGCAAAGCGTACATTGCTTTAACCAACGTTCGCGCTCTTCTTTCATTACCAACATTTCTTCATTACGCGCACTAAAGTAGACAACGGGAGGTGAGCCTGCCCCGATTAATGCATCGATTTGGGCCGCAACCGGCGCTAAACCAACACCACCGGCGATCACTAACACTTTGGTACCAGACAGATCGGGCCATCCTTTCCCAAATGGGCCTCGAGCTCCCAATAGATCACCGTCTTTATGATTAAACAGCGCTTCTGTTAGAGAACCAATACGACGAATTAAGGCAACAAAACGCCCCGCTTTATCCGGCATTCCCGCATAAGTAAACGCCGCTTCTCCATATCCTGGAATGGATAACATAAAAAACTGACCAGGCTGAACCTTACAAGGATGCGCAAAGTCGGGTAACCCCTTGCTCACATCTGTTGGTTCAAAGGTAAAATGGACAATATCAGTGCCATCTTCATAACGTTCCACTAAACGAATCGATTCCGGGGTTAAATTAAGCATTTGAAATTTTCTCCATTATGGAATGAACACCAACTGAGCCTGGGCAAGTTGTTTCGCAACGACCGCAACCGACACAGCCATACCGCCCCATTCTCTTAACAATATCTTCTGAAAATTTGTGATACCAAAAGCGATACATCCTGCGCCCTGCTTCAGCCGCAGGGTTAGCTCCACTGGCTTCTTTTTGGAAACCCACCATCAAGCATGAGTCCCACACCCGCTGTCTAACATAAGTGTCCCCTTGCTTGTTATCTCTGGTGGTATAACAACTGCAGGTCGGACAGATCTGGCTACAACCCGAGCAGCTAATACATTGATGAGCAAAACGATCCCAGTGTTCATCCGGTACTGCTCGAGCATTAATCCGTTGTATCCCGTTTATAATATGGGTATCACTTTTGAATTCGGCTTCGGTATGACGAAGATTCATTTCTCGCCACGAATGCCAACTGTTATCAGCCGGGCGCAGATTCATTCCACTTACCGCTGCTTGGCCATTATCACTGCTACAAATCAACCACCAACCTTGCATATCACCGCCAATGGTTGGCATTGGCGTTAAAATCAGATCCGCTATCTCATTTTTAACTTGTGGGCCAGCATCAACACTTCGACAAAACCCATTTTCACACGGACTTGAACAGTCAAGCCCTACCAATAACGTCTTTTGACGACGGGCTTGGTAATATGGGTCATGTTCAAAGTGCTTGTCTTGATAAGCAATCGCGGTCAAATCACAGGCTTTAACCCCAAAAAGCACTTGAGGGCCGTGCTGCGGTTTCATTTCCTCAAATGTGTTGCTATCAAAAACAAACAGAAACTCCAACTCAGAGAAAAACATGCTTTTGGGTGACATTAACGGTCGTAATTCAGGGTGAAAATGAGCAACTTCGCCATGGGCAATTGCTTCCCAAACACTGTTGCCTGTTCCATTATCCACCGGTTGATATACGGTATTTCTCAGGGCTAACCAATCTCGTAAATGTTCAATTCGATCCAGTTCGTATGCATACATAATTATTCGGTTCCTTTATTCCCAATCATTCGGCAGTTGCAACTGCTTCACCGGCGGCTTTTAGCACATTAATCGGTCTTGGCTCAGCATCTCTAGCCAATGGTTCAACACGCACTGCGCAAGCCTTAAGTTCCGGCATACGCGTGACAGGGTCTTGCGCATCATTGGTTAACTGATTCGATGGAATATCAAAAAAGTGATAAGGAATGCTGATCAAACCAGGGGGAACTTGATCGGTCACAATAATCCGAGTTTCAAGGTATCCACGACGAGAACGAACACCAACTGGAGCATAGTTAAATAACCCTTGGTTGGTCGCATCTCTTGGATTCATATACAACAACCCCTTAGGTGATTCACGTTCTAACAGAGGCGATTTTCGCGTCATCGAACCACAGCCATAATGGAAGTGGAAACGAATCGTAGTGAGATAGTATGGGTAGTCTTTGTCTGGCTGTTCCGCTGTTGGCATATGGTGGACTGGCAATAGCCGAGCTTTGCCAATCGGAAAACCACGTTCATGGAGTACCGCGGAACCATCAGGATGTTGAATATCACAAGGCCATTGTAACCCTTGAGCATCTTCCAGACGTGGGTAACTCATTTGTGAATAGATCGATGTCAATGATACGATTTCATCAAACACTTCTTCTGAGCTATTCCAGTCAAACCCTTCTGCGCCAAACAACTTGGCAAGCTTACTCATCATCTGCCAGTCACTCATGCACTCGCCTGGTGGATTAACGGCTTTACGAACCCGTTGTACACGACGTTCACAGTTGGCGAAGGTACCATCTTTCTCGGCAAAGCTCGCAGCGGGAAGAACAACATCAGCAAGCTGAGCCGTCTCGGTCATCATCAGTTCTACCACGACCAAGCAATCAATTTTCTTCAATGACTTAGTGACTTGGTTTTGGTCTGGGTCGGTAACAACGGGATCTTCACCAAAAATCATCATGGCATGAAATTGGTCCTGTAACGCTGCCTCATTCATACCTAAAGACGTCATGCCCGGCTTCTCGGCGACAGTCGTTCCCCAAGCTCGGCTAAATTTATCTCGAACTGCTTCATCATCGGTCGATTGATAGCCGGGGAAGACACCAGGTAAACAGCCCATATCACATGCGCCCTGCACGTTATTTTGACCGCGAAGAGGATTGATCCCAGCTCCCGGTTTGCCAACCTGACCACATACCAAGGCAAGGTTTGAAATTGCGATCACGTTATTTGTGCCACTGACATATTGTGTCACACCCATACCGTAGGCGAGGAATGCAGCTCTTGCATGACTGTATAAACGCGCAAATTGAATTTGCTGATCAACCGGCACACCCGTTATTTCAAACACTTTCTCTGGGGTGTATTCCGCCACGGATTTGCGCAGTAAGTTTAGGTTCTCACAACGCTCACTTAAGAAAGCTTCATCTTCCCAGCCTTTGTCGAGAATGATATTAACCAGCCCATTTAACAACGCAACGTTGGTGCCTAATCGAAGTTGTAAATGCACATCGGCCATTTCAGCAAGACGAGTACGACGAGGGTCAACCACCATCAACAACGCGCCGGCTTCTTTTGCTTTAATAATGTCACTGCCAATAATCGAGTGACTCTCAGTTGGGTCACACCCAAACACGACAATTACATCAGCCTTGGTTACATCTGCAATGCTGTTGGTCATTGCTCCTGAACCTACCGTCTGGCGTAATCCCGCAACAGAGGGGCTGTGACAAATTCGAGCACAGTGATCAATATTGTTGGTTTTCAATACTGCACGACCAAATTTCTGAATCGCGTAGTTATCTTCATTGGTTGCACGAGCACAACTGATCATTCCAACGGACTGTGGGCCATGATGGTCGCGATAGTAGCTAAATTGTTCATGAATAAGCGATAATGCTTCTTCCCAGCTGGCTTCGCGAAAGCCATCGCCTTCGCGAATCATTGGGCTTGTGATGCGGTTTTCATGACCTGTTGCGAAAGCGGAGCTCCACCCTTTAGAGCAAAGTCGACCTTTACTAATGGGGTGACCAACGAGAGGTTCAACCCCGATAACTTTATCGCCTTGACTTCTCAATCCAATACCGCAACCCGTACCGCAGTATGGGCAAATCGTAGACGTTGTTTTCGTCATAACGTGATCCTTTATTTAAGCAAACATGCACCGAGATGAATGAAGTCGAACACTAAGATTGACTGGTGCAAATAATCCAATGACTCAGAAGGCCGGATTGTGAATCACAAGATACCCTACAATTAGTAAGTGAATGTGTGATGAACCGTGGGGATTTGAGGTACTTGTATGATAATTGGCTTTGCATATATGGAAGGGAGGAGCACTTGACGTCATCTAGAGTGACGACGTCACTTACGATTAAATGACCACGTCTTGTTGGTTATATACCTGTTGCAAAGCGCACTCAAACACATCAACGCCGTGGTCAAACTGGTTTCGCGTCGTAAAACCACCAAGGGAAACTCGGAAACCCTGTTGACTTGGCCGTTGAGGATTAAACGAACAAAAAAGATCATAGGGACGAACTTTAATTCGGTTCGAGATTAAGACTCGATTAAAATGGTCAGCCTGTATGGAGCCGGGTAAGGTTAACCAAACATTTAGTCCACCTTGTCGTGTAACGACGCCATATCGAGCTGCCATCTCAGAAAACCTGGTGCGCCGGTATCGAATTTCATCGGCTAAGTACGCTTGGTTTTGTTTAAATTCATCACTTAATATAAAGCGGCTACCTAGCTCAAAACTGATCGTTGGTACCATCCAAGATTGACTATGAATGTGCTCATTGAACTTTTGCTGCCACTTCTCTGGAACTAGGGTATAAGCAATCCTCAACCCGCCGGCGACATATTTCGACAAACTAGATACATAAAATACACGATCTTGGGCACGCTGCTGTAGAGGTATACGCCAATCCTCAGGTAAACAATAGTTAACATCATCTTCAATAATGTAAAATTGATATTCTCTACTGAGTTCAACAATACGATCGAGCTGGTTGATGCTATACCGCGTATTGGTTGGGTTCTGCATATTTGGGGTGATATAAAGCAACTTTGGCTTAAACTGCTTACAATATTGTTCTAAAACGTCTAGATCCAACCCTTCGTCAGTAATTGGAACTCCTAAAGGGGTTGTATGACTTGCATCCATGGCACGAAAGAACCCCGGATAACTGAGTTCTTCATGTAAAATATAATCTTCTGCTCGAGTCAACAATTGCAGACAGGTATAGATTCCCTGTTGTGCGCCGTAAGTAAAACAAATATCGCTTTTATCCGCTTGAATATCGCGCGTAGCAAGCCACGAGAGAAATGTCGTTTTGTGTCTCTCAACTCCCTGATACGAATAATTCATCACACTTTCTATTGCGCCGATATCATTGGCCAATGCAGACAGCGTTTTTTTGACCAACAATTGCTGACCCAACATAGGCTGCATGCTTGAAGCAAAATCGTATTCATTAGATACGCTATTCTCTGAATTAGAAGAGTGTGAATCCAGCGACAAAGTTACATAGGTCCCAGCCCCTAACTTTGCCGTTACAATCCCTTTTCTTTCGAGATAAGCATACGCTCTAGTGACAGTACCATGGGTGATATTCAATGCGTCTGCCAGCTGTCGTTGGGGAGGCAGTTTTTGCTTATCGACTAGCTCCCCTTCATGGATCGCCTGTTCAATAACCCACGCTAGTGCTTGGTATTTCGGATAACTTTCACATGCTAATGTAAATTTGTCGGGATCGACTTCTGAAATTGTACCCATAACAATAAAATCCTTGATCATATTTGTATCAAATGAGAGCTTATATAAAGGATACAATATTAATTGTATCGATACAATTAACATCTAACAGGGCACACGACATGAATAACGAACTAATCAATATTATCCCCTCTCTAGCGCTCTTCTGCTTTATCTCAACAGTCACTCCGGGCCCAAACAATATTCTACTCGCCCATTCCGCAGCCCAATTTGGAGTCGTTAAAACGCTTCCTCACGTTCTTGGTATACGTTGTGGGATGACCATTCTCCATTTCACAATTTTGCTTGGACTGGGGCAATTATTTGAACGTTGGCCAACGACTCACACTATCTGTACTTACATTGCCGCTGGTTATATTGTTTACATGTCACTCAAGATTGCGTTTGCAAAGGTACACAATATCAACAAAGATGCAAAGCCAATGGGAATTGTTGAAGCGGCGTTGTTTCAGGTGATAAACCCTAAGTCATGGGCTAACTTGATGACAGCAAGCAGCGTATTTACCTTAACGGGTGATTTGTTTTGGCCTTCAGCCCTACTCTGTATTCTATTTTTTAACACCGCGACCTTACCGGGAACCTTTATGTGGATCACAATTGGGAAGTTGGTTTCGAAGCAACTGCAACACCCGACTTACAATCGAGTGTTTAATCTCGCAATGGGTTTATTGTTGCTGATGACCTTACCGATGATTTTTCTGTAACCTAAGTATATTGTTAACCTAGGCACATCGCTCACTTAAGCACATTGGATACTCCAAGTATGATGTATCCAATGTGCATATTACGTTTTAATCACCTCATGCGATTTCGATGAGCGCTTCACCTGGCGTGACACGGTCGCCTTTGCTAACGTGAACCGCTTGAACTGTTCCTGCCACACTTGAATGAATTTCGGTTTCCATTTTCATCGCTTCTGCAATCAGCACAGCTTGTCCGGCATCGACCTTGTCACCTTCTTTTACTAACACCTCAACGACATTACCTGGCATCGTAGCGGTCACGTCTCCCGGTTCTGTGACTCGTTTACGACCCTTATGTTGACCATCGTCTACATATTCATTGAGCGACTCGTAAATCACTTCACGAGGAACACCGTCCATTGACATATAGATCTTACGTTTACCACCACCAAAATCACCAACTCCCGTAACCGCGATATCGTAACTTTCACCAGAAACATCAATCTTAAACTCTGTCGCCATTGCCATTTTCGATTCCGCTTGCTCTACGGGAATCAACACTTCAGGGACCAATGTATTTTCGGCACGTTGTGCTAAGAATTCCCGTCCAAGGTCTGGGAACATCGCAAACGTCAGTACATCTTCATCACTCTCAGCAAGTTCACCGATCTCCTCTTTAAGTCGGCTCATTTCGGGAGTCAGTTGATCCGCCGGACGCCCTTCCATCACAATTTCGTTACCGATGGCTTTCTTCTGTAATTCCAAATCGACCGCAGAAGGGGCTGCGCCATAGCCACCTTGAAGGTAGCGCTTCACTTCATTGGTGATGGTCTTGTAACGTTCACCGGCCAAAACGTTGTATACCGCTTGAGTTCCAACAATCTGAGAGGTTGGTGTCACTAAAGGAGGAAATCCAAGATCCGCTCGAACTCGTGGTATTTCAGCAAACACTTCACCTATTTTATCCAGTGCATTTTGCTCTTTGAGCTGGTTTGCCAGATTCGACATCATTCCACCCGGCACTTGATTGATTTGAACTGAAACATCTTCTCGAGTAAATTCCGATTCAAATTGATGATACTTTTTGCGTACGTCTTGAAAGTAATCGGCAATTTCCCCGAGCTGGCTCAAGTTCATTCCAGTATCAAACTCTGTTCCTCTTAATGCCGCTACCTGTGATTCACATGCTGGATGACTTGTGCCACCAGCAAACGAAGAGATTGCGGTATCAATTCCACTTGCCCCTGCTTCAATCGCCTTCATTTGGCATAACGATGCCAGCCCCGCGGTATTGTGACTATGAATAACCATAGGAATATCGACCGCCGATTTAAGAGCTTTGACTAGATCGTATGTCGCGTATGGCGTCAGTAAACCTGCCATGTCTTTAATCGCGATAGAGTCCGCGCCCATATTAACCAGATCTTTGGCTTGCTGAACAAATAACGCTTCAGTGTGTACTGGACTGGTGGTGTAACAAATCGTGCCTTGGGCGTGTTTTCCAGCCGCTTTAACAGCTTTCATCGCGGTTTCAAGGTTACGTAAATCATTTAACGCATCGAAAACACGAAACACATCGATACCATTCTCAGCCGCTTTGTGAACAAATGCTTCAACAACGTCATCGGCATAATGGCGATAACCTAATAAGTTTTGCCCGCGCAGTAACATCTGCAATTGACTATTTGGCAAGGCTTGACGTAGCGCACGTAAACGCGCCCACGGATCTTCTTTAAGAAAGCGTACACAAGCATCAAACGTCGCGCCTCCCCATACTTCTAAAGACCAGAATCCAGCTTGGTCGAGGGCATCGCAAATTGGCAGCATGTCTTCGGTACGCATACGCGTCGCAATTAACGACTGATGGGCATCGCGTAGAGTAACGTCAGTAATCTGGATTTTGCTCATTGGTTTCACTCCAAAATTCTATTCAGCACGAATGGCGTGCTTTTCATTAATTTTATTTTGATAACTGCTATGGTTATAAGCCAGCATGAGCTGCAATCGCAGCCGCTAATGCTAATGCAATTTCTTTCGGAATCCCTTTTTCAGAGTAGTGAAGCAACTCTGGATGATCGGGCACAAAACTGGTGTCAAACACGCCACGTTGAAATTCTGGATGGCTCAATATCTGCTGATAATATGTGGCTGTGGTTTTCACACCGCGCAACCGCATGTCATCCAATGAACGCTTACCACGAGCTATCACTTCGTCCCACGTCAATGCCCAACAAACCAACTTCATGCACATAGAATCGTAATAAGGAGGAATCTCATAGCCTGTATAAATCGCTGTATCCACCCGCACTCCTGGACCACCGGGAGCGTAGTAGTGAGAAATACGGCCAAAACTAGGAAGAAAGTCGTTCTTTGGGTCTTCTGCGTTAATTCTAAATTGCAGAGCAAATCCTCGATAACTAATGTCTTGTTGACGATAACTCAACGCCAAACCTGATGCGATCCGAAGCTGTTCACGTACAATATCAACGCCAGTAATTTCTTCAGTAATGGTGTGCTCAACCTGGACTCGCGTGTTCATTTCCATGAAATAGACTTCGTTACCAGTTAGCAGAAATTCCACCGTTCCCGCGTTTTCATACCCGACTGCCGCGGCCGCTCGCACCGCTAAGCTACCAATATATTCCCGTTGTTCAGGCGTCAGTTGAGGGCTTGGGGCGATTTCGATGAGCTTTTGATTACGTCGTTGAATTGAACAATCACGCTCATACAGATGAATGACATTACCGTGAGAATCCGCCAGAATTTGTACTTCGATATGACGAGGGTTAACAATGCATTTCTCAAGAAACACATCCGCAGACCCAAATGCCTTGGTTGCTTCTGAGATCACTCTCGGATATTGCTGTTCTAGCTCTTGCGCTGAATCACAACGACGTATCCCACGTCCACCGCCACCCGAAGTTGCTTTGATCATCACTGGATAACCGAACTTTTCCGCTAGCGACAACGCTTCTCCAACACCATTAAGGTTCCCATTTGAGCCCGGAGTAATCGGCACTCCAGCCGCTCTCATGCTATCGCGTGCCTGAGTTTTATCGCCCATCGAATGAATCACGCTAGATTTGGGGCCAATGAACACAATACCGGCATCTTCACAAAGACGAGCAAATTCCGCATTCTCAGACAAAAAGCCGTAGCCAGGGTGAATAGCGTCACAACCGGTTTCCAAAGCAAGGTTTACCAATCGTAGTGGATCTAGATATCCCGCTAACGGGTCGGTACCTAATGAGTAAGATTCATCAGCACGTTTTAAATGCAGAGCATAACGATCTGGCTCGGTATAAATAGCTACCGAGCGAATCCCCATTTCAGCGCATGCACGGACGATACGCACTGCGATTTCACCTCGGTTAGCAATTAGAACTTTCTTCAGCATTTTTATGACTCCTTGAAGAGAGTGATAACCAGTACTCACGATATGACAGACCGAAATCCTTGTCTGAAATCCTCATATCTGGTCGCCTGTAAACACCATAACCTGAGAAATAATCAGCGTATAATTGATATTTTTTCGTTTATCTATAAGCTATTGGTTATAGATAAATAACCGAACCTTTCTTATGTCAATGAGCGTACATAAACTGGCAAGTCGGCTCTCTTTTCGCCAACTTCAGGTGTTTCAATCCGTATACAAGTTAAAAAGCTACAGTCGTGCCGGGCTTGAGTTAGGTTTAACTCAACCCGCAGTCAGTAGCCAAATACGTCAAATTGAGCAAGCATTAGAGCAACCCCTTTTCGAATATGTCGGTCGCAAGCTCTACCACACCACGGCGGGAGAATACTTATTTGAAGCGGTAGAATCGATATTTGAACAGCTGCAAACCCTGCAACAAGAACTTGGGGAAATGAAAGGACAAATCTCTGGAGAATTAAACATCGCGGCGGTCAATACTGCTCAATGTGTTGTTCCCTATTTATTGAATGGATTTATGAAACTTCACCCTCATATCTCGGTCAATGTGAAAGCGGTGAATCGAACTCAGGCAATCGAACGCTTAAGTGAAAATGTAGACCATATCGTTATCATGGGGATGGTACCGACCGGAAAGCCCTTTTCATCATTACCTTTTCTCGATAACGAACTTCTACCTTTAGTCGCGCCAAATCATCCTCTTCTCTCAAAGAAAGAGGTCACAATTGAAGACTTTCTCGACAGCAGGTTAATGCTACGTGAGCCGGGATCAGGCAACCGATTGGCACTGGAACAGCATTGCCAAGATGTGCGAGTAAAGTTGAATCCATATATTCAAATAGACTCGAATGAAGGGCTTAAACATGCGGTTATGGCTGGCTTAGGTGTGAGTGTTTTACCGCGTTTAAGTGTCGTTGCTGAACTGCAAAACGAATCTATTAAGATACTACCCCTGCCCGGTTTTCCATTACGCCGATCGTGGAGTTTAGTCTACCCACAAGGTAAGCACCCAACTCCCACGATGCGTGCTTTTATCGACTATGTTCAAAACAACATCGTAACTATTGAAGCACTATTCCAAGAAGTCACCGGTTCATCGATTAGTCATTAAGATATATTTCTATAAAAAATGCTTATCGCCGAATTTTAATTGTCCTTGGAATCAACTCAACGCCTGGGTTATAACGCTTTTCGGTTGCGTTGAGTGCAAGTTCCAACGCACTGCCACAAATTAATTCAAATTGTTGTGGCAGTGAATTCACTTTTATTGGCAGAAAATCTAACAAACGATTGTCACCAAATGTAGCCAATTTCACTGTATGCATAAGTTCGGGTTTTTCGATAAGAACGTCTAACACACCTTCTAACAGAGTATACGATGTTGTGACAATCGCATGTGGGACCGTGCCGGCTTCAATCCATTCCAAAAAGAGCCTTTTACCTTCTGCATTGTTAAAATGTTCACCATACGCAATCTGCGGAACTAAGCCAGATTCTTTCAAGGCAGCTTCATACCCAAGATGGCGATCTTTAGAAATATTCAAACTCGGCAAAGCACCAATAAGTCCGATGGAATGGGTACTGGCATCAATCACCGAATTGGTTAATTGAAATGCCGCGCCATAATCCTCACTAATCACACAGCTGAAGTATTCATCGTCCAATGACCGGTCGATAGCAATAATCGGTGTACCTCGTTTCTGAATCGATAAATAGTATTCGCTCGCATCAGATACCGCACTCGCAACAAACAAGGCATCTATACGGCGTGAAAGCAATGCTTCTACCACCAATTTCTCTGTTTCAGGATCATCGTCAGAACACGCAATCAATATCTGAAAACCCGCCTTCCTCGAGTTCTGTTCGAGTAGTTTTGCTATTCGGGCATAACTCGAGTTTTCCAAATCTGGAATAATTAAACCAAAAGAGCGACTGTGACCCGCTCGTAACGACGATGCCGCGTGATCGGGCCGGTAATTATACTGTTCGACAACCTCCATCACTCTTTCTTGAGTCTTTTCAGCAATACGATATTTGTCAGCTTTACCGTTGATCACGTAACTGGCCGTGGTCTTAGATACGCCCGCAAGTTTTGCTATTTCTTCTAGTGTCATAACGAGATCTTTTTTGTGCGATGGATCATATAAATAAATCCCAGCCATATTGATGAGTTGAATTATAAGCTGAATCGGTTCAGTATGAAAGCTGAAAGGATTCAGCAAAGATCAAATTTGCTGAATTTTTTTAAAATAATGCTGAATCGATTCAGCAATTAATATCAGCTAAGAAAACTGGAACGGTTTATGGCAACGCAAACAAAAAAAGTCGTGACGATTACTCTAAACCCCGCGCTTGATTTAACTGGCCATTTAGATGCACTAAATATCGGTTCAGTAAGCCAAGTGAATAAAGGTTCACTCCATGCCGCCGGTAAGGGGGTCAACGTCGCTAAAGTGCTAAGTGACTTAGGGGCAGAAGTAACGGTAACGGGATTTTTAGGTGCAAAAAACCAAGATCTTTTCGAGGAATTATTTACCGACCTGGGGGCTAACGATGAATTTATTCGGGTAGAAAGTTCGACTCGGATCAACGTAAAGCTTGTCGAAGAAAACGGTAATGTCAGTGATATCAATTTCCCTGGTTTTACCGTCGACCAATCCGCCATTTCACAATTCGAAGTCGTACTTAAAAAGCTAATGCAAAACCACGACTACTTTGTGTTTTCGGGCAGTCTACCAATAGGCATTAGTGCCGAGCAAAGTGCACAATGGATTACGCTCTTACAGCAAAATGGGAAAAGAGTGCTATTTGATAGCAGTGGAGAGGCGCTCACAAAAGGTCTCGAAGCAAAACCTTGGTTAATTAAGCCAAATGATGAAGAGCTTTCGCACTATATCGGTCATCACCTCTCCTCACAAAATCAATGCATTGAAGCGGCTGAAGTACTGTCCGACAAAGGAATCGCTAACATTGTTGTTTCTATGGGAGCAGAAGGCGTTCTGTGGCTCGAAAATACCCAATGGTATCAAGCCAAACCACCCCAGATGAATGTCATCAGCACCGTCGGCGCTGGTGATACCTTGGTTGCCGGATTTTGTTGGGGCTATATGCAAGCCTTACCTAAAGTCGACATACTTTCTTTTGCAACAGCACTCTCAGCACTTGCGGTGTGCCAAGTGGGTGTTGGCGCACCCGACATTAACGAAGTTTTATCCCTACAAAAGCAAATTCAATTACAAAAAATAACAAATAAACGTCAGAACACTAACTCCAATTTGAAGTGAAACAAATGAACACGAAGGTAAAGTCTATGAAAATCTCAATAATTACTGCCTGCCCCAGTGGCGTAGCAAATAGCCTAATCGCTGCCGGAATGCTTGATCAAGCTGCAAAGATACTCGGACACGACGCGACAGTTGAGTGCCACTCTAACGTCGTGGATGCTCACCCCTTCACAGATGCTCAAATTGCAGAATCAGATGTCATCATTATTGCTGCTAACACGCCTGTTGATACTCAGCGCTTTGTTGGAAAGAAGGTGTATCAAGCCAGTATTTCTGAATGCACAAGCGATCCTAAAGCCTTTTTAAACAAAGCTATCGACAACGCAACGACTCTTGAACAAGGCACGACGGTTGCGCCAATAGAATTCACACCACCATCAGGTAACGGTAAAAAAATTGTAGCGATCACCGCTTGTCCGACTGGCGTCGCACACACATTCATGGCCGCTCATGCTCTTGAGAAACACGGCAAGCGCCTTGGACACACGATAAAAGTCGAAACTCGCGGTTCAGTAGGTGCCAAGAACCAACTCACTGCCCAAGAAATTGCGGAAGCTGATGTCGTTATCATTGCGGCGGATATTGATGTTCCGCTTAGCCAGTTCGAAGGCAAGCTACTTTACAAAACCAGTACCAGTCTTGCGCTGAAGAAACCAGAGCAAGAAATCAATCAAGCCTTTGCTTCGGCGACAACCTATACCCAACCTGGCAATAACAATAGCCAAACCAAGGCACCTGAAGAGAAAAAAGGAATCTACAAGCATCTAATGACCGGGGTGTCGCACATGCTTCCGGTTGTTGTCGCCGGTGGTCTGATTATCGCACTTTCTTTCATATTTGGTATTGAGGCATTTAAAGAAGAAGGAACCTTAGCGGCCGCGCTAATGTCGATAGGAGGAGGTAGCGCATTTGCTCTGATGATCCCGGTTCTTGCTGGTTTTATTGCCTTCTCTATCGCCGATCGCCCAGGTTTAGCACCCGGACTTATTGGTGGAATGCTCGCAAGCTCAACAGGCTCAGGTTTTTTAGGAGGCATTGTCGCGGGTCTTATCGCGGGATACTCGGCAAAATTCATCGTCGACAAAGTGTCACTACCCCAGTCAATGGAAGCGCTTAAGCCAATTTTAATCATACCTTTTTTTGCTAGCTTATTTACTGGCCTAGTCATGATATACGTAATTGGCGGGCCTGTTGCCAGCATCATGGCTGCAATGACCGACTTCCTGAATAATATGGGCAGTACAAATGCGGTACTTCTTGGCATTGTCCTTGGGGCAATGATGTGTTTCGATCTTGGTGGCCCAGTCAACAAAGCCGCTTATACGTTCGGTGTTGGTCTACTTGCTTCGCAAACCTATACGCCAATGGCAGCAATCATGGCTGCAGGAATGGTTCCAGCTCTTGGAATGGGATTGGCAACCTTCCTCGCAAAAAGTAAATTTGAAGCCGGTGAACGAGAAGCGGGTAAAGCCTCTTTTGTCCTTGGTATGTGTTTTATTTCTGAAGGCGCGATTCCCTTTGCAGCCAAAGACCCAATGCGTGTTATCCCTTCTTGTATGATTGGTGGCGCTCTAACCGGTGCTTTATCTATGCTAGTCGGAGCACAACTTGTGGCGCCCCACGGTGGTTTATTTGTATTGTTGATCCCAGGAGCCATTTCGCCAGTCATCATGTATCTTGTCGCTATCATTGCAGGTACGGCTGTTACGGGTTTCACCTATGCTTTTCTTAAACAGAATGAGTCATCTACCGAAGCCACCGTTTAGAAATCCCTCTAAATAAATAATGCTTAATACCCTCAAGCGCTGCACTAGCAGCGCTTTTTTTATCCTTCAATTTACGACTAAGTTATAGCAACCTTCAATCCAGCTTTGTGTGTATTGAGAATAAGAATGCGTGCTCGAAGGTGGGAAATTAACCAGTGCCATCTGGCTATTAATGATAAATTGATGATTATAATTTTTCTAATGGTCTTGTTTGATGAACCTTTCTACATTCACCACATACCTACTTGCTGTTTTCTTGTTGAGCGCATGTAGCGAAAACAAAATAGTGATTGAAGTTGGCTCTGTCACCTTAACGTTACCCGGTAAAATGGTTAGCGATCTACAATCTCAATCGACGATCAATGAACAACTCACCTTGTTATACGAAGCGTTTGAACCTCAGTTAGATCGTAGTGACGACATCGCTGGCCCTGATGAAAATCAAGATGGTATTCGCGATGACATTGAAGCGTATATTGAAGCATTACAAGTCAAAGATCCCATTAGAACTGTTATTAAACAAAATGCTCGTAATCTTCAGTCTGTTATGACCAATGACTTTTCTAAAGAAAATAATAAAACACTAGAGCTTGCCTACAATTTAAAACTCAATTCGAGAAAGATAGAAGCGTGTTATTTTGCAAGAGGCGTTGAGCTAAATGATCTGTCGAATTTAATTAGTTCACTCGAAGCTCTGACAACTGACACTAAATCAAGAGCTTTGCAATATTCAACGTTTATTGATCATGTAAATGATGGTGAATTAGAGCACTTCGAAGGCGAGGAATATTGTGAATGAGCGTAAGAATTAAGCTTCATCTTCTCAACCACAATATTTTTAAGCTAACACCGTCGGTAAGTGTTGGCTAAGAAAATCCATCAACACTCGAATCTTCTTATTGTGCTGCACATCCCTGTGACACACCAAATACACTGGCAATTCCGGCAACTCAAAGTCGAACGTAATCGCTTGCAGACCAGCTTCGCTGCACAAACGCTTGTGGCTAGCAATAATCCCCCCATGATGGCGCGCAAGCTCGAGATGCATTGGCATAAAATCCGTTCGGATTGAAAACTGCTCATTACTTACACTCCAACCCATCACTTGCGCGCCTTTTTCAAATTGTGGATCTCGATCATAGCCAATAATTCGATGCTGAAAGAGCGTGTCGGCGGTGTTTGGGGTGCCGTTTCTCTCGAGGTAGTCAGCACTCGCATAAAAGCCTAATGAAATATTGCAAATCCGCCGGCAGACTAAGTCCAATTGAGTCGGCTCAAACATACGAATCGCGACATCTGCATCACGTTTATCTAAGTTGCTAGCGTGATTACTCACATCAAGTTCAATCGAAACCTCAGGGTAAGTATCCATAAACAGAGGTAACAATTTAGGTAGATAATATTGTGCAAGCATTTCATTAGCGGCCAAGCGAACTCGCCCTGTCAATGAAGTTGCTAGCCCAGCCGCTATGCGTTCAAGGCGGTGTGCGCTCATCTGCATTTGTTTACAATCTTCTAGCAGGCGCTCGCCAAAGGTTGTAAGGATTAACCCTTGAGTACTTCGATCAAAAAGCGATTGCCCAAGCCGATTTTCCATCGCTTGCAGTTGCCGACTCAATGTCGGTTGAGAGACCGCTAGATGATTCGAGGCTTGGCTTAAACTGCCTGCTTCTGCAATCGCAAGGAAGTATTGCCACCATTGCCAATTATTACTATTCATTTTTTGCTATTCATTTTTCCTATTCATTTATGAATATCCGATAGTGCAAAACTGATATTCACTATTCCTTATCGAATTGTAGAATATCGTTAGCTAAAGGAGGAAACAAGATGAAAACAGCACTAATTTTAGGTATTACCGGAAACTTTGGATCACAAATGGCTTGTTCGTTACGAAACGCAGGCTGGAACATTCGAGTATTGGTACGCGAAGCTGTAAAAGCGCCAGCATGGTTAGATACCAATGACATTTGGGTCGGGGATGCAAACAATGAAGCTCTGATCGAGGAAGCAGCCTTGGGAGCAGAACTTATCGTATACGGTATTCACCCGGCTTATCATCGCTGGGAAACCGAAGCCATGGCGCTATTGGAACCCACCGTTCGAGTCGCAGAGAAACTCACGAGTCGAATCCTTTTTCCAGGGAACGTGTATAACTTAGCACCTCAAGAGCACTATATTACCGAAGACGTTGTGATGAAGCCCGTATCGGTAAAAGGTGAAATTCGAGTGAAAATGGAGAACCGACTTTATCAAGCGAGCCAACAGGGTGCAAAAGTATCCATTGTACGCGCGGGTGATTTTATCGGCCCCGACACTAATTTCACTTGGATATCGATGATCTTAAAGCAGAAGCACAATCGCGTAAAAATTAAGTTTCCACATAATGAGCAGCATGTGCACTTTTGGTCGTTCTTACCCGACCTATGTGACAACACCGCCATGCTTATGTCCTTACCGCAATCGTCCTATGAAGTATGGCATGACGACGGGCTAAAGCTCTCTCAAAATGACTGGGATAAAGCCTGTATCGCCAATAGTAAAACCTTGCATGCCGCAAAATTTTCGTGGTGGGCATTTAAGCTCATCGCGCCTTTTGTACCCTTAATTAGTGAAGTCATGAAAATGCAATACCTTTGGCAGCAACCCGTGCTATTGGATGGCAGCAAAATGAGACGAGCACTTGAAGACCAATATAAAGAAACGGCTCTCAGCGACATACTGCCAATGCTAGTTAATCATTAATAAGTCACCTACTAAATAAACTGGATCAGGTGATTTCGAATAAAGTCGATATCTGCTCGATAGAAATCGCCTAGGGGGACCTCTGCTGGCTCTAACCAATAGAAAGTTTGTTGCCTTACCTCATCAGTCATATAAGGTTCATTATCTCGGCTTGCGCGTAAGACGACATAATGAATCTCGCCACCAAAGTCGTTGACGGCTTGATGACTGCCTAGATATTTTAAATCCTTTAGGCCTGTCTCTTCCCAAAGCTCCCTCACTCCCGCTTCAACGCTAGACTCACCAGAATCAATCGAGCCCCCGGGGAACTCAAATACCATTCCTTGATTTCGTCTAAAGCGTTGCTGAATTAACACTTTCCCTTCTCTTATAACGACGCCTAAAGCAATATTTTTCATAAGTTCACCTGAACAGTTTTCGGATACTGACCTAAATAATATACCGAGTATCACATGCTTTCTGATTTGGTTGGCTTCAACATGTCTAAATGCAGGATTCCGTCTTCATCGTATGGTTCACTTACAGCCTCAAACCCCAAGGATTCATAGAAACCTTGTAAATAAACTTGAGCACCAATTTTAATCCCCAACTTCGGAAAGGTGTGTTCGGTAAAACGAATCGCCTCGTTCATTAACGGACGACCTATTTTTAAATGCCGAAATGGTTGCAACGTCATTACTCGACCTATTGAAGGTTGGGCATATTTCACACCAGGATCAACGACTCTCACATACGCAACAAGCTCATCATTTAAAGACACCGCGAGATGCCATGAATCACGATCCATTTCATCAGTTTCTTGATATGGACACTGCTGTTCAACCACAAAAACGGATTCTCGTGCTTTAATTATTTCAAAGAACTCCATAACACTTAAGGAATCCAGTCTCGACCATTTAAAACTTAACGTCATCATGTTTACCTCCTGAAGAAAATCGGGTCACGATAATACTGCACAATAATTTGAATTGTATTCTGAATTAAATGCTAACGGTGGCTACTATTTCATCCCTGCCCCAACCGTGGCGCGTACTGGAATATTTGTTGTGTCAAAAGACTCCAAACAAAATACATTTACCCCAAAATAATCTGGTGTGACACGCTTACGATGGAAAGGGTAAATACCGCAGACTTTACAAAAGTAATGCTCGGCCGTGTTGGAATGAAACTGATACGTCGTCAGTGATTCTAAACCCGCGGTGATTCTCATTGCACTTTCGTGAACTTTAATCATGAGCGCGTTCTTTTTAAGACAAATAGTGCAATCACACGTGGTCAGTTCTGATAAGTCTGTTTCTATTTCAAACTGTACCGCTTGGCAATGACATGAACCTTGAAATGTTTTCATCATACGACTTCCTTTTCTTATGGTATATAATCTAACCTCACACGCTGCGCATTTGTCCTCTGTTGTGACATTCCTTTATTTCACATTTTTCTCAACAAATCTATCTAACTCAGAAACCGAACGAATCACATAGAGCTTCTTGGTTATTGAACGTTTTTCTAATGCCTGCAAAAAGTCGTCATTCCAGAATTTTGGGCACATTTTTAATACTTTATAACTTTCCAATGTTCCGCTAAGTACTGAACTTCCTTCTGGCCATCCCTCTGGTTTGCGAAATATTCCTTTGAAACACCGTTTTGCCACTAACCAATAGGTCACTAAATAGGGTAAATCTATATAAATTAAAGTGTCGGCTTCGTCCAAACGCTGATGAAACGACTTCAATGAATTTAGTGGCCCAAAACCTTCAATGATCCATTCCTCAGAAGCGAGAATGCGTTCATGAGTTTTCTCGTAATCTTCTCGGCTTACTTCGTCACCATTTGGCTGATATAAGATTGAATCTAAAGGATATAATGTTATGCCTGTGGCGAGTGCCAATTTTTTACTTAACGTTGATTTACCATTTGCTGGTTTCCCGAATACCGCGACTTTTTTCATGTTAACTCCTCCAATTAGGGTGATTCCCAAGAAGCAGAGATAAAAAACCCGCCTCTAGGGCGGGTTTGATAAAATATTAACGCATCACAAATCCCACCATTCCTATGGAATGATGATAATTCGAGCTGAGTGGTGCGGTAAGTTTATATTCATAGAATTCATACTGATAGAGGACTCGATTCATGTCAACAAAACATTTATAGAACTTACAATAAACAAAAGAACTACCCCAATAAACCTTCAAATGAACCGACACCCAACTAGAATTCTCTATTCAAAAGCGAGAGTATTGCTGCGATCGACTTTCTTATTACGGGAATATAGGCTTTTCTAACCATTGCTGTTTGGTGATTTTGTATAAGCAGTGACGCTCTAACGGGTGACCCTTAGTAACTTTTGGGTGATCAAAATTCTGGTTACTATCGACCATTCCGACCTTGGTCATCACTCGCTGCGATGGTTTATTTTGCAAGGTGGTAAATGCATAAACTTCAGGCGCATTAAGCTCTTCAAAAGCAAATTTCAAAGCCCTTTTTGCCGCTTCTGGTGCATAACCAAAGCCCCAGAATTCCGAAGACAATCGCCACCCTATTTCAATAAACGGTGCATTTGGTAAACCACTATCAGCGCTTTGACTATGTAAACCAACAAAGCCGATAAATTGATTAGTAGACTTTAATTCAACCGCCCAAAATCCCCATCCTTGTTCTGCAATGAGGGTTTGAATCATTATCGCTTGCTCATCACTCTCGTGACGTGAAAGCGGGGCTAGAAAGTACCGCATAACATTGGCGTCAGAACACAGCTCAGTATAAGGCTTATAATCGTCACTTTTCCACTGGCGCAGAATAAGTCGCTCGGTTTCCAATGTCATGTGTGTTCCTTTTGGTAGTCGGTATTTAGCGTATTTATTGAATTGCTACTCGGAGCGGGAAGCTAATTTCTTATAAATTGCCTCCTTGTCCCTTCTCCCTATTGCGAGTACATAGACAACGATTTCGTCATCAATAATTTCATAAGCCAATCGATAACCAGCGCTACGCAATTTGATCTTATAGACAGAATCATAACCACGTAGCTTTGAAGCAGGAACATGAGGGTTTTCGAGACGTTCAATGAGTTTCTTTTTAAACTGACTTTTGATTGGCGGAGCTAGCTTACTCCACTCTTTTTGCGCCGCCGGTATAAACTTTAATCTATAAGTCATCGACGTTAACTTCAACAGCGTCTGATAAATCAAGTCTGCGACTTTCAACGAGCTTAGCAAGCTCGTAATCATCTAACATATCCATGAGGCGTTCGTAAGTTTCAGCAGGCACTAAATAAGCTGCTGGTTTATTGTGATTTAAAATAGCAATAGCAGCACCATCAGCTTCGTTTAAAAGAGCTGTCGGATTTTTCTTTAACTCTGAAATACTTGCTGAACAATCAGCTAGAACTTGTCTCATCACGCCACCAAATTAGCATTAAATTAAGTGCTAATTTTAGACCTTTTCTATAAGTACTACTAGTTTTTTTGTTGGATAGAGCAATGTTCAGCTTTAAAGTGCGAGCATTGCCTCGGTGTCTACACTAGATGGACTGTTTCAGATCAAGCGAGCGACGGCAGTCACCCTGCAATCATTTACTTGTCACGAATTTAATGTGCTTTTTGCGCCAGCCAATTAACGATTGCTTGGTTAGTTTGTTCCGGCTGTTCTTGTTGAATCCAATGACCACAATCTAGGCTGATTACATCCACATTAGGTACGAACTCTGAAAGATTCTGTGCTTGAGGAATCGAATCTCGCTCTCCATAAATCATCAATGTTGGCTGATGAACGATAGGATTAACGTCCGCCAATAACCCCCAGTTACGATCGAGATTACGATACCAGTTTATACTGCCAGTAAACCCTGTGGATTCGAAAGCCGATACAAAAATTGCTAACTCGCTTTCGGTCATAACCGGCTCACCCAGAGGAGTGGTCGCTTTTGCAAGGTTGATCATCTGCATGCCTGGCTCGGGTTCAGAAATCGGCACGTTTTTACGATATAGATTACGAAGAAATTGGTGAGTATTCTGATTTAATATTAAATCGGCGACACCCGGCTGTTGGTTAAAATGAACAAAATAGTAATCGCTACCAAGTATTTGCGCCATCAACTCAATCCAAGGAACATCTCCTCGTGCTTGATAAGGCAAACTTAAGTTGATGACCTTATTCACTCGGCTCGGGTGCAGCATAGCCAAGCTCCATACCACCATCGCTCCCCAATCGTGGCCAACAAATGTGGCATCGTCATACCCGTAATGATCCAATAACGCGATAAGATCGCCGGTCAAATGAGTGACGTCATAATCCGTCACGTCCTCTGGCAGCGAGGAATTACCATACCCTCGCTGGTTGGGAACGATGACATGGTAGCCCGCATCAACGAGCGCTGGGATTTGAAAACGCCATGAGTAGGCATGTTCGGGCCAACCATGACAAAGCACGATTGGGTTACCTTTATGTTGTAGACCGGCTTCAAACACTTCGAGGGTAATACCATTCACAGAAATTAGCGCTGGATTTGGAAAATCGATTAGATTAGACATTTCTTGTCTCCTACAGGTACTTTTAATACAAGGATGTAGATATACGGATGACGCAATAACGATAAATAGTTACTGACGTCGGAGTCATATTTATATACGTTAATAGTGACAAATATTGTCACTATTAATGAGTAAGCTTATCCAATGACAATTCGACTACGACACGATGCTATTATTCGTTGCCTACGCCGTAACGGCACTTCGACCGTTGCGGAGTTAGCACGTGAAGTTGATGTGTCTAAACGCACTGTTTTACGTGATTTAACCGCACTGCGTGATGAAGGGTTTGTGATCCATTCAGAACCGGGACGAGGTGGTGGGCTACAACTTGACCCGCGATCAGTAAAAGCAACCGTGACGTTCTCGGTTGCCGAAGTGTTTGCGTTGTTAATTGGCGTCGCATCAATGGATGCTATAGGAGGAATGCCCTTCACCGGGCTTGCGGATGTGGCACTCGCCAAAATTGAAAAATCGCTCCCATCAGAAAAGTTGCACGATCTTCGACGATTGTTAGCATGTTTGTATGTCGGAAAACTCTCGCCTCAAATAGACATCACCAACATGGGACAATTGGACGCCTCTTTGCTAACGACCTTCGAAACTTCGTTTCTGGAGCAAAAATACGTGCGCTTTGGTTATTGTGATGCAAAAGGAACCACCACCCATCGGGAAGTCGAGCCACAAGCAATGTTAATCTTGCCACCACTCTGGTATTTGGTCGCATGGGACCCAGAACGGGACGACTTTCGACACTTCAGAATGGACCGAATCGATAGCCCTAGCTGTGTTGAAGACCGATCATTTCTAAGGCGGCATGTCCCTTTTGAAGATCACGTGTCTCCACTGCGAAACCTTGCTCGGTAGCAGTATCTTACACGCATAAAGAGATTGATCTCTTCAATCGACATCAAGTAAATTAAACACTTAATACATTCTTTCCTTTTCTTAACGTGGCGGTATTCTTTGATTTCAGCACACAAATACACCTTAGCTGGATGCGTCGCTATCTTACTGTGGAGCACCATTGTTCCTTTCATCCGCAACGTCGCAGAATCATTAGGCCCTGTCGGTGGAGCAGCGATGATTTATACCTTAAGTTCGGTATTGCTCGCTTTGGTGATCGGCTTACCCAAATTGAGTCGATTTTCTCCCCGCTATCTCATCATTGGGGGCGGTTTATTTGTTTGTTATGAGATGTGCTTAGCCCTAACCTTGGGCATGGCAAACAATAAATTCCAAGCGGTTGAGATGAGTGTCATTAATTACCTTTGGCCTGCTTTAACCGTAATGTTAGCTGTCGTCGTAACCCGCCAGCGTGTGAGCATATGGTTATACCCGGCAATGGCGATGGCGTTTTTTGGGGTCGCATGGACGGTAACCGGTGAAGAAGGACTTTCGATTTCGCGAATTACCGAGAATATCGCGACGAATCCCGTGAGTTATTCCCTCGCCTTCAGTGGCGCTTTTATTTGGGCGATTTACTGCAATGTAACCAAGCGACTCGCCAATGGGCAAAATGCAATCACATGGTTTTTCATTGCAACCGCAACCACTCTTTGGGTTAAATTTCTTCTTACTGACCAACCGCCAATGACGTGGAACGGTAGTGCCGTACTCAACTTAGGATTGGCTGCATTTGCCATGGCGGGTGGTTATGGAATGTGGAACATAGGAATTATTGGCGGCAACATGGTGCTACTGGCCACTTTGTCTTATTTCACGCCGATTTTTTCCGCGTTTTTCTCGTCACTGGTGTTTGGAATCAGCTTAGGAGTCACTTTCTGGCAAGGTGTGATTATGGTCACCCTTGCCTCATTGAGTTGCATGTATTTAACCCGTCAGCATTAAACGCTAAGCCAACGTTTCACCGCTTCTATAGGGTGACTCATTTACTTCTTTCGCCACCATGCCGATGTTTTAGACATGTCATTTATCGAGAGTTTCTCACCTATCTGCGGCGTCACCAACGAGACATTGTTTTGCTCTGCTAACGCAAAAATTCGTTCAAATGGTTCGTACCAAGGGTGCAATGCTAGATCGAACGTACCATTGTGTACTGGCATCAATGCCTGACCTCGTACATCTAAATGCGCTTGAAGTGTTTGCTCTGGCGTCATATGAATGTCTGGCCAGTCCCTGTCGTACGCACCGTTTTCAATTAAGGTTATGTCAAACGGGCCGTAACGTTCTCCGATCTCTTTAAAACCATCGAAATAACCAGAATCACCACTGAAAAATACGGATCTATCTTCGCTTTTTATCACCCACGATGCCCATAACGTTTTATTTCCATCATTTACACCACGGCCAGAAAAGTGTTGAGCGGGCGTTGCGGTAATTTCCACATGTCCCATTGTTGTATGTTGCCACCAGTCGAGTTCAACGATCTTATCACTACTTACGCCCCACTTTGTGAGGTGTCGTTTCACTCCCAATGGCACAACAAAATTCTCTACTTGGCGATGAATTTGTTGAATCGTATCCTTGTCTAAATGGTCATAATGATCGTGCGAAATAATAACGCCAGCAATGAGTGGCAAGTTTTCTAAGTCAATCGGTGGTTGATGAAAGCGTTTCGGTCCTATCCATTGAACTGGAGACGTACGCTCAGAAAATACCGGGTCGATGAGCCAGTATTGACCGTGCAAATTAAACAAAGTGCTAGAGTGCCCCAGGCGATACAAATCCAATTGGGTGCTATCAGGGTTCCCGGGCAATTCTATTTCATGGACAGGGATCGGCTGCACCGGTGTCGGCTCTATTCGTTTTTCCGCAATATAACGCCAAATCATCGAGGGTATACGAGAGGCATCCATACTTTTTGCGCCACTGGTGTTCGCAAATTTACTGTCGAGATACTGAGGGCTATCTTTGTAATTTGTTGTTTCTGGTTGTGTTGCTTTAAAAAACGTGCAGCTTAGCAGTGCCATTATTAATACCCACCATCGTCGTTTCATTGGAAAACCATAAAAGTAAACTATACGGTGTAGTTTACAACCTAATTACCAAAAGTAAACTAGTTAGTGTAATATTGTGTTTTAACGTTGAAATAAGCCATACGTAAATGAGTAACGAGAAAAATAAAAAAAAGACGATCAGTGAGCAAAAACGCGAAGCAATAGTCGAAGCCGCTTTACAGGAATTCACCGCCAAAGGGTTTAAAGCGGTAAGCATGGATGTGGTTGCCGCTGAGGCCGGCGTATCAAAACGAACGGTGTATAACCACTTTCCAAGCAAAGAAATCTTATTCCAAAAGGTCGTCGCTCATCTACTTGAAGCTAGTCAGAAGACGGAGTGTGCTCCTTACAACCCGAAAGCGACTCTCTCAGAGCAATTACTCAGTATCGGTCGAGCAGAATTAGATCTTCTCTCACAGTTAAGCTACCAAAAGGTCGCTCGAGTTATGATGATTGAATGCATTCGCTCCCCTGAATTAGCCGCCAGTGCTCTGGGGGAAATGAGCGGTCTACAAAACGGTTTACAGTTATGGCTTAAAGAGGCGGTCGCCGATGGCAAACTAAAGAAAATGGATGAGAACAATGCCAGCCGACAATTTTTCAGTTTGTTAAAAGCCAACGCATTTTGGCCACAATTACTGGAAGGAGCAGCGCCACTAAGTGATTCAGTGGCGCAGAAAACAATAGACGATGCTGTTGCGATGTTTCTTGGATTCTATGAAGTTTAACCCGTAGAAGGTATGTCTCTCTAATGCGTTAGGCACACCAAAAAGACTGCCTGGCTGTATTGGAATTATGCAATAACAACTTCACCAACCATACTTTCAATTTGAGCAAACTCAGGGTGAACGTGAGCCCCTTCATCGGTAATAAGCTTGGTTATTTTCGTAGGCGCTGCATACACAATTCTACTGGTGACACCAAACTTGCTGTTATCGGCTAAAATATAAGTCGATTTTGCATGGCTAACCATCGTAGAAGCAATTGCAGCTTCATGATGAGAATAGCTGCTTGCGCCACAATTCAATGAAACTCCTACCGGTGACAATAGCGCTATGTCTGCTCGATATCGACAAAGTTCGGTTACTGTCACCTCCCCTGCTGTGGCTTGAGCAAGATGACCCATTTGTCCACCCAACAAAATCACTTCATGCTGCATTGGTAGATTATCATCGTTACTTGATAGCTTGCCCGCTAGGTCTAAGCTATTGGTAATAATCGTCAGTCCTGACATCGACATCAAAGGTCCAGCAAGCAGCGATGTCGTGCTGCCTGCATCGATAAACACAGTTTGACCCGCTCGCAGTTGAGTGACCGTCGCGCTAGCAATCGCTCGCTTTTCCTTTCCTTGAACACTATTACGAACCGAAAGAGGTGGCTCAGGCTCATCATCACATGAAATAACACCGCCATGAACACGTCTGAGGCGCCCCTGTGCTTCTAACTTAAGTACATCACGCCGAACGGTTTCTCTTGATACTCCTAGGTGTTGGATTATCAATTCCGTCGACACATGATTTAACGTAGATAGTAGTGCGCAAATTCGATGTAATCGGGTTTCTTCTAACATGTTTGGTCCATTTTCTATCTAATGAATAGTACTTCTCTGAACAATTGGGCACCCTCTGAGGCGTCATATTTAAAATACGTCTCTCGAGAGATTAATACTATACCAACGGTGTAATTATCGCGATAAGACCTATCATATAGGTTGTAAAAAAGTGTTCTTCATTGCAAGTTACAACTAAATTGGCAATATAAAAGTGGATTTGTCTCTTTGGATATAAAATAGACTTAAATATTAATATTTAAGTTACAAATCAATAAATTAAACACAAATTTCAACTAAGCCATTTAACAACATGCGTCGAACAACTTAAATTCCGGCTCTAAATAGGAACATATGTTCTACCTTAAGTTATGTAAAATAAAGCATTTGTGTAATTTAGTGTATTTGATGTATATTAGTTATTCAAATCGAGATAAGTCTGGCTTTGATAAACAGACAGCCAAACGACTTTGCTTCAGATACTTACGGATGAGAGAGAACAATGTCTAAAGACTTATATATATTTGATATGGATGAAACATTGGTTGATGGCGATTGCTCAATGCTCTGGAACCAATTCCTTGTTGATGGCGGATATGTCGATATTCCAGATTTTTTGGAAACCGATAAAGCCTTGATGGCTCAATATGCTCGAGGTGAGCTAGATATGGAAGAATATCTCGACTTTATTATGCAACCTCTCTCCAACCTCTCGATTGAATCTGTTGATAATATGGTGAATGAGTTCGTTGCAAAAAGTGTAACGCCAAAAATATTTACTCAAGCACAAGCCCTTATCGCTTCATTAAAAGAGACGCCAAACGATATGCTGATTATTTCTGCAACGACAAGTTTTATTGTAAACAAAGTCGCCACATCATTAGGAATTACCGAGTCTATCGGCATTGATATGGTTACAGATGAGAACCGGTACACCTCAAAAATTAGTGGCGTCCCAAGCTATCGAGAAGGCAAAATAGCACGCCTAAAAATGTGGCTTGAACAGACATCCAATAAATATGATGCTGTGCATTTTTTTACCGATTCGATTAACGATCTTCCGCTATGCCAATACGCCGATCACGCGTATCTAATTAATCCTTGCGAAAAGCTCAGGGTCGCAGCAAAAGGTAAAAATTGGCCAATTTATGCTTGGTCAACGGCTACGAATACTTAGCCTTTCACAAGATTTCCACCACTCACAGGTAGCCTAAAAATACCTTGGCTACAAGCTCTGGATTCGACGGGAAATACCAATGTACATACGATGCAGTCAAATTATTTTTGCGTCGTACTGGGTCCATGGCTTTACCGCGTTGAGAACGAGACTCACCCAACGCAACTTCTTCCGATTCAGTTTTTGAATAATGGAAACTGTGGCCGCGTAAAAACTCTCCTTCTCACAATGTGGCTTCAACCAGCCCTAATTCCGCTAACCTAGACTGCATCGACGCATGTTGATTCAGCACATTACACATATCACGACACTCTCCGTCGATATTGGTTAAACTCGTACCGAGATACATCATGCCACCACATTCTGCTAACGCTGGTTTACCTGCCTCGATATAAGCTCGAATCTGATTCTTAAGATCGGAATTATTCGACAGTTCATCCAAATACAACTCTGGATCCCCCCGGCAAATACAGCGCATCACACTCAGCCACTACCGTCTCTGATTCTGAATACTCTAAAGGCGAGAAGAAACACAACTCCGCCCCCATCTCAGTGACTAATTCTATATTCGCCTGATAAAGAAAACTAAAGGCCTTATCCCGAACGATCGCGATTTTCGTGCCGACTAAACGAGTAGCAATTAACGTGAAAATGAGATGACAATGTAAGCGAATCGTACAAGAATCTTGATTAGAGATAAGGTTGATGAAATAGGCAAGGACTTCAGGTTTTACAGCGGAAACACAGATATAGATAAGATATCACTCCGAAGATGATAGTAGGCCTTACAAAGTGATGTATTTAGAAGAAGCGATGGTGAGTTTAAGTTAACACTAGTTTACGCACATTCAATCTAGTTTTGTAACTACTAAATCTGCCAACTCTTTAAATCGCTTCTTCTGTAAAAGATATATCCAGCCAATCAAAACGAATAAAATTATAGGAAAGCCAAGTACATTTGGATTTGAGTGATCCGCCAATACAGTCAAACCAATAAACGCAATCGAAATAATAATAACAAACCAATTAACAAATCCCGTTACTTTTACTTGTCCCTTATTATTTATTTCAAGCTTACCTCGCATCATTGGTGAATAGGATGTTTTGCCAAGGCCTCCCCATGCTGCTTCTCTAAACCCTAGAATTTCATCTGAGAAACGTCTTACTTTAAATGACGCATATTTTGGAGATTGAAGTGATTTTTCCAATTCTTCAGTGTCGATAACTGACTGAGCCGAACATCTCGAGCTTGGTTGATAACTAAATACTGGAATACCATATGTAAAATAGATACGATTCCAAGTACTGTTAAGAATCATTTCTACAACGATAACTACGAATAAAATAGTGAAAAAAAACATTTCCATTATAAATTTCCTAACCCTCTTGTCTAACAGTGTAAGGGAGTTTTTAATATAGGTGAGTGGATTAATCACGCAGTAAGTATCACCCTGATCTGCAGTTAGCCATTAGTTTTTGGGATGGACTAGCTATACTCACAAAGTTCTATTTCATGATTATATCTTCCACCGCCATCTAAGCATCGATCTACATCAAGAAACTCTACTACATGAGGATAAGTATAATAAGCAAACCCAATGATTACAGCCCAAGCTATAACCCCGACGATTAGCTCAATCACCGCGCGATGTAGCATTTGAGTCACCAAGCTAAGCATCGTCGCACAACCTATTTCCGTTATCTCTCTAGGTTGGACAACTATAGCAACACCTATGTACTGTAAAACTTTAATACGTTAGATATAAAATCTAGTATCGCACTTGATATGTATTTGATAGTATCGTTGATAGCTAACTTGTTTAATAACAAAGATATAGCCTTACCTGGTTCTCTAGAATAGCTTTTCTAAAAGTAGAACATGACCTCTACCAGAACCAACCATGCCTTCATTACATAAAAGGATCTCATATGAAAGGTAAATTTACCAAAACGTTTCTTGCGCTATCACTCGCCCTTTCAACTTCACACGCTTTTGCTGCTGGTGCGCAAACGACGGACAATATTGCTCCAGAAGCCGCAAGCGCAATTCAGGAAAAAACTCTAGTTCAAAGCCAAAAGTATATGGTTGCCGCAGCAAACCCAATCGCAACTCAAGCCGGTTACGATGTATTAAAACAGGGCGGTTCCGCAATTGATGCCCTAGTCGCTGTTCAAATGATGCTAGGTTTGGTTGAACCGCAATCATCAGGATTAGGCGGTGGCGCATTTGTTGTGTACTACGATGCAAAAACCAAGAAAACCACAACATTTGATGGCCGAGAAACCGCTCCTCTTGCTGCAACACCAGAGTTATTTCAAGATGCCGAAGGTAACCCGCTTAAATTCTATGATGCGGTCGTTGGTGGGCGTTCAGTCGGTACTCCAGGTACCGTTAAACTGATGGGTGAATTGCATGACAAGTTCGGCCAATTGGCGTGGAAAGATCTTTTAACACCAGCTAAAGAGTTGGCAGAAAAAGGATTCGATGTCTCTCCTCGCTTAGCCGGAGCCATTGAAAGCGACCAAGAAAAACTCAGTCGTTATCCCGATACTGCGGCGTATTTCTTCCATGAAGATGGTACGCCACTCGCTGAAGGAGAAGTTCTTCAGAACCAAGAATACGCAGATACTCTAGCGATGCTCGCTGAAAAAGGCGCAGATTCTTTCTACTCAGAAGAGTTCGCTGCTGGCATTGTCAACAAGGTACAGAACATCACCGACAATCCTGGTGTATTGGCACTTCAAGACTTTCAAACTTATCAAATAAAAGAACGTGCTCCAGTTTGTATGCCGTACAAACAATATGAAGTTTGTGGGATGGGACCTCCGAGTTCTGGTGCGCTTACTGTTGGACAGATTCTAGGTATTTCTAGCCAATTTGATCTCGCTTCTATGGGACCTGATTCCGCACAAGCATGGCAAATCATTGGTGATGCCTCTCGTTTAGCGTTTGCTGACCGTGGCCGCTATATGGCAGATACCGATTTCGTACCAATGCCTGCTGGCCTACTCGATGAAGAATACCTCGCAAAACGTGCTGCATTGATTGAACCAGGTAAAGCTCTAGAAAGCGTAGAGCCGGGTCAGCCACGCTGGGAACAGGCTATCGCACAAGCAGACGACATCGCCATTGAGTTACCGTCTACCAGTCATATTTCGATTGTCGATGCTGAAGGTAATTCGGTTTCAGTCACGACTACCATCGAGAATGGCTTTGGCTCACGCGTTATGAGCAACGGTTTCTTGTTGAACAACGAACTGACAGACTTCTCGTTTAAGTCTTACAAGGATGGCTACCCAATTGCCAACCGTTTAGAACCAGGTAAACGTCCACGTTCTTCAATGTCTCCAACTATCGTTCTTAAAGACGGATCACCATACTTAGTAGTGGGTTCTCCGGGCGGTTCTCGTATTATCGGTTATGTATCGAAAGCACTGATTGCTCACCTTGAATGGGGAATGGATATTCAAACGGCTATTAGCTTACCAAACATGCTAAACCGCTTTGGCACCTACGATCTAGAGAAAGGAACGGCGGCTGAGCGATTTAAAGAACCGTTGGAAGAAATGGGATTCAAGGTTAATATTCGTGATTTGAATTCAGGCTTACAAGGCATATTAGTCAGTACTGATCAGCTTTCTGGTGGTGCCGACCCAAGACGTGAAGGCATCGTATTGGGTGATTAATTTACTTAGGCAAAAATAATGGCCTAAACACTGATATAAACCAGTATCACTCAGATTGTGATACTGGTTTTTTTACACCCTAGCCATGCTCAAGCAGAAGCAAAAATTCAATTACCGCGACACCAACGGCCAACAACGCAAGTCCTTTCCAAAACACAACAGGGTTTCTCTGCATCAACGGGCTCTCTTCAAACTCTTTTTGCAGCTTTTTATTTGGCGTATAGAGATCAGCAATAAACTCACTCAACGCGGGGTAACGTTTAGAAGGCTGATGGTGAGTCGCTTTTTTAAATGCGAGATCAACCCATGTCGGAATATCTTCTCTATGTTGAGAGATAGCGCGATACTCCCACTTAGTGTGCCGTGCGGATTGTAAATTTTGGCTATTGGTTTCTTTATACGGCAAATGACCGGTCAGCATTTCGTAGCCAATCACCGCCACTGAAAATAGATCGGATGTTGTGGTTGCTTCATTTTCCAAGATATATTCTGGCGCAATGTAGTTAATGGCTCCCAGTGGAATGGTATCCGGATTTTCGGGAGCGATCTCTTCCAAGCCTAAAACCTTCACCGCGCCCAAGTCGATAATTTTAACTGCGCCAGATTCGGTCACCATAATATTTTCAGGTTTAAGATCCCGATGCACCATATCCGCACGCTGTAACACCCGAACCGCACGAATCAAATCGTCCATGATTTTACGGACACTTTGGAGGCCAGGGTTGGGATTATCATACATCCATTGTCGTAAATTTATCCCATCGATAATTTCACTTAATTGGTAAGCAAACTTTGATGCTTTCGGCGTCGGGTAAATCTTCATTATCCGGTCACTGGTTAACTGAGACCCAACCCAAGATTCATTGGCAAAGTTTATAAGATAATTCGTATCATCACTGTATTGCATCGATGGCGCTTTTAAAATCATCTGCTTGCCAGATTCAAGCTCGGACACAAGGTAAACATGACTTCGAGACCCTTCATAGACAATTTTTTCAACTCGATAATCATCGATCACATTCCCCACTTTCAGGGCTGGCGGAATGGTGCGAGACAACATCAATTGCTGATGTTCCATAACCGACTTATCCGGCAGATTGATAACATCGATGATCAAACAGCTCGCATTATCTTGGCTGCCATTCACAATCGCTTGATTGCCAATCTCGCGGCTTAAATCTTCAAGATCAATGTTATGGCCAGTACGAGTAAAGTCCGCCAAGGCACCATGTTCGATAAAATCGTGCACCCCATCGGTGGTCAAAACAAATCTATCGCCTTCTTGTAGAGCGACTTGCTGATAATCGACCTCAAGTTTGCTGTCCATACCTAGGGCTCGAGTGAGGTATGCTCCTTTGCCAAAATTCACCCGTTGGTGATCTTTGGTTAGTAGGGTCAGTTTGTTATCTCGCATCCGGTAAATTCGCGTATCACCGACGTGAAATAAGTGCGCCGTGTTTGACTTGATAACCAGACAACTGAATGTCGTGACAAGCCCATTATGAGTTAGTCCGTGCTTTGCTCCTTCGTTATACAACCAAGTATTTAGAGACGTTAGAATCTGCCCAGCAGAGTGTTTGATGCTCCAACTTTCAGGAGTCGCAAGATAATCATTAATAAACTGGATAACCGCGGTGTGGCTAGCTTTCTGGCTATTAACACTGCAACTCACCCCATCAGCAATACAGGCTACGGCTCCTTTATGCTCTAACTCATTGCGTTTCTCAGGAACCTTAACCAAAATCGCGTCTTGATTTTGGCTACGAGTCCCAATCAATGAACTTCCAGCATGGTTAAGTGTTAGCTGCTTAATCTTACTTCCAACATCTGACTGCATAAACTCTCTTTACTATTATTCAATAGAAAACAATATTTTGTAGAAGGACAAAAGCTCAGCCTAGTTTACCCAGCTGAGCTTTTGAACGATATTGAAACAAGTGCGTACTCCAATATCTCCCGATCTTTTTGTTTAATAATTGCGGGTCAGTTTCAGTTTAGTGTGAAACATCAATCATGGTGACGCTTCCGTCTTCATTCACTTCTGCGATTTTACCGCTTGGCTCTTCCATAGAGAGTAAAACAATAAATCCTAGTACAGCAGTACCCGCGATCACATAGAAGAAAGTCTGGTAATCAACGAACGAGAGTATCGTTAAATAAGTTACCGCTCCGACGTTACCGTATGCGCCTGTCATGCCTGCAATTTGCCCTGTCATACGACGCTTAATCAGTGGAACTGTCGCAAAAACTGCACCCTCGCCTGCCTGAACAAAGAACGAACACGCCATCGCTGCAACAACCGCTAACCATACTGGCCACTGACTGTCTACCTGACCCATTAGGGCATAACCAATCGCCAGACCAGCGGTTAAGATAAGAAGTGTTGGTTTACGGCCAAATCGGTCTGAAATCCAACCACCACCTGGACGTGACATCAAGTTCATAAAGGCATAGGCCGAAGCAACCATACCCGCAACAACTGGAGTCAGTTCAAACGTATCAGAGAAGAACAGCGGCAACATAGAGACAACCGCAAGTTCTGAACCGAAGGTCGCAAAGTACAGAACATTCAGAACAGCAACTTGCTTAAATTTATACTGATGGATTTCTTCAACTGGCGTGGTGAAGATATTTTTGTTTACTTTCCATACTTGGCTAAGCTCGAGTAGATAAAGTGCTAACAAGCCACCATAAATGCAGTTAACAACAAAGTCGGACAGCATCCCAACACCGGCAGGTGAAAGTTTCCACGCGAGCAATGCAAGAACTGCATACATTGGAATTTTCATAATAAGCAGTAAGAAAAAGTCTCCTTTCGATGTCACTTCCATCGCACTTAAATGCTTAGGTTTGAAGTAAGTCGACCCTTTCGGAGTATCAGAAACATTGCGGTAGAACACAACCGAGAACAATAAGCTCATTAAGCCGGTAATCGCAACGGCATAACGCCATCCGTCTTCACCACCAAACATAAGAGCGAGTGTTGGAAGTGTGAAAGCCGCCGCAGCTGAACCGAAGTTACCCCAACCGCCATAGATACCTTCTGCTGTACCGAGCTCGTTATGTGGGAACCATTCAGATACCAAACGAATACCAATAACAAAACCTGCGCCGATAAAGCCTAATAGGAAACGCGCAATAGCGGCTTGGATAAATGTATCGGCAAACGCAAACATAAAACACGGAATCGAACACACCGCTAACAAGGCAGAGTAGACGATTCTTGGGCCGTATTTATCGGTAAGCATACCGATGACCACTCGAGCGGGTATGGTTAATGCCACATTCAAAATCAGCAATGTTTTGATTTCTTGAGTGGTTAATCCGAGGGTTTCTTTAACCATTTGCAGTAATGGCGCAAAGTTAAACCACACGACAAATGTGATGAAAAACGCTATCCAGCTCATATGCAGGATTTTCATTTTTCCTTTAAACGACATTATGGAGAATTTAGTGTCTTCCATTTTACTTCCTTTACATCTCGTCTTGATTTTTAATAATTGTAATAATAATGTTCACGCCAATATTCAGTCGGAATAAAGGCGTGTTAATACTTATAATGTCTCTTCTATTTACGCGACCATCGCTTGTGAAAACTGAACTTGAACTGAACCGTTGTGTTCACGAATAGGATAAGTGTCTAATTGGTATTCTGGCTGTTCTAAGCACTCACCTGTTTCCAAACTGTAGTGCTGCTTGTATAGCGGAGATGCAACGCAAAGCTTGCCATCGATGCCACCAATAATGCCGCGAGAAAGAACATTCGCTTTTCCTATCGGATCGTAATTAGAAATTGCGTATAACGATTGCGTTCTAGTACAACGAAATACCGCAACTTGCTTCCCTTCAACCAATGCGCAAACACCTACATTGGGAGCCAAATCTTCTATAGAACAGATGGTTTGCCAATTTTCCATAATGATTCTCCTAACTATTTCAATTCTTTAACGTAAAGTGTGTTCTGTCGCTATCGACTAAGATACTTCAACGATTTCAATTTCATTCTCAGGTTCAGGCTCTGGGAAACGCTGGTCACGGACCGAGATAAATTTCAATCCCTCGTCACGCTTATCACTATTGATAAAATGACTAAAGCGTTTCAGTTTCTCTGGTGACTCAATCGTGGTTTTCCACTCACATTGATAGTTAGCGATATTCGCTTCCATCTCTTTCTCGAGCTCTTCACACAGATTTAATTTATCTTCAATAATGACTTGTTTCAGATAGTCCAACCCACCGTCTAAGTTCTCCATCCAAACCGACGTACGTTGCAAACGGTCTGCGGTGCGGATGTAGAACATAAAGATGCGGTCGACGTATTTGATTAGGGTTGCTTCATCAAGGTCAGATGCAAACAAGTCGGCATGACGTGGACGCATTCCGCCGTTACCACATACATATAAATTCCAACCATTTTCGGTTGCGATGATACCGAAGTCCTTCGACTGAGCTTCAGCACACTCTCGAGTACAACCAGACACACCAAACTTCACTTTATGCGGCGCTCGAACCCCTTTGTAGCGGTTCTCAAGGTCGATAGAGAAGCCGACACTGTTGCCAACACCGTAACGACACCAAGTGCTACCAACACATGATTTAACGGTTCTCAATGACTTACCGTAGGCATGACCCGTTTCAAAGCCTGCATCGACAAGTTTCTTCCAAATAGAAGGCAAATCATTTAACTGCGCGCCAAATAAGTCGATGCGCTGACCACCTGTCACCTTGGTATATAAGTCAAACTCTTTCGCGACTTCACCCAATACGATGAGCTTGTCAGGGGTAATTTCACCACCCGCAACGCGAGGCACTACTGAATAAGTACCGTCTTTTTGCATATTGCCTAAATAGATATCGTTGGTATCTTGAAGTTCGATGTGTTCGTTTTCGAGGATGTAGTCGTTCCAGAATGACGCGAGAATTGAGCCAACGGCAGGCTTACAAATTTCACAACCTAAGCCTTTTCCGTATTGAGTTAATAACTCATCAAACGTCTTAATTTGGTTAACACGGACGATATCGCTGAGTTCCTGACGTGAATAAGCGAAGTGTTCACAAATATCATTGTTGACTTCCACACCAAGGTTTAGCAATTCACTATCAAGTACCTGTTTTGCCAACGCTGAACAGCCACCACAACCAGTTGATGCATTTGTGGTTTCTTTCAGTGCTGCCATCGTTGTGCAACCTGCGGCTACGGCTTGTTTGATATCACCTTTGGTTACATCAAAACATGAGCAGATCATTGCGCCATCTGGCAAGGCATCGATACCCATGCCCGGTGAATCATCTTCTGCGAGGTTAGAGAGAATCAACACCGCTGGATTTGAGGGCAGCGGCATATCATTTTGCATCATTTGCAGTAATGTACCGTACGCTTCAGCATCGCCGACAAGTACCGCACCAACAATTTTCGTTCCATCTTCAGAAATAATGAGACGTTTATAAACTTGTTCAATCTCATCATTGTAAGTGAAAGACTGTGCGCCTTCCGTGCGGCCATGCACTTCGCCGATACTAGCAACATCAACACCCAGAAGCTTAAGTTTGGTGCTCATGTCTGCACCAAGGAATTCCACTTGCTTCTCTTCTTGCATCATGTGACTGGCTGCGACTTTCGCCATCTGGTAACCCGGCGCAACAAGGCCGTAGATTTTGTTATCCCACAATGCACATTCACCAATTGCATAGACATCTTCATGATTCGTTTGGCAATTGTTGTTAATAACGATACCGCCACGCTCACCGATTTCGATATCAGAGCTTCGCGCTAATTCATCTTGAGGACGAATACCTGCAGAGAAGACGATCATGTCGGTCTCAAGTTCAGTACCATCAGCAAACTTCATACAGTAACGAGCATCTTTACCAGCCACTATTTCAGTTGTTGCTTTCTCGGTATGAACTGACACGCCCATGTCTTCTATCTTGCGACGTAGAAGCGCACCGCCCCCTTCTTCAAGCTGAACCGCCATTAAGCGAGGTGCGAATTCAACCACATGGGTTTCTAAACCGAGGTTTTTAATCGCATTTGCGGCTTCTAGACCAAGCAATCCACCACCGACGACAACGCCACTTTTACTTTGTTTACTTGATGCTTCAATTGCGTCGAGATCTTCAAGAGTTCGATAAACAAAACAATGCTCTTGGTCGTTACCAGGAATCGGTGGTACAAACGGGAAAGAACCCGTCGCCAACACTAACTTGTCGTACTCTTCTACGCGACCAGAGGCGGTAATGACTTGTTTTTCTGCGGTATTGAGTTGAGTAACCTTTTCATCTACAACATATTTAATGCCGTTTGCCTGATAATAAGGCTCATCAGTCATTGCCAAGTCTTCAGCCGTCTTACCTGTCAGATAAGACGTCAACTGTACTCGGTCGTACGCTAAGCGAGACTCTTCTGAAAAGGTAATAATCTCGTAATCATTACTGTCACTTTTTATTAGTGTGTCGATAAATTTGTGACCAACCATGCCGTTGCCCACTACTACGATTCTTTGCTTGCTCATATTGTCATCTTCCTAATAGTAAATTTATAAACCAATGTCTGTGCGTTTTTCACGTCTAACTTAGGCGGACATTCTTAGGTTATATTCCGTTTTTACCGACACATCCGAACGTTCAGTTAATTGTTCAAGCCATTGCATCTGGCTCGCAACCGACACAACCTTACCAATCACAATAAGTGCAGGTGATTGAATGTCGTGCTGCTGCTTAAGTTCAGTCAATTGCTTGAGCTGTCCGGTAAACGTTCGTTGTTTTGGCGTGCATCCATTCTCAAGAAATGCGACTGGAGTTTCAGGATCCATCCCTCCTCTAATAAGCTGCTTAGAAATCATGTCTGTTTTACTAAGCCCCATATAGATAACTAAGGTTTGATTCAATGTTGCTAATGCGGGCCAATTAATCTCAAGTTTCTTGTCCGCATGTGCTGTAATAAACGTGCAGCCTTGGGCAAGGCCTCGATGAGTGAGAGGTATCTGTGAATAACTGGTGCAACCCGATGCGGCAGTTATCCCCGGAACAACATCAACAGCTATGCCTTTTTGAGCAAGCAAGAGCATCTCCTCTCCCCCGCGACCAAAGACAAAAGAGTCACCTCCTTTTACTCGGCAAACATCGACACCCGATAATGAATACTTAATTAAGATATTGTTAATTTCATCTTGAGTTGAACTGTGCTGTCCTTTTGCTTTTCCGACATACAGCTTTTTTGCATTTGCAGGAAAGAGAGCTTGGATTTCATCACTAACCAGGTTATCAAACACTATCAATTTTGCCTGCTGAATAACTCGCAGTGCTTTAACGGTTAATAGATCGGGGTCTCCGGGGCCAGCGCCAACAAGCGTAACCACCCCAGGGCGAGTCACTGAAACTGCGTGGTTGTGATTTGTATTCATAATCGGGTCCTACATTTCAACTCATAATTTCCATTTCGAGAAATGCAAGAGTGGTGCCCAGATCACAAAATCATGTACAATAAATAAAAATTAACTTATTTAACAAATAGATAACTCAAAACCTTTAAAAATAAAAAGTAAGAACCAGTGAAAATTGAAAGCAAAGTTACCTAAAAATGAGCCTTGATAGTGCAAACAACTCACTAATGGTGCAAATGCAGTAACTAATATGGGTAATATAGCAAAATACCACCTACCACTTTAGGGGTAGATCAATATTTAACTATCTGTTTTAACTAATAAAAATATTATACTTTCAAATTTATACCAAGTTGGTTCATAAGTTGCTACATACCACTTATTAGTAATAGTTTAAGAAATTTGGAGTTGAGCCGTGACACAATCAAACGATGGATGGATCAAAACAACATGCGCCTATTGTGGAGTAGGATGTGGTGTTGAAGCCCGCCCGAAAATGTCCGGTGAGTTGGAGATCAGAGGTGATAAAAGCCACCCTGCAAACTACGGAAAATTATGCACTAAAGGCATTGCTCTAGGTGATACCGTGATCCATGATGGACGCCTGCTCTCACCTATTGATTACAGTGTTTCAGGTGGTAGAGATCTAGGCTGGGATGAAGCGACACAAATGGTCGCGGATAAATTCTCTAAAACTATAGAAGAACACGGACCCGACTCTGTCGCATTCTATGTATCGGGCCAACTGCTAACTGAAGACTATTACCTCGCCAATAAACTTACAAAAGGGTTTATGGGTACAGCTAACATTGATAGTAATTCTCGCCTTTGTATGGCGTCGGCGGTTGTGGGATACAAACGCGCCTTCGGGTCGGATACCGTACCAGTGTGTTACGAAGATATGGAACAATCTGATCTCGTAATTTTGGTTGGTTCAAATCTCGCTTGGTGTCACCCTGTTATCTTCCAACGGCTTCGTAGTGCAAAGCAAGCCAATCCAAACTTAAAAGTGATTGTCGTTGATCCTCGTGCTACTGATACCTGTGCGATTGCCGACGATCATCTAGCTTTAAATTCAGGCTCTGATGTCGCCCTGTTTAATGGCTTACTCAATTACCTCGCAGATAACAATCACCTTGATCAAGACTATATTGACTCTTATACCAACAATTTCGATCAGGCACTGGAGTCTGCAAAACAAGAATCTGATATTGAAACCATTACCGGACTTTCAAGTGAGCAGTTGGAAAGTTTCTATCACAGTTTTGCCAACACAGATAAAGTCATTACTGTGTATTCACAAGGAGTGAATCAATCAAGCACGGGATCCGATAAAGTAAACAGCATTATTAATTGTCACCTTGCCACCGCGAAGATCGGTAAAGAAGGCATGGGACCATTCTCAATTACAGGTCAACCGAATGCGATGGGCGGTCGTGAAGTGGGCGCACTCGCAAACACACTTGCCTCGCACATGGAATTCGAAAACCCACACCATCTTGATCTGATCAGTGAGTTTTGGGGTACAGAGAATCTCGCTACCTCAGCAGGTTTAAAAGCCGTTGATATGTTTGATGCAATGGCCGAAGGCAAAATCAAAGCCGTATGGGTAATGGCAACCAATCCGATGGTCAGCTTACCGAATACCGACAAAATACGACAAGCGTTAGAAACCTGCCCATTTGTAGTGGTATCTGACTGTATTGCAGATACCGAAACCACGCGCTTGGCCGATCTCGTATTGCCCGCCCAAGGGTGGAGCGAAAAATCCGGCACTGTTACTAATTCAGAACGACGAATCTCGCGCCAACGTAAGCTGATGCCAAGCCCAGGTATGGCAAAACCAGATTGGTGGATCATCAGTCAAGTTGGCCAAAAAATGGGGTTCACCGATGCCTTTAACTTTCGTCACGAAGGCGAGGTTTTCCGCGAATACGCTCAGCTTTCAGCACATGGAAATACCCAAGGAGAACGCGATTTCTCGTTGATTGGCTTAACGCAATTAGATGACAAAGGTTATAGCCAATTGTCCCCACAACAGTGGCCAGTCACCGAGCTACAAACTGACATTGTCAATCAACGCTTATTTAGTGACGGACAGTTTTTTACTGCCGATCGCAAAGCTAACTTTATATCTGTTAAGCACTCAGCACCAATTGCTAGCACCAGTGCCGAGCACTCACTATTGCTCAATAGTGGCCGAGCTCGAGATCAGTGGCATACCATGTCGAGGACGGGACTGTCAGCAAGACTTGGTGACCATAAATCTGAGCCATATGTACAGATTCACCCAGATAGCGCGAAAAAGTTTGGGATAAAAGACCGCCAGATTGTTGAGATATCGAATCAGCAGGGTTTGTGTGTGGCGAGAGCAGAACTGACCGAAGATGTGTTACCAAATCAGCTCTTTATGCCAATACATTGGAACAATACCACAGCAAAAAACTCAAAACCTTGTGATTTAATTGCCCCACATACCGATAATTTTTCTGGTCAGCCAGAGTTCAAACACACTCCGGTTAAAATTGAGCCATGCTATTATCACAGTACCGCCGTGTTTATTTCTCGCACGACTGTCGATTTTAATGAGCAAGATTACTGGGCTCGCCAGAAAATCGAAGATGGCTACTTATATCGTATTGAATCAACACTTTCTGCATATGAACTTGCCCAACAGTTGCGTGAAAAAATGGGCGTGAACATTGATCGTGTTGCCACATTCGAATCGGGAGAAAGTGGAGTGCAACATCGCTTTGCTTCAGTGATTGGGGAGAGGGTTCAGCAAGCGATTTACGTTCAAGCGTCTCTTGACGAACAATTTATTAGTGACTACATAGATCGTTATAACAAACCATTTGATGGAGCGATGGAAGCGGAATTTCTGGGGAATGCAGAATTAAACGAAGTAGCCTAATTTCTATACCCAAGTAACCTAAAAAAACAGCCACACTGTTATCAATACAGTGTGGCTGTTCTGTTTAAGCCAGCTAACTCATTAATACGAATAAAACAATTACCGTTCTACTTTCAACCAATGTTCAAGCCATTTGACCATCAGCGACAACATTATGGTCATCACTAAGTACAAAAAAGCGACCATGTTATAGGTTTCAAAAAATAAGAAAGTTGAGGACGAATAGACTTTACCCAGCTGGGTAATATCTTGAACACCCAATGCACTCACTAGTGCCGAGTCTTTAATCATCGCCACAAAGTCATTACCCAATGGAGGTAGAATCGTACGAAATGCTTGAGGCCACACCACAAGACGAAACGCCTGCCAACGTGACAACCCCAATGCTTGCGCCGCTTCAACTTGCCCACGACTTACGGCTTCGATTCCCGCTCGGAAAATTTCAGCAATAAAAGCACTATAGCCAATCATTAAGGCAAAAATAGCCCGCCACGTAAAATCAAAGTCACGGACCGTAAACGATGACAGCCATTGCCATTCAATAGGATAAGTAAACAGCCAGTTCGCAAAACCAACTAACTGCGGGGCTCCAACGAAGGCAATATAAAACAGCAGTACGAGCATTGGAATACCTCGTACAACTTCAATATAGAAGGTGGCAACTTCACGAACAACACGATGGTTAGATACCCGCATGATAGCAAACACAAGCCCAAGCAGTGTTGCTAACGCAAACGCGACCAAAGAAACGAATAACGTAACCCCAACGCCATCAAATAGTGCCGAGAGAATGGTTCGATACCCTTCATCCGCAACCATCTGCCAAGCAAATAAAATACATAATAAGGTGGCCGTGAGCAGCCACCATGGCAGGCGTGAAAACCCTGAAGGTTTAGTCTGTCTCATATTGGTAAATTCAACCTATAAAGCGAACAGCAATTATTGGTTGTAGTCAAAAAACCATTTCTGATTTAGACGCTCTAGCGTGCCATCTTCTTTCATCGATGCAATAGCCGCATTTACAGGTTCAACAAGATCGGAACCCGGTGTGAAAATAAATCCAAACTCTTCTGTACCCAGTGCGTCACCGATAACCTTCAATTTACCTGGGTTTGCTCCAATGTAACCTTGTGCAGAAGTCGCATCCATCAGTACCGTATCAACGTCACCAGAGATCAGCGCTTGAACTGATGCACCAAAGGTTTCAAATAGTTTAATTCTTGAGTTAGCTTCATTACCATCAAGTATATCGTATACCGCAACATAGAAGTTTGTTGTTGCTGGTTGAGCTCCCACTAGGTTTTTATCGTTCTCTGCAAATGTTTTTGCGTCGGTAAAACCAGCTTCATCAGCTCGTACTAACATAAATTGTTGTGAAACCATGTATGAATCAGAAAAGTCGATTTGGCTTTTGCGCTCTTCATTGATCGTAATACCGTCCATACCGACATCATATTGACCAGTACGAACCGCTTGAATCATGGTTTCCCAACTGCTCAAATTCCAGACCACTTTCGCATTTAAACGCTTTGCGATCTCGTTGAATGCATCGTACTCCCAGCCAACACCTTTGCCTGTTTTTGGATCGGTAAAATTCAGAGGTGTGTATGCATTTTCCGTAACTGCATGTATTTCCTTTCCTTTAAGGTCGGGTAAATCAGCCGCAAAAGACGACAGTGATGTAAGAGCAGAGAGTAAAGCGACCAATAGTACGCGCATTGTGGAACCTTTTTAAACATGAAGAAGTTCAAATATTTTATCAGAGTTCTTCGTCGATTCCATCAGATATCTTGAAGTAAAGACATTTACACGGCTAAACGGCTCAAGAGAAATAAAAAATGCGCCCATTTGGACGCATTATGTCGTTATTCGATAGCAATATTGTTGCCATCAGAAACACGCGCTATTAACTGGTTATAGCGAGAAATAGAACGGTAAATGGTGCAACTAATCCCAGAAAAGCAGCCCATGCAAAGAAATACATATACGTTTGTTTAAAATCCATAACTCTACTCTCTTACCCATGATTTATATCGTTAATATTAAGGCATTATAATATAAAATGTAACGAAATAATTTAGAAAATCACGCTGAAATGGATAAACACTCATTGCTCGAAAAACAAGAATGCATAATATCAATCAACGTAATACCAGTGCGAATACTCTAAATTTTTACATATGACTTCATTTTCTTAAATGTTTTGTCACCAATGCCTTTTACATTGAGTAAGTCATTCGCTTTCTTGAATTTACCATTAGCCTTACGATGTTTAATAATGGCCTTAGCAGTCGCAGGTCCAACACCAGGAAGTTGAATTAATAATGCTTCATTCGCAGTATTTATATTAATAGGTTTTGATGGTGCTTTTTTTGGTGACTTCGAAGCAGTAGATTTAATTGTAGATTTCGTACTCTTTTTTGGTGAGTTTGTCGATTTATTCGAGCTCGTACTTTTTGTCGTAGATTTAGTACTTTTTGTCGAGGATTTGGTGCTCTTTTCCGTTGATTGGAGTTTTTTCTCTGCCGTTTCTTTCGTTGATGCTGCATAAGCATCTGTAGGTACAGTTGTCAGTCCAACAAACAATGACAAGATAAGTACGAGACCAAGATTAACCGCTTTCATAGTAATTCCTTCTGGCATTTTTTTGAAAAAAAAGAGTATACACTTATCGCTCCATATTTTCGTTGTTAAAAAAGTTAATGCCTTGTTTGTTTTGTCTTTCTCACTTTTGAATCGTGGATAGTAATACGATCGATTACTCTGGGAATCGAAGTTAAGCGCTTACAAACAAGCACCAAACTATGGGTAAAGCAGTATTCATAAAATAAAGCCACAAACGCGATTCGCATTTATGGCTCATTATTTAGAATTCAATGACTCTTAGGCTAGAGTTTTTTAAATTCTAGCAAGGTATACATTACTTAAGCGTCACTACTTTTCCTGTCAACGCAACACCAGCTATGACATTTCCCGCTCCACATTGGAAAGTTTCAGAACTGGACACAAGGTTATTTTTATAGTTCGATTTAATTTCTATAACCGCATTCCCACCTTCTTTTAATGCTCTATCTTTCAGAGTAATCATTGCTGAAAGGAATGCCCAATTACAAGCCTCGCTATCTGATTTATTAAAGGCATTGGTTTTTTTATTGGTTTTAAATTCACCAAAATTCTGTTTGATCTTACCATGGCGTTGGTCACCAAAATAAAAAGAAATATCTGAACCCAATTTCGCCTCAGCATTTGCAGATTCCATAGCCGCCTTGAGTGGATACTCCTTCACATCATTTCTTGCAAAAGCATTTGATGAAAGAAGCATGAGGGCAGACAACGCTAATATTACAAATTTTCTCATTGTTTTGATTTCCTTAATTTATTATTCATTTATGGCGCTAACAGCTAGCTCTAAATACCGACTAACGATTAATCTGGTAAATGTTATCAAACACCATGATTATTTAACACATAGCAATTCAAAGAATACGTATTAAATGCGATATTGAGATTATCAGTGATATTTAAGACAAGCATCACTAAGCGTTTCAAAATCATGTCCTTATCCAACTAATGCAACCAATTGTTAGGAAAATAAGCCACATGGTGTCGAATGTTAGTGAACATAAATTTTAGATAGCTCAACTCACAAACTTATTTCTTCCGCTCTGCTTCGCCCGATATAAGTTAATATCAGCTTTATTAATCAAGTTTTCTAATGAAGTCTCTTGAGTGGGAACGAGCGACGCACAGCCTATACTCACTTTCAAAGCGAAAGAATAGTCAAAATCTGAGTTATGATTTAACGATATCGCATTAATACAGCTTAATATCTGCTCAGTGCGCTGCCTAGCTTGAAGCAAGGTTGTATTACCAAAAATGATAATAAACTCATCACCACCTAAACGGGCACATAATTCATTTGGACGTCGAACCATTTCTTTAAGAATCGCGCCCAGTTTAACTAAGCACTCATCACCGAAGGCATGCCCATATGTGTCGTTTAGGCTTTTAAAATAATCAATATCGATTATCGCAACAGCTAGCGGTGTTTTCTCTCTCATATTAAAACGCCACTGCTCATCAGAAAATTCAGTAAACTTACGTCGATTTGCAATTCCAGTTAATGCATCTTCCAAAGCAAGCGCTTCCGCTTTTTGCTCAGCGAGTTTTCTCTGTGTGATATCTTGATGAGTCACAACAAAATAAGGTGAACCTTCCCAGTTGAGCGGCGACATTCTCATAATGAACCACCTCTGTTCGGTCGGACTATGGCAGGGATATTCATAAGTGAAGGTGCCTTCATTTGTGGTGATAATTGCTTTTATTCCTTTGGCTACCTTAGTGAAATCACTATCGACTTGAGATGATGTGCAGCATTCTAAATAATTAACATTCGTCCACTCAATCGTTCCCCCTCCATTGAGAGATGAGAAATTAATCCAGCTTTGGTTTACAAATACAATTCGCCCCTCTCCATCAATAACTGCCAATTGTTCTGGTAATGAATTGAGAACCGATTCAAAAAAATATGTGGCATTACTTGATTCCATTCAATGAGCCCTATTCCATTTAGCACTGCTATTAACTATGAGATTGCATTCTTACCACTAATATTAACGTCTATTAGGATACTAGCTCTATTTTTGAGTAACTTCATCATTAAGAATATGCAAATGTGATAATAATCTAGAGTACAAGGCTACTTGACAGATTGATTACTAAGAATAAAAGGTAGAAATTTGGAACAAAATATCACGCGAACCATTTAAGATTCACGTTGAACTTAAAGAAAAGAAAACAGGAAAGGAGATATTCTCGGCCTCACTTTTAAAAGACACACTCAGACATTCACGAGTCAGCAACCTATTAGAGCGCCAACTCAGAATGCCAGCTTATATCCTTAATGAAGGACAGTACAATAAAATCGCTACGAAGCCCTACCCTCTCGATCACCATCACTATCCACGATCACCTGAGCAGCACATGCTAACCCTTCAACGATAAGATCCAACGATAGACTCGGTTTATTCTCTTTTATTGCCTGTTCCGCAATCAAAGGAATATGCACAAAACCGTGTGGTATTCCTTGGTCATTAAGAAAATGCTGGACGCCATAAAATAGATGATTACAAACATAAGTTCCTGCACTTTCAGAAACATACGCAGGTATGCCTTTTTCCCGAATTGCATCAACCATTGCTTTAATCGGCAGGGTCGAGAAATAAGCAGCAGGCCCTTGAGCAACGATTGGCTTATCGACAACCTGATTGCCTTCATTATCTGGGATTCTGAAGTCATCAATATTGACGGCAACGCGCTCAGGCGTAATCGCCGTACGTCCCCCTGCTTGACCGATTGTCATTACATAATCAGGTTGGTGCTTTTCAATCGCCTCAATCACCACATCGATTGATTTTTGATGTACCACAGGTACCGAACAGCTAATGATCTTAGCCCCATTCAATACATGTGATTCCAAACGGCGCACCGCTTCCAATGCTGGGTTTACTTTTTCGTCACCAAACGGTTCAAAACCTGTGATTAGTATCTTTTTCATAATGCTTCTCAGAACGCTAAAAAGTAAATAAGGAAAGTATTGATGGTCAACATGCATAAGGCTGGCAGCAACTGCATATAGATAATCTGGTTTTTATTCTTTAGCTCAAGTAATGCAGCAGGAACAATATTAAAGTTCGCGGCCATTGGGGTCATTAAGGTGCCGCAATAACCTGAAAGCATGCCAATAACACCAATAATTGCAGGATTTCCTGATTGTTCCATAATCAGCAATGGTACTGCGATACCAGTCGTAATCACTGAAAATGCGGCGAAAGCATTTCCCATAACGACCGTGAACAGGGCCATCCCAAAGGTATAACAGACTACATAGGCAAAGGTACTGTTGTTCGGTACTACCTCTTTCACAATCTGCGAGACCGTATCTCCAACACCCGCTTCACCAAACAGATAACCAAGTGCCGCTAAAAATTGAGGGAGAATCACTGCCCAGCCAATGGAATCGATTAAATGACGCCCTTCATTTATGCTTTGAGTTGCTTTACCTCTTGTAATGAATAACGCGACCAATAAGGCGATACCGAAGCTAATACCTAGACCAATTAAAGTGCTGGTGCCTGTCATTTTCGACCAAGAAATGGTAATGACAGGTATGACTAATGCAGGTAGGAATAGACGATTTTTTAATGTTTCTGCTCTTTGCTTACGCAGTTTTACATCAACTTTTCCTCTGTTACTGCTTCCCATCATCTTAAAAGTAACCAGCAGAGTAAGAACCAGAATCATGAGCCCAACCAACCAATCTGGAAGAACCTTACCAAAACACAATGAAGAGCCGTAAATTAACCAAAAAAGACCTGTACCGATGCGTTTTTGATTGGTTTTATCTAGAAAAGTTTGAACTGAAAAGACAATAATCAGTAGGCCAACGGCTTGATAAATATACTCGAGCATTATTTATCCTCCGATTTCGTTTCTGTTTTCTGAATACGTTTCACTTCTAAATGGGCAAATACAGAGAATACGATAATCGACGCAATGGCTGTTGGTATCGCCCAAAAATACATTTCGTTGATCTCTAACGGATACCCACTGTCACTTAATACCCCTTTGATAAGAAGTAAACCACCACTGCCAATGAATATGAGCTGACTAAAAAAGTTGCCGAAGTTTTCACTGATAGCAGAAAGAGCTCTGATCCTCATGCGTTTGCTTTCTGAAAGGTTTTTATTGTCTTGCGTTGCCGCTGATTCGGCCATAGGAGCAACTAAAGGTCTAATCATTGAAGGGTGTCCTCCCAGGTTCAAACCAATCGCGACAGTGATTTTTCTCAGTAAAAGGTAGCTTAGAGTAACTTTAGTGACGGTCGCCTTGCGCATCGATGAAATGAGTATCTCGGCCCGCTCTCTAAGACCGTAGCTTTCCAACAAACCTATCATCGGCAACACGAGAATAAACAAAGACATGTAGCGGTTCTTAGTAAACGACGAACCTAATATAGATAAAATTTCGATGACATCTAATTTGGCGACAAACCCGGTCGCAAAGCCGGCAACCAATATAACAAGCAACGTATTTAATCTAAATGCAAAACCAATTGTAATAATGACTACACCAATCAAGGGCCATAAGTCGATCATTGTTCTACTCCTTAAAGTGACCAGCCAGATAGATCGATCCCATCCGGCAATAATGTGTATAATCATCCTGATATTCACTATCACGTCTACTCATAAAGTGGTATGGAGAATTAATGGATGTTATACACTAAGCCAATTAGGATTGACTGGGTAAGAAAGGAGTTGGAAAGTATCTCAAACGACTAGCGGGTAAATTCGCACATGGTTTCGGCTGCAGTTCGTAGCGAATCAATAAATTTATTCAAAGAATGACGATGTCGAGTGTGGGTAGGATATGCCAATCCATAAGGGTATGTAATGGCAGGCTCAAACGGACGCGTCACAACACCACACCCTTCCCATACTTTCGCTGCAAAAGGCTCCAAAACACCGACAGCAAGCCCGGTCGCAATCATAGAATAAGCGGTGTGTGATGTATCAATGGAGATATGTTGAGTCAAAGTGGGTTGTATAGGCTCAAGTATTTTATGCAACTTACTCCAGTAATCTGATGTGGAATCGACAACCGTGAGAACCGACTCCCCAACGAGGTCCTCAACACAGATCACCTCTTTCGTGGCAAGGGGATGAACATAAGGTGCGGCAAACACATAACGCGCGTGCCCAATGACTTCTTGCTCTATCCCTGGCAAATCTGGAACCACAAGGCCAACAGCCAGATCAATAGAGTTTGACTGTAGCTTGGCAACAATTTCCGATACAGAGTTGGTGTAGATTGAGAAACGTTCTTCTGGGTAATATTTTTTATGCTCTTTCACTGCAAGAGGCAATATCGAACTCGCCACAGCCGATGTACTTGCTATGGTTATCTCTTTCGGTTCTCGGCTACGGATTTTTTGCGCAGAAAATTCGAGTTTTTCTAGCCCAAGAAAACTCTCTTCAACCGACTTGAAAAACTCACTCGCCTCAAGAGTTGGGTTCAGCCGATTGCCTCTACGTTCAAACAACATAAAGCCTAACGAGCTTTCTAAATCCTTGATCAAACGGCTGACAGCTGGCTGGGTTACATGCATTTCTACGGCTGCAGCCGCTGTTGTCCCGCGTAGCATGATGTAACGGAACGCTTCTATTTGTCTAAATTTCATTCCCAAAGAATAACATTAGGTTATCGGTGATACAATATTATAAGTAGATATCATGCTTAATTTATGGATGATGGTTATAGGCGAAAGACTTACTCATGCCGTTTTGCTCAAGCAGCAATCAAGAACAAAAAGGACCTGTTCTGTAGCAGTAATAACCTCAGCAACAGCTAACACTTTGAAAAGGACGTTTGTAATGGAATGCAGCACCTCTCCAACTCTTACCGTCGACAATTTGTCGGTTAAATTCGGTCAATCAACGGTCGTAGACAACCTCGATTTCTCTGTGATGTCAGGCCGTACACTCGCCATTGTAGGTGAGTCTGGCTCTGGTAAATCTGTTACTTCTCAGTCAATTATGAGATTAGCGGATATCTCTGGAGCTACCTACTCTAGCGGACGCATACTGTTCAACTCAGACAACGGTACATCCGACCTTTTATCTCTCTCCCAAGACGACATGCGCCATATCAGAGGCAACGATATTGCGATGATCTTTCAGGAGCCAATGACGTCTCTAAATCCGGTATACACCATTGGCGACCAAATCAGCGAAGTTATCCAGTTACACGAAGGCAAGAGCAAAGCAGAAGCTTTAAAAGACAGCCAACGATTACTTGAAATGGTTAGACTGCCTAATGCGAATCAAATGCTCACTCGTTACCCTCACCAGTTATCCGGAGGAATGAGGCAGCGAGTCATGATTGCGATGGCTCTTGCATGCCGTCCTAAATTGCTGATTGCAGATGAACCGACCACCGCACTGGACGTTACTATTCAAGCTCAGATTTTAGCTATTATTTCGGATCTACAAAAAGAACTCGATATGGCGGTTATTTTTATCACTCACGATATGGGTGTCGTAGCCGAAATTGCTGATGATGTCGTGGTGATGTGGAAAGGCAAAAAAGTCGAAGAAGGTTCGGTTCAATCCATTTTTAACAACCCTCAACACCCTTACACACAAACGCTACTCGCTGCGGTTCCTAGGCTGGGAGAAATGACAGGAGAGCAATACCCAAAACGCTTCCAAGTCGCGGTTATGGATGGTGACACACCTAAAATTATCGGCGAAGAGCAAATTCAGAATACGGCTAACTACGATGTCGACCCTCTGCTCACCGTTGAGGATATTGCCGTTCGATTTGATATCAACAGACACTTTTTAAAAGGAGTGACCCACCGCATTCATGCTGTTGAAAAAGTGAATTTCAGTATTTACCCCGGAGAAACTCTTGCGTTGGTTGGGGAGTCCGGCTCTGGCAAATCAACCATTGGACGCAGTATCCAGCAACTTCAAGCGCTATCCGAAGGCGACATTTACTACAAAGGGCGTTTAATGCGTCATCTCACTAGAGCCCGTAAAAAACAATTGAAGCAAGAAATCCAATACATCTTTCAGGACCCATTTGCATCACTCGATCCTAGAAAAACCGTTGGGTTTTCAATAGCTGAACCTATATACACTCATAAGATCATGCATCGATCATCTGAGGTTAAAAAGCGAGTATCAGAACTGCTAGAGCGTGTTGGGTTAAGTGCGGAACATGCTAGCCGTTATCCTCATGAGTTTTCTGGTGGTCAAAGGCAACGGATTTGCATTGCACGAGCCCTAGCCTGTAACCCAAAACTGATCATTGCCGATGAAGCACTCTCTGCTCTTGATGTGACCGTTCAGGCTCAAATCATCAACTTATTGATGGAGCTGCAAGCCGAGCAAGGAATTGCCTTACTGTTTATCAGTCATGATATGGCCGTCGTGGAAAAGATGAGTCACCGTGTAGCGGTTCTTTATCTGGGTCAAATTGCAGAAATTGGCAGCCGACAACAAATATTGGAAACGCCACAACACCCTTACACCAAAAAGTTACTCAATGCCGTCCCAGTGGCAGACCCCAATCGAGCTCGTAATCACTTTCAAATCACAGGTGAGATTCCTAGCCCGGTACGTAAAGTCGGCAATGAACCAGAAGCTCATACCTACAAACAACATCAAGCGGGACACTTTGTCGCGCAAGATTACTAAACAGCAATACAAACTACAACGGAAATGGAGATCCAATCTATGACGACATTTAGTATTCACAAAAAACTCATTAAACCGCTTCTATTGGCGACGTCAATTTCAATCGCATCGACAGCTTCAGCGGGAACTCTCACCGTGGCTTCGTCTCAAGATCCTGGAAGTTGGGATCCTATTGATACGTATCTTATCGCTTGGTCTACCGTTGCTACCAATATCTTTGACGGTCTGACATACCGTGATACAGACCTTGAACTCAAACCTGGGTTAGCCACAAAATGGGAAGTACTCGATGAGGGCAAACGTATTCGATTTTCCCTTCGAGAAGGCGTCACCTTTCACAATGGTGAAGCGTTTAATGCAGACTCAGTAAAATTCACATTTGAACGTCTACTGGGTGAAGAAGGTAAGAAAGGTCCACAACGTTCAAACTATGCGGCCATTGAAAGTATCGAAACCATAGATACCTATACTGTGGACTTTCATCTTCATCAGCCTGATCCTGTTTTATTAACCAAATTATCAGGTTACGGTGCGATGATTGTCCCACCTAAGTATATCTCCGAGAAAGGTGAAGAGTACTTTAATGCACATCCCGTTGGGACAGGCGCGTTTAGTCTTGAATCCTACGAGCCAAAAGTCAGTGTTGCGTTAAAACCATTTGCACAGCATTGGCGTGGCGCTCCAAAGTTAGACGCACTTAACTATCGCTTTATTGCAGAGCCCTCTACCGCGGTAGCCGAACTTCAATCAGGCCGAGTTGATATGGTCGTACCGCCAATCATTCCGATCTCAATGCTTCCAACTATTGAGCAAGACGACTCGCTTGCGGTTAGTACGACAACCAGTCCTTCAGTTTATGCCCTTCGGTTTAATACCCAACATGGCATTACTGCCGATGAACGCGTACGTAAAGCAATGATCTACGGTGTCGACAGACAGACGATTATTGACGCGATACTGGGTGGCCAAGCGGAACCAATTAATAGCTTCCAAAGCCGAATCTCGTTTGGTAACGATCCTGAACTTAAGCCACTGCCATATGATCCAGAAAAAGCAAAACAGTTGCTGAAAGACGCTGGTGTTCCAAGCGGTTCGAAAGTGCAAATCGATATTCGCGGTGGCAATGCAACATTTAACGAAGTCTCTCAAGCGATTGCAAGTTATCTACAAATAATTGGATTAGATGCGAGCATCAAACCTTACGAAACGAACATATTCATCAATGAAATTGTTCCACAAGGTAAAACGGGAGCGATGTTCCAGCAAGCTTGGGGAGGATGGACACTGGACTACGATAATACCGCGTACTTTATGTATCACAGCGGCGAGAAGTGGAACCCATATGACAACAACCCAGAATTGGATGCATTACTCGAGAAACAACGCACCATCAGTGATCAGACTGAGCGTGAAGTCATGCTCAAATCGATCGCTAAATACACTGTTGATCATGCTCTAGAAATGCCGTTGTACAGCCTAAATGCCATTTATGGTGTGTCCAAAAAAGTTAAGAACTTCACACCAGCTGCGGATAACCGCCTGCTGTTTAATGAAGTGACGGTTGAATAACCACCACAACGACCGATTTACAGGCGCGGTATGGATTGCCGTGCCTTCTTTCCCAAAGGAATTAATCTATGGCTCAATTTTTATTTAAGCGCTTAATTCAAGCCATCTTTGTCCTGTTTTCAGTGACGCTGCTTGTGGCATTTGCCATCCGTTTAACCGGTGATCCAGCATTGATGCTGACACAAGGTGCTGGCAGTGTGACTGAAGCAGATTTGGTCAATATTCGCGAAGCGTTAGGCATCAACAAACCCTTTACTGTTCAATATATCGAATTTATCCAAGGACTATTTGTTGGTGATTTTGGAAAAAGTTTTATGGGAGGTACGCCGGTTTCTCAGCTGATTGCGACGTCGGTTCCTGCAACTGTTTTTCTTGCTTTCGCGGTCATGATTGTCTCTATCCTTCTTTCGATTCCCCTTGGGATCAAGGCTGCCATCAAACGTAATACCTGGGTTGACCAAACCATCCGAATTTTATCTCTGATTGGTCTGTCATTTCCAAACTTCTGGTTAGCGCTAATGCTGGTGCTACTGTTCTCAATCACGCTGCAATGGCTTCCGCCGAGCGGTATGTCTGATTGGACGAGCTTTTTAATGCCGGCTTTCACTATGGGCATCATCCTAACAGCCACCAATGTCAGATTGGTTCGTACGGCGATGTTGGAAACATTGCAATCGCAATACGTTATGGTCGCCCGAGCGAAAGGCCTAAGTGAAAATACGGTTCTCTATAAACACGCGCTAAGAAATTGTGCCATCCCACTTATTACCTACTTTGGCCTGCAATTTGGCGGTTTACTGGGAGGCATTGTCATCATTGAGCGCGTATTTAACTGGCCAGGGCTAGGCACATTAGCATTTGAAGCGGTCAGTTCTCGTGACTACCCCGTATTACAAGCAGTAATTACGATTCTTTCCATGCTTATCGTCGGTGTAAACCTTCTTGTTGATATTGCCTACGGACTTATCGACCCTCGAATCAGAACGGAGTAGTGACCATGTCAAAAGTAACAACGGCCTCTGATAAGGCATCTAGCATCAATTTTTCTGTCTTCAAAAGTCTTGAGTTTGTATTGGGTTTTGCACTCACTGCATCAATGTGCGTGCTCGTCCTCTGCTCCGATTTTCTCTTTGATGGATTGGCTGACAAAATCAATCTTACCGCTCGCCTTTTAGAGCCATTTAGTCACACTGAACACCTTTTCGGTACTGATCCCCTTGGACGAGATGTACTTGCGCGAGTCGTCGCAGGCGGCGCAGTTTCCCTGCAAGTTGGTTTTCTTTCTGTCGTTGGTGCTGTGATCTTGGGCGTCGTCATGGGGCTAATTTCTGGCTACTACAGAGGGTTCTGGGAGATGTTCGTTATGCGCTTTGCCGACGTTCAGCTTGCCCTACCATTTATTCTTCTTGCAATTACCTTTATCGCAATTGTTGGCGGTAGCCTTACCAATATGATCATACTGCTGATTGTGTCTCAATGGGTACAGTATGCCCGCCTAGTTCGTGGCTCAGTACTTTCGTTGCGTGACCGAGAGTTCATTCAATCGGCTCAAGCGATTGGGGTCAGTGATTTTATGATTATATTTCGCCACATTCTGCCAAACCTTTTAGGTCCTGTAATTGTTTTAATGACGCTAAATGTCGCGAACAATATTTTACTAGAAAGTAGTTTAACCTTCCTCGGGTTAGGTGTTGATCCATTGACACCAAGTTGGGGTGGCATGCTTGCCGATGGCCGTACTTATATTCAAACCGCATGGTGGGTAAGTTTATTCCCAGGGCTTGCGATTTTATTAACCGTATTGGGCTTGAATCTGTTAGGTGACTGGCTTCGTGATTCTTTAGACCCAACAGGAAAAACGTCGCGATGAGCCTGATTTTATCGACCAAAATTAAGGCGACATTGCCTGAGCTCGTCCAACAATACAGTCAGCCAGAGTATCAGAGTCATGAGATTGAGCTCTGGGTATTTAACGACAAGAAAAGTCGGCAAAGCGCAGAAAAGCAACTTCAAATGGCGGGTATCAATGCCAAAATACGAAGTGCTTATAAGCCATTACTGCACTTCGTTTTGGAAGAGCTCGACATCAACGAAGGAAACCTAGAAAAGCTGGATATCCGGTATCCCGTTAATGACCACTGTCAACCTAATCGCTTTGCCCTAGAAAGTTACCCTCTTGGTGGAATTCTAGGATTAAATAGAGTGAATTTAATTGAAAACCGAGCTCGTTCTCTGACCTACGAAATTGATGTCGTTTTGAAAACTGGCGAGAAGTTCACGCATCACGTGTTAGCGCCAAGCTCAGTAAACAAAAGTATTACTTGTGATAGACATCTGTCACCAAGTGGTTGGGTAAGAATAAACGATCCACAAGGAAATCGAGTCACAGACAAAAGTATTGTCACCGATTATGAACAGGTTTTTGAGACGATTACACAAGCAATCACTCATCATTCATGGCGTTCTTCACTGTTTGAAGAGCTCAATATCAACGTTCAGGGGCCAATGTTTGACGAAGAACTGCCCTATGTTCACGAACATGTGAGCCTTAGTGAAGCGCTCCATGAAGACCTCTACTTTACCATTCAAGAGTGGTTTAAATACCGAGCAGGAAAAGCCCCACACGACCGCTCTTTTCGGTTTGGGCAGGTTATCCCGAACATTGTAAGCCAACAAGGCGACTATGATATTAAGATGTCTCTTGATCCTTACACTCAGAGCAATCAGGAAATGCCATGGCAAGAGCTGGAGTACGCTCAACGGCCATTGTCGTCTTCTCAAATTTCATTAACTCTCGATGAAGTTGAAGGGAAACGAATCATTGCGCAGTCTGTAGCAGGCCGTCCAATCAATGCGGTTTATCATTATGGAAGCGAACTGCCGGTTATGGTAAGTGGTGGTCAACATGCCAACGAAACCACTGGCATCGTTGGCGCACTGAGAGCGGCAAAACAATTGGCAACGCGGCCAACCGCTCACTTTCTTGTTTCACCATTAGAAAATCCCGACGGCTACGAGACCTTCCTTCGATTGCTTCAAACTAACCCAAATCACATGCATCACGCTGCGCGCTACACAGCGATGGGAAATGATTTAGATACTCACATTAAAGAGCAAGCGTATGAAAACAGTATCCGATTAAGGGCTTTTGCAAACAATCAGGTAAAACTTCACATTAATCTTCATGGCTATCCTTGTCATGAATGGGTCCGCCCGTTATCTGGCTATATTCCTGCCGGTTTTGATAAGTGGACACTGCCAAAAGGCTTTTTTCTTGTTTTGCGCTACTCTAATGACGAAATTTACCAAGATTGTGGTCGAGAGCTACTTTGGCAACTCACCAAGCGTCTAGCAGAGATTCCGCAACTGGTCGAATTTAACCAGCGACAAATCGACTTGTTCTCTTTCCATGCCCAGAATCGTGGCATTAAGGTTTTGAACAATATTCCTTGTATTGTCTCAAAGGAAGAAAGCAGTCCGGTTCCGCTGCAATTAATCAGTGAATTTCCGGATGAGACGATCTATGGGCAGGATTTCAAATTTGGTCATAATGTCCAAAAAGCCGTTGTTCTAGAAGCCTACGATATATTTCAGTCGGTTATGAATTCTCAAGGAAAATCACGTAAGATAAATCCGCTGTTTTAGGGATGTTAGAAGTTGCTACCCACGAAGCCATTTCGTGGGTTAGCTTAAAGCTAGTGCTAAATTTTGTATCACGAAGAGGGGTGTCTACTAAAGCGAGGGAAGACTAGACAGATCTTCACCCGATAAAATAGACACTTTTCAATTTTCAATTTTCAATTTTCTGCTAATTAATAAATGTTTTTTCTTTTAGTAAATCAGAATCTAACGTTAATTTATGCAGTACCGTTGGCTTACCAATTTTAAGGCACGACCTCATTTTTTCTCTAGTATTTTTTGAGTCACAGGGCCAATGATGAACACTTTCATAAATACTCAAGTCAGGCCACTGAGCATATGCTATAAACTTCCCATTGTCTGATTGATGCAACCTAGAACCTAAACTTCCAAAGTTTTGATAGATTATTTCAGTAGTTTCAACCCAAGCTTTCCTAAATTGATTTTCCATCCCCTCAATGACATCAAACTCTAAAACAACAGCGAACATCTTTATTCCTTTAATTGAGCAACAAAACTAACATCAAGTACTAGCACATAATGCCGTTTTAAGCGGAAAATTGGAGTTGGCTAAACTCGCGAAGCGATGGTCAACTGTAATTTTTCCGACTTAAAAACTCTTGTTAGCACTTAAGCCTCGGGCTCTTCAGACACTTGGTGTTCATGTTTCATGATTGACGATTTGTATTTTTTATTACCAACCAGTCCAATGACACCAGAAAAAAATAACAACCCAAACACTACAAATTGGTCGTTTGGCAATTGTTGTGTAAATACAACCCCAAAACTCAATATACATACTGCTATTGATTGTTTTGCTAAACCATCAGCTTTATTTGCTAGCACCCTATAGCCTGGGATTGCAAACCCCAACAAGAAGAATGCGCTAACTCCAACTATTATTAAGCTTTCAACTCCTCCATTTAGTTTGGATAGCATATAGAACATTGTGATCAGTATAATGCTTCCAGCTAATAGCCATATTAGGCCCGCGACTTTAGCTAAAAAGGGAAAGGTTTTCATTTCATTCTCCAAAAAATTAAATTATGTTAAATAGTGCTAACGCCTTGCTAAGAGGCAAAAAATTGTTGGCTAAAATCAGCGACGAAGGAGCAAAAAGCCAACTGTTTTTTGTCCTTTTGAGCAACTTGTTATATGCGAAAAACACTAAGCCTTAGTTTTCACTTATGGTTTGCTCTGTTGTTACTTCATTATGTAATAGCAAAGTAGACCAAACAGTTACGCCAGTATAAATAACTGTAGATAGTGCAATTACAACAGTTAGAGCAACTATAGATCTCTGATGCTTATTTTGTGATTTAGAACTTTCCTCTACTGCTTTTTGGTGCTCTTTTTGATTATTAGCTTGCAACTCTATCGCTGATATCAATCTATTTCCAACACCTACGATTCGGTCTGTAGTCTGACTCGTTTGATTATATTCCAATTGAAAACTCCAACTCTTTGAATAGCATATAACATTGTTAATAATATGCTGTCTCGTTTTTACAGGCTTACTTTATAGCCGAATAGACCAACAAGCACCTGTTTTATATTGAATAAATTTCAAACTCGCACCAATTTACTACCAGAAAAACGAGCCAACATAAAACATCTTTCAATTTTGGCACGTTATCCCAATGGTGCTCATACTTAACCTAATAATATGTAACATATTTCTTATTTTACTACTAGAAAAACGAGCCAATATAAACGACACAAAAAACAGGCCAAGAGGGCTTGAATAGTGCCAAGCTCTACCTCTCCCCTCCATAAGCCTCAACATGTATCCCAATTTTTATTAATTTGTTGAATATTCTATTAAAAACTCAATTAAATTCTTCTATACTCGCTTAAGGACTAAACAGGATGTTATTAAGTGTTGATATACAGAAACCACTTTTCTCAGTTAAAAATTAAGCACTTGGCAATGTTAAAAGGTTTCGCCATCATTGCGTTTTGTTCATTTAACGCACATGCGACTAGTCAGTTAGGTAATATGGTTGCCAGTGGTGAGCAAGCCGAACAATTAACCCAAACCGACCAGCAAGACGCCCCCGAAATCGTTGATCAACCCAAAAGCGTATGGTTCGATAAGACAGAGCAATATCTTGCTGAAACCATCAACAACGTTGGTATTTATGTCGACCACAAGTTGACAAAATCTGACGCGGAATCTGATGCGGATGAACTAAATAAAAGTCACCTAAAAATTAAGCTCAAAGCAGAATATTCTCACCTTGGTTACTTCGACCCTAAAGAGCGCATTAATGCTCGCCTCCACCTTCCTAATGTAAGAAAAAACTGGAAAATCATATTTGAAACCGACCCCAATGATTATGACACGTTAGAAGCTAAACAACGGGGACTAGAATCCGTAGGCGTTGAGAACCCAACCAAGGGCTCAATAGGCGGTATCCGACTTGAAGAGAAGTTGTTCAAGCATTGGAGAACAAACTTAGATTTAGGCGTTAAGCTTCGCGCTTCTTTGGATCCTTTTACGCGTGCGCAGCTATGGCGAGTTGTTGATATTAATGATGAACAAACATTCCGGGTTAAGCAGCAGGTTTTCCATTATCATTCCATCGGTACTGGCTACAAAAGTGAGTTGGAGTTTTATTATGATGCTTTCGAGAATAATGATAACTTTTTTAAATATGGCATCAGTGGCCAATACCTTTACGAAGATAGAGGATGGGAATTACTTTCTCAACTTACTTATTACGACAAAATGGGCCCCGAAGGATTAATGGAATATTCGATGGGCATCAGCGCAAGCCCTAAGGATGACGACCCTATCTCCAATTATTGGTTAACAGCGACATGGCATAAGTCGATCTATAAAGACTGGCTGTTTTTCTCTCTCTCACCTCAACTAGAATGGCCGAGAGAATTTGACTACCAATTCAACCCCGGCATCGTATTGGGTTTAGAGGCTTTTTTCTCTAAAAACAGTAGCAGAGGGTATTTAAACCGCTCTATTCCAAAATCAACAACGCGATACTAATTTTTACCAACCCCATTCACCATAACCGAAAAACTCATTTTCTTGCTCAACGAGTTGGTATAACGCTGACTATTTTGAATCTCCCGCTGCAGTAACAGGAACAATAACGGAAGGATCGATTTTTGTGTTGATAGCAACAGAGATAAGCGCTTCCATCTGTTCGGCTGGCGCAGCTAAGATAGCGGCTTGTGCAATCGTCGTGGCATTGTTGGGATAAGTTTCAATCAAGCTTGCCAGAATATCTTCAGATAGTTCTGGTTTTTGTTCCATTAAAAGAACAACTAACTCTTCTGGAGCAAGGTTTTGATTGAGAACAATAGCAAGATCGATCGCCTTTTGCTCTTGGTGTGTGGCCGCAGTTACGGGAATCAGAACTGAACAAAGAAGTAAACAATGAAGAAACATCGCCCAAACTTTCATTTTGCAACTCTCCAGTACGCTTACGATAGACGCGATCAAGCATAACTATTTACAGGATAAATAGCTGTTTCAGAGTTGAGAATAAGCTCTGAGATATTTGTGAGTTACGTTATGTGTGATAAGTACCTGTGGGATATGTTGGAGAAGAAGAATAACCCTTAGAAAAAATGGCAGTGAGGAAACCGATTCCCCGGTACCAGTCACTGCATGTAATAATGATAGAAATGCAATTAAAACGATTTAAACAACGAATAAACCCAGTCTGATCATATTTTCAACGAGGCTCAAACATCATTATTTTTTTTAACCTTGAAATCGATTCGAATTTTTCAGTGAGAAGTTCATTCGAGGTTTTACACGCATTCGCTAAAACGAGCTCTTTTTCAAGATTGTCGATGAGAACATCAAGACGATTCTCATTTCGATAAATAACATGCCTATATATACGAAAACTAATTAAATTGTAGCTATCAGAAATGAGGTCGTGATCGATATGAGAAGAAATCAAATTGTTAAATTGATAAGCGATATCCCAATATAATGATAGAGAAGGTTTCTCGCGTAAGGAATTGAGTAAAACAATAAGCCCAGCCAAGGTGACCTGATCATTCACTCCTAAAGGTATGTCGGTCTCTTTATTCGAAATAGAGAGCAAACCTTGGCAAGTTTTCATGTCCTTTTCTAAATCAAAGCGATCGTTTTCTACAACAACGGAGCCGACACCCGTCTTCGTTTCTATAAAGTGCTGAATCACCAATTTATGCAAAACCTGCCTAATCGGCGTTCTGCTGAGACCAAATTCCTTACCTAAAGTATTCTCGTGTATCACACTCCCACCGGCTATTTCACCAGTGCAAATACGCCGTCGTATCTCATCGCAAATTGAATCGAGATTTTGCTTATTCATTTATATCTCACAGAGAAGGAACGCGTCCTATCGGTGCTCCACTAGTTAATAATTGGCTTTAAATATTGTTATTTATGCTAGTTAAATCAAACAAAGCCCTTAAGTATTTATTATAAGGTAGTCGTTATAAAAATACATTTTAGTTATCTTTTATAAGCAGAAAACTCATAGACTAACTAATTAAAAATTCATCCATTTTATTTAATTTATAACCAATAAGATCTTTTAACTTAACCGCAAGACCGAGATAAATGTCATACCCTTTCCCTATTGGGTCGGCGATATCAAAAGGGCCATTAAGTAATAATACTTTTGGGTGCATGTCGAGTGCATGGTCGGTAGCGTCTAGCATACTATTAACTATATTGATGTGTTTTCGTTCCATAGCAAAAACAACATCAGCATTAAATAAGTGCTCAGTTGTAAGCCTTTTACTTTTGTGATCATAGGCAACATTCAAGTTGGTTAACGCTTGACCTGCCTCTGGAGTAATATCCTTACTGGTTTCTGCCGAAGTACCAGCAGAAAAAACGCTTATTTCTAGCTCTTTTTCTGCTGCAAGTTGGATAGCGATTGCCTCTGCCATTGGTGAGCGACAAGTATTTCCAGAGCAAATAAATAGTATTTTCGTCATATATGTTATGCCTTTAATGTGAGAAAACTTGCCCCAAAAATTTACGTGTTCTTTCATGCTTAGGGTTTTCGAATAGCTCATTAGGTGTGTTTTCTTCGATGATCTCCCCTGCATCCATAAAAATAACTCTGTCTGATGCACGTTTTGCAAAGCCCATTTCATGCGTCACACACATCATTGTTATTTTCTCTTCGGCTAGACTAATCATTACATCCAAGACTTCTTGAATCATTTCTGGATCAAGCGCAGAAGTTGGTTCATCAAACAATATCACTTTGGGTTCCATACAAAGAGTGCGAGCAATGGCAACACGCTGTTGCTGTCCACCAGAAAGTTGATTAGGCATTTTTAACGCCTGATCAGCAATTTTCACTCGTTCCAAATAAAACATTGCCCTTTCAATTGCCTGTTGTTTAGGGATTTTTCTGACCCAGATTTGCGCAAGCGTGCAGTTTTCTAGCACCGATAAGTGAGGGTAAAGATTAAACTGCTGGAAAACCATACCGACTTCTTGTCGTATTTGATGAATATTTTTCGATTCAGAATTCACCGCAGTACCATTGAATTCCACTAAGCCGCTTTCATGAGTTTCCAACGCATTAATACAGCGAATAAGTGTCGATTTTCCAGAACCTGAAGGCCCACAAATCACGACTCGCTCGCCTTCTTTCACTTCAAGGTTAATGTTTTTCAAAGCGTGATAATCATCGTACCACTTATTCAATTCATTAATTTTAATCATGTTGTTTTCATTTACCCTTACCCTTACCTTTACCCTTACAGAGTACTCTTGCGAATAACTCTTTACCTACCCAACTCTCTTGCTCGGCTGTTTCGATGGCGTCGGCTTCGTTGCTCCGAACGAAATTAATCGCTTCGGTCGGGTCCATTCCAGTTTCGTGCAACACTCTTGCCGCGAATGTTCCCGAACGACCTTTCCCCGATAAGCAGCTCAGACTGATCGAGCTTCCTTGTGAGAGGATGGTGTGAACTCTGGTTCTTAAATCAATCCAAAGCGCCTCTCCTTCTTCATCAGGAATACTAAAATCCTGAACAGGTAAGTTCACGACTTCAATCTCTAGCTTTTCTGTTACTTGGAGCAATTCACACATTGCGTTTGGCGGCAACTCACTGCTGCTCGTCAGGATAACGATCATCTTGACGGAATTTTCAGCCAGCGTGTTCAACACATCATCCATCTCAATGGGATGAATATAGGACTCACCATCAACAGCAATTTCAAGCCCAGGGAAACTGGTCATAAATATCTTCCCGTGCTCTGGGTGCTTCTCGATAGTGAGCCCGACAAACGTTATCGGGGCACTAGGCATAATGTCTTTACCTTTCATATAATTACCCCTTAACTGTCTGATTTATCGAATTGGACTAGGGTACATTAAGCCGCCTTCAGAGCTTAACGCGTTGTTCGTCCCCACACGATCCATTCCAAATGTTGTGCTAGGACCAAGGTGACGATTGTACACTTCTGCATAGTTGCCAACTTGTTTGATAATGTTGTAGCTCCAATTTTCTGACAAACCGATTTGAGCACCCATTTCGCCCGCCGCAGATTTATTACTGAATAAACGTTTAACGGCTTTCGGTTGATTCTCAATATCCGCCATGATTTGGTCTATATTTTCAGAGGTAACCCCTAATTTTTCAGCATTTAGCATGACTTGAAAGCCCCAATAAACAGCGCTTTCTAATGCTTGGTCAGGTTGCGTGACAAGAGTTAAAGGTTCGTTTGATATCACCTCTGGAAGAACCATGTAATCGTCAGGGTTATCAGCCAATAGTCGGTCAGAGTTCAGCGCAGTTCTATCGCTTGCGAGAACATCACATTTACCCGTATAAAACGCCTGCAAGCGAGCAGTTTTATCGGCGATGTTTTCGATACGATATTCGATGTTTCGATCACCAAACCAATCCGCGATATTTAAAAGCGTTGTTGAGCCTTCTTCAGCACAAACCGTTGCACCGCTTAATTCAGAAGCCGATGTCACACCCAGTTTTTTCGGGATCAAGAAACCTTGACCATCATAGAAAGTCGTAGCGACAAAGCTCATGCCAGGGTTTGCATCACGTGTACCTGTGCGAGTAATACTACGAGAGGCAAGATGTGCTTTCTTTGCCACAATGGTCTTCATGCTATCCGAGAAGCCAATACCGCGAATATCGGCTTTCTCGGCATCCCCTAATATTGCAGCCGAAGCCATGCGACAAAAATCAGTGTTAAAGCCCTGATACACGCCCTTGCTATCTGGTACAGAGAAACCAGGCGAGTTTGTATTCACCAGACAGATCAAGCTGTCTTCTTTTTTGATTTCATCCATCGTGACACCTGCACTAACATTACTTGCTGCTAATAATGAAACACAGGCTGTGGTGATATAAGATATTGTTTTTTCCATTTTTAACTTCCTTTTAATAAACAAAAACCAACGACTATTGCGACGATCTTTTTTCTAACCATCGGCTATAAGACGATAGGATCCAACATGTGACGAGATACCAGATGCCTACTAACATGTAAGCTTCTAACCCATAGTTCTGCCAAAGCGGATCACTAAACGCCATTTTTGAGGTTGCCATAATGTCGTGAATACCAATTATGACGACGAGAGATGTGTCTTTATAAGCACCAAGAACCGTATTCATTATCCCCGGCAGTGATTTCTTTAATGCTTGTGGCAATATAATAAATCTTATCTTTTGAACGTAATTTAGCCCCTGACTGTCTGCGGCTTCATGTTGACCTTTAGCGACAGATTGGAGTCCTCCGCGAACCGCTTCAGCAAAGTAGGCAGAGTGAAAGAAAACGAGAGCAATCATGGTGGTGACCAATGGATCAAGTGTTATTCCCACCGGCATCATAAGTGGCAAAATAAATACACCGAGAAACAGCACCATGATCATTGGTACGCCCCTAATAATCTCGATATAAAGTGTCGCCAACCCTTTTAAAACTGGAATGGTATTTTGAAAACGACATAGGGCTAATACGATTCCCAAAGGAAAGGCAAACACTAGGCCGAACAACGCCAACATAAGCAGAATCGGTAACCCATTCCAGTGTTGAGGTTGAACATATTCCAAGCCCAGAATGCCGCCACGCATGAGGTATAAATACAGAGCGCCAACCATTATCCAGAAATAGATTAAACCCACTTTTTGAAACTTAGGAACCATGCTGATTCCTACTGAAGTAAGTAATAAAATGCTGGCTAAAAGAGGCCTAACATGTTGGTCAAATGGGTACGTACCAAAAAGGATTAGCCGAAGCTTTTCTTTTAAAAAAGGCCAACATGCTCCTGAATTTATCTTGCATACTTCACCGCTTGCCCACGGTGAAACGGCGCTAAAAAATAACCAATCAAACATAATTGAAATAAGAAAAACAGCAATGCCGCCAATAATAAGCGTAATGATTGTGTCTCTTATTCCGTTAAATAGACGCTTGTGCACTGTCTCTATGAAAGCTGTATTCATGATCATCACTATGAGTTCAAGTTAATGCGACTGTTGTATCGATTTAATAACGACGAAACAACCAAGTTAATAAACAAGTAGGTAAGCATAGTGATCGTCATTAACTCGATTGGGCGAAACGTTTGATTAATTGACGTCGTCATCACTGACACTAAATCTGAATACCCCACAGCAAGCGCTATAGACGTATTTTTTGAGATATTTAAATATTGATTACCCATTGGCGGAATAATAATTCGCAACGATTGCGGCAAAATGACCAATCGCATCATCTTGGTATACCCCAACCCGGATGCTTTCGCAGCTTCAAATTGCCCTTTCGGTACAGCCTCTATTGCACCTCGAACCAGCTCCGCAACTTGCCCGCCGTGATACAGACTGAGTGCTAACCACAACACTAGAAACTGAATCGAAATCCGCCCTCCACCGGTAAAATCAAACCCTTTAAAGACTGGATATGAGATGGAAAAGTGAACATCAAACACTAGGATTGCCAAACCAAACACCGTCATTAAAACAACGATCGAAGGCCAAAACGTAGGATACATTCTTCCTGTTTTATCTAACGTTTTCTTCGCAATTCGGCGAGCAACCAACAAGCCAAAGAACCAAACTGAAATAAGACATAAGAGAAAAATAAAACCATTGCCCCATTCGAGAATAGGAAAATTAATTGAGCGATTGGAAATGTGGATATTTGAAAAAAACACCCAGTTTTCACGTATTGTTGGAAGTGTATTGATAACAGCAAGATAGAGCGCCAGTAGAATTAAGAGCTTAGGTAAATTCCGCATTATCTCAATATAGAAACCGGCAACCTTCGAACCTAACCAATGCGAACTGGTTCTTAAAATACCCACACAGACTCCGACGAGAGTCGCGCCAACAATACAAACAATCGACAATAAAATAGTATTTAAGAAGCCGGCAAATAAAACGCGGTAGTATGAATCTGAAGATGTCACTGGAATGATGCTTTCACTAATATTAAAGCCTGCACTTGAGTCCAAAAACAAAAATGAGGGTTTAATTCCGACAGCACTAAGGTTTAACTGGATATTCTGTACAAGAAAATACCCCGCAACTAAGAGGCTAATAATGATTACGACCTGCCAAGCGAGAATGGAAGTGGTCAACTTCTTATTTTGCATGGTTAAAACATTCCAATGTAAGGCAACATTGAAATAACTTAACCTGTATACAGCTATACATCAAGCTTTTCGAGACAACTATATTGTCACAATAAGTAGATTATTCTTAACGAGTAATGATCAAACACTATGTAGAAAAGTGGATAAAAGGAATAAACAAGAAGTCTAATACCTATTGTTCCATAAGGAATCGATAGTATTAATTCAGTGTTGATGGCTTGGGAAATTAGTATGCGTCAGATGGGTGGAAGCCCCAGCCACATCCCGGCACACACGTCATCTGCTGTGGCTGCTTCCTTCCGGATCTGACCAGGTTCACAAACTAGTGTTGCGGGAGGACCAGGGCCTCCATAGATTTTTTCATTTCAGCACTTACGTGTCGAAAGAGACGCTGATTATCAATCATCCCTATGGCGAATGCAAGCAACAGGATAAGAATTTGTTGCTTGTGAGAATCAAGCGCTTAAAGCTTGACCGTTATTAGTGTAAACACTCTCCCATAGCGAAAAAGATACACACTAAGTTACGTATTAATTGCGTTATTCCTGCGCTCTCTCTTCTTTCGGTACATTTCGACATCTGCAAGATGCAGCACTTCTTCCAATGACGTTGATACACGACGAGGCGACGAAATACCCACTGAAACGGAAATATCAAAATTCTTACTCTTTGTTGGATCGTTAAAAGCAAAGCATTCCAAATTTGACAGTATTTGTTTTAAGTCATCTTCGCTGATCACATCCGTCAGAATAAATTCATCACCACCAATGCGATAACTCCTTCCTTTCCAATGAGCTTTAATTTTTTCGGTGAGCTGCATTAATACCTTATCACCGGTATCATGGCCATTTGCATCATTTATCTGTTTAAAATTGTTCACATCTAAATAAACAAAAGTCACCCGAGGTGAAACTCCACGAGAATATCGGCGATACAGCGAGCGTCGATTGCGTAATTTCGTTAGTCCGTCGGTATTTGATTGAATATGAAAATAGGTTACAAGCATTGCAAGCAACAATAGTGCACCGAGCAAAAGAAGTATTTCCTGACGTTTAACTTTCTTCTCTAGCAAAAGTTGCTCTCGCCAATTTGGATGGATATTGTAACGAGTCACAATTTGGTTAATATTGAGAATGCTCATTGCACTTGAAAACAGCTGTGCTAAAGCCAAACCATCTTCTGTACGTGGGAAGGCGACGGCAACTTCGTTAGTGTTGAAATAACCGACCTGTTTGTCTTCTTCAATATCTAGAAGCTCTTCAGATTCGCTTAGCAAGGTTGAAAAAAATGTATTTGAATAAGCGATGTAATCCACTTCTTTGTTGAACAAACCTTCCATCAATTCATGCTGAGTTTCGAAGGTATAGAGTTCTATGTTCGGAAGCATTTTTTCTAACAAGTGCTGATAATAGTCATCCCTAACGACACCAATTTTCTCCACAATGAGTTCAGACACATTGTTATAAACATTGTGCTTGTACCCTTTACGTTTTGCTAAAATCGCGGATATTTCATAGTAAGGGTCACTAAAATACATGAGGGCTGAGCGCTCTTCCGATATAATAATCGGGGCCAGCATATCGATCTTATTATCGAGTATGTCTTGATACATGCTAGACCAAGGTTCATTGGCATCACTTACAATGTCGCAGCGAATCGCCAGAATATCGCAGGTGCCCAACACAATATCAGCGCTGATTCCGGTCACGGATCCATTTTCGTGGTACTGAACATATTGGCCGCCATTTTCCAATTTAATTTGGAACACTTTATTCCGATCGATACTGCTCTCTTCCATTTTGGCTCTGAGAGCTTGTCGACGAATATCAAGCTGATAGAGCTGTATCGATTTACTGAGTGTCTTTTGCATTTCTGCTGAATGAAAAAACGTTTCAAGTTTCTCCAACATATCAGCATTAGCGTGCTTCGTCGTCACAATAGAGACAGGCTGAATAGGCAAGTAGTCATTCAACAACGTGGCTTGATAACCAGCACTAATCATTGGTTTCAACTGATTGATGGCATCAAGAACACCGTCTACTGCGCCTGAATTAAGTAGTTCTAACGCTTTACCGCCCCCTTCATAACTAACTTGCTGAAGGCGAGGATAGTGTTTATTAATTAAGTCAGAATAAATTGTCCCAGCGGGAACACCAACTCGATTCAGTTGATCGAAACGTGCACCATCTTTTGAGAACAAGTAGGTGTATTCAATGTTGGTTGGATGAGAAAAATCAAAACGGTTTTCTCGCTCAGAGGTATAGGTCACATTTGCGGCAAAATCTACAGTCCCTGCTTCGACGGCATCTAAAATACTTTTGAAACTAGCATGAGTTTGATAGTTAACGTGAAAGTTTAATTTATTCGCGGCGGCATCGAATAACACGCGACTAACAATATCATCGGCCTCTACCGCCACACTATAGGTTGGAGTTGAGGCATTATTGCTTTTTTGTGGACCTACTTGCGCCCATGCACTTCCTATAAACCAACACAAACTCAACAGAGTAATTAAGCTTGAGGTAATATATCTAACCATTTTTATATGCGTTTGCGCCCCTGCAATAGTACTCAGTAACAGTGAGATGTATTACCATACATCAATCTCCATGTTACACCATCTTCATTTATAGACACTCAATATTAACTATGGTGCTGTTCAAAACAAATCATATTGCAATTATAGTCGGAAAAATCACTAATGAATGAATTCCTTAGCCAAATATATACCGTGATTTATCAAATTCCTGTCGGTCAGGTTTCCACTTACGGTGAAATCGCGACCATGGCTGGCTATCCGGGCTATGCTCGGCACGTTGGAAAAGCGCTCGGCCAACTGCCTAATGACAGCAAACTACCTTGGTATCGCGTTGTTAATAGCAAGGGTATGATTTCTCTCAAGGGAGAAGATCTAGTCCGTCAACGCTCTTTACTGCTATCGGAAGGTGTTGATGTGAATAGTGCAGGAAAGCTCAGCCTGAGGATCTATCGCTGGCGCCCCTAATTTGGTGACTGCATATTCAATCGCTGTCGATACAAAAAGCATTGCATAATACTCGTATTACACGTTACCGTATATTATTCATAACCCATTTTTAGAGAGAACCAATGAGCCAACCATTAAATAATTTGCTGGAACTACTACAACTTGAACGTTTAGAACAGGGCTTATTTCGTGGCGAGAGCGAGCATATTGGTTTGCCACAAGTTTATGGTGGTCAGGTAATTGGCCAGGCCCTTTCTGCTGCGAGATACACCGTTGAAGAGTCGCGAACAGTTCATTCTTTTCACAGCTACTTTTTACATCGTGGTGACCCTGAAAAGCCGATTATCTATGATGTAGAAAACCTTCGAGACGGCCGTAGTTTCAGTACCCGACGTGTAAAGGCGATTCAAAATGGACGCCCTATATTCTATCTAACTGCATCATATCAAGGCGAAGAAGAAGGGTTTGAACATCAAAAGAGTATGCCTCAAGCGCCCGCACCTGATTCACTGATGTCTGAGCGAGAGTTATGGCAAAAAATGGCGGACTTTTTCCCTCCCAAACTACGCGATACGCTTTGTGGAGAAAAAGCGATAGAAGTAAGACCAACATATGTGGTTAACCCGCTTAAACCCGAAAAAATCGAACCTAAGCAATATCTTTGGATCAGAGCAAATGGGGATTTACCAAACGATCAACTCATTCACCAATATCTCTTAGGTTATGCTTCAGATTGGGGATTTTTATCAACAGCGTTACATCCACATGGCGTAACAATCATGACACCGAAATTCCAAATCGCTACCATCGATCATTCGATCTGGTTCCATCGACCATTCAAAATTGATGAATGGTTGTTGTTTGCAATCGAAAGCCCGTCAGCCACTAACGGTCGTGGACTCGTACGTGGTGAGGTTTTCAACCAACAAGGTCAACTTGTTGCGAGTGCGATGCAAGAAGGCGTGATGCGTCACATCCAAAACGGATAACTGATTCACCAGTTACAATGGAAGTTCTGTTGTATATTTCAGTGATTCCATTGCGAATGTCGAGGTGACTTTGCTCAGTCCCTCGACCGTATTCACCAGTTTTTTATAGAACTCATCAAAATCCCGCATATCTTTAGCAATCACTTTAAGCATGTAATCGTACTCCCCCGCCATGCGATAGAATTCCATTACTTCGTCATATTCAGACACTGAGTCTACAAAACGACGATACCACTCATGGGAATGGTCGCTTGTCTGAATCATCACAAACGCGGTAAAGCTCAGTCCTATCGCTTCTGGATCGAGCAACATCACCCTCTTTTTGATCACCCCAGTTTCTTCAAGCTTCTTCAACCGCTTCCAACATGGCGTAGTGGTTAAATTTACCGATTCAGCTAAGTCATTTAAAGAAATGGCACTGTCTTGTTGAAGTAACTTCAGTAAAGCTTTATCGACTCGATCTAACTCCATACATTCACCATTGTAGAAAATTTTTCTATTAAACTGCCAAATAATGAAAAACAATGCAAAACATTTCCCCGTAATTAGAGATAAATTATTAGCCATAACGAGATTTAGGAACATCATCATGTGCTATGACCATCAATGGACTGACGAAGCAATTCGCCTAATAGAGGCCGATTACCAGCGCTCAGCCGACACTCATTTAATTAAGCTCAACCTGCCCTTCTTGGCTGATATCGATATCTATTTAAAAGACGAAAGTACACATCCCACGGGGTCGTTAAAACATCGCCTTGCCCGTTCACTCTTTCTTTATGGAATTTGTAATGGCTGGATTGGCCCAAATACTCCAATTGTTGAATCATCCTCTGGCAGTACTGCGCTTTCGGAAGCCTATTTCGCTCAACTGCTTGGATTGCCCTTTTACGCCGTTATGCCGCGATCGACTGCAAAAAGAAAAATTGAACAAATTGAGTTCTACGGTGGCATTGCTCACTTCATCGATCAGCCCGGAGAAATCTATCAAGCGGCAAAACAGCTAGCGAATGATCTCAACGGCCACTATATGGACCAATTCACCTATGCTGAACGTGCAACCGACTGGCGTGGAAATAGTAACATCGCCGAAAGTATCTTTAATCAGATGCAATGTGAACGCTTTCCAATACCTACATGGTTAGTGATGTCGGCGGGGACTGGCGGCACTTCAGCCACACTCGGACGCTACATCCGTTATCGTCGCCACAATACAAAGCTGTGTGTGGCAGACTGTGAACATTCAGTGTTTTTTGATTATTTCACTCATGGCGATAATACCGTAACAATCGACACAGCAAGCCAGATTGAAGGGATTGGGCGCCCAAGAGTTGAACCCAGCTTTATTCCCGGTGTAATAGATCAAATGCAATTAATCGATGATGCCGCAAGTGTTGCAACGATTCATTGGTTAGAAAAGAAAATTGGCCGAAAAGCCGGACCATCGACTGGAACCAACCTTTATGCGGCTCTTCAATTAGCGTATGAGATGAAACAGCGCGGAGAAACAGGGTCAATCGTCACCTTACTTTGCGACAGTGGAGAGCGCTACTTAGATACCTATTACAACTCTGAATGGTTGGATTGCCATATTGGCGACCTTACACCGTACCTCGACAAACTCGCGACCATGGAAGCATGGTAAGTATTCAGCCGATCTGAATACCAAAACAATCAAATAAAAAAGCTCGAGCAATAAACTCGAGCTTTTCAATCAAGATGTAACGGGCAATAAGAGTTAGCCTTGAATACCCACGATAACCCATGGTGCGTTATCAACGCTCAAGTCACGCTCTAGATGCCAAATATCTTCAATATCTTCTTCAATCGCTTCAACGTTATCACGATAACGACCCGAGAACTGTAAGCTCAACTGAGCACGATTTGCATCGTAGTCAGCACGCACAACTTCCGCATCTACATACATTACATCGGTATGTTGCTCACCTTCCAGTTTGGCTCGTTCAGCAGATAAGTCATCAAACAAACTTTCTGAAACATACTCACGAATAGTTTCAAGTTGATTGTGATTCCATGCGCCTTGAATAATTCGATAATGCTCACGTGAACCATTTATAAATGCAGCTTGATCAAAACCTGGAGGATAGTTATGTGGCACATCACTGTCGACCTTTGCACCAAAACCACCGCTTGGTTGCTCAAAGTTATGAGCATTATTTTGTTCGAATGACTGACGATTCATACCCGGATTGTTTCCACCGAATGCTGGTTGTTGCTCATTCATACTCGCTTGTTTTGCGGCAAGCATATTACGTAGAAACTTAAATCCTATATAAGCAATCACACCCATAATCAGAATATCTAAAAATTGAATGCCTTCAAATGCACCGCCAAAAAACGCGGCTAAAAGACCACCAGCAAGTAAACCGCCGAGCAAACCACCCATTAGTCCTTTACTTTTTGAACCATTCGCTGCCGCACCTGGCTTATTGATTGAACTGGTATTGGTTGCACTATTTTTAGGTGCAGGAGCCGTTTTAAACGATTTACCTAATTTAAGACCACCGCCAAACTTCTTGGCTTCCGCGACTTGAACTGTGGCAAGCGACACCATCAGTATCATCATGAGGGAAACAAAACGCTTCATGTCATTCCTTAATCATCATTAGTAGAAAAATTAACTACGACTTTATCATAGCGACTACCTACATTGTTGCAAGAAGAACACGATAATAGACTTGTTTCAGAATATTGCAGGCGATAATGCTGGCTTTTAATTGACGTTATCAATGTACCTTTATAGAATAATGAACGTTGTTCATTAACGATTGAAAATATCATGGCCAGACGAAACGATCACACCAGAGAAGAGTTAATTAAACTTACCCTTGAACAAGTAAAATTGTTCTTGAGCTATAACTCATACCACGAGCTAAGCTTGCGTAAGTTAGCATCAATGATCGGATATGTACCAAGCACTTTAGTCAATGTGTTTGGTAGCTATAATCTACTGTTACTTCATGCGGTTGCTCAAACGCTCGACGAACTATCCGCTGAAGCACAAGGCCAAGTCAAAAATTGCACCGATCCTCGTGAAGCATTATTAAAGCTTGCTCACTGTTATCACAACTTTGCTCTTGCTCATCCATACCGTTGGCAACTGATTTTCGAACATAATATGAACGGTGAGGCGCTGCCAGAATGGCAAAGTGAACGAATCGATAATATGACCGGAATGTTAGAAGACCTTTTAGCAACACTTGCTCCGCAACGTAGCCACGATGAAGTCTTACGAGCAAGCCGAGTATTATGGTCTGGTGTTCATGGCATTACGTTACTTAGTGTTGATGATAAATTCTTTGCGAGCAAACCAATTGATGGTAATGAACTGATCGATAACCTCATCTCACAATACCTCCTGAATTGGTAACAACCATAAATGTCATCCTTGCTGACGAAGCGCCGCTTTCTGCCTTACTTTACCACGCAGTTTTTCGGCGCTTTTAACGACAATATATTTAAGAACACCCTCTTATTATTTGTCGCTTTTGCGAGTGCTGATAAGCTTTCGATCTCCAGTAACCTCTATATCAACCTTGCCGCAGGTCTCTTTATCCTGCCTTTTTTCCTGTTTTCTGCAACCGCAGGAGTAATGGCAGACAAATATGAAAAAAGTGGCTTTATTCGCAAAGTGAAACTGCTAGAAATTGCAATCATGTGCTGTGGAGCGGTTGGCTTTATTACTCAGAGCTACTCGCTATTACTGCTTTTACTCTTTTTAATGGGCACTCAATCGGCATTATTTGGCCCTGTTAAATATGCACTGCTCCCACAACAACTTAAGTCGAATGAACTGGTCCATGGAAATGCATTGGTTGAAATGGGAACCTTTTTAGCAATTTTACTGGGAACCCTTGTCGCTGGAATTATCGCATCGCTGGATCATGCACACCTTTATGCCGCGAGCGCGGTGATAATATTTTCTTTAGTCGGCTATATGGCAAGCCGACAAATACCCCTCGCCGCGCCTAGTAACCCTTCTCTTCTTTTCGTTTGGCGACCAATATCTCAAACCAAAAATACACTTGCTATCGCACACCGCGACCCGACGATTCTTACCGTCATTCTTTCAATTAGCTGGTTTTGGTTTATGGGTGCGACCTATTTAACGCAATTTCCAAACTTTACCAAATTCTACTTAAACGGTGGGGAAACTGCGGTTTCAAGCCTACTCGCCCTTTTTTCAGTTGGCATCGCCTTAGGATCACTCGCCTGTGACCGACTGTCGATGAAACGCGTTGAGCTAGGGATTGTACCTTTGGCGAGCTTAATGATTTCTATTTTTGGTTTTCTCTTGATTCAACACACGCCAACCCAATCGACGATTGAAACTTCATTTATACAATTTATTAGCAACACGGCTCTATGGCCCATGTTCTTTGATTTACTGATGATCGGAGTATCAGGAGGACTGTTTATTGTCCCACTCTACGCCTTTTTGCAAAAACGGGCTCAACCAACAGAACGGGCTCAAGTGATTGCCGCACTTAATATCTACAATGCATTATTTATGGTGACAAGTGCGATTTTGGGTATTGTTGTCCTCTCGCTTTTACAGTGGGAAATTAACGAACTTTTCTACTTGCTCTCTGTATTAAACCTAGTTGTTGCCGGCTATCTAATCTATCGAGCACCGATTTACACCGTTCGTTTTATTCTGTCCCTCTTAGCAAGGATCTTTTATCGTGTCCGCTTTACAAACCTTCAACATATCCCAGAGAAAGGCGGAACGTTGCTAATATGCAACCACGTTAGTTATATTGATGCTTTGCTATTAAATGTCGCTTCGCCGCGTTTGATTCGATTTGTTATGGAAGCGGACTATGCCAACCTACCTTTATTGCGTTCGTTTTTAAGAAAAGCGGGGGTCATTCCAATTTGTGCGAGAAATTCTACAACTCTAAAATCCGCTTTCGAAGAAGTAGAAGAAGCATTGAATAATGGTGATTTGGTTTGTATTTTTCCTGAAGGACGTCTCACCCCTAATGGAGAGGTCGGCCCATTTATGCGCGGTATCGATTTACTCATCGCGAAAAATAACGTCGTTGTGGTGCCTTTAGCTCTAAAAGGGCTTTGGGGCAGCTACTTTAGCCGATACAAAGGTAAAGCTTGTAAAGGGTTGCCACAACGATTTCGCGCGGAGATTGAGCTCAGAGCGGGAGTTGCGATAGAACCCGATCAAGCGTCACGCCGCACTCTTCGCACTGCCGTTGTCAATTTGCTTGAGTAATCGATTTATGCTCACTAAGTTTTAATATTTGATAAAAAGAATATGACTTACTGAGCTCTCACGATGAGTTACAATACGCATATTCACACTGTTGAGACCATCTATTGTTTATGAGCACCTATCGCCAATACATTCCGTTTGTTTGCGCGCTTCTTCTTTGTGCAACTCCGTATATCACGTCTCCAACAGCCTTAGTTATCGGATTTTTTCTGTCCAGCTTTGGTTTAATTCCAGCACAATTACCCATTGCCAAATTTACTAAAAAGTTACTCGCGTATTCGATTATTGGATTAGGATTTGGTATACCCTTTCAACAGGCGCTCGTTGTCACCAGCCATGGTATCGGTTTAATCATAACAACCATTTTTATCACACTAATGCTCGGATGGTTTATCAGTGAAAGAATCGGCCTTGCGCATAAAACAGGGTACTTAATCGCATCAGGTACGGCGATTTGTGGTGGTAGTGCAATTGCCGCTGTTGCCCCGGCCATTGAAGCCGATGACGACCAAATAGGGTTGGCTCTCGGAACGGTATTTGCGCTTAATTCCATAGCTCTATTTATATTCCCAGCCATCGGCCACTGGTTTCATTTAACTCAACATGAATTTGGAACTTGGGCTGCGATTGCTATTCACGACACATCTTCTGTGGTTGGCGCAGCGTCGGCCTATGGCGAAGAAGCGCTAAAAACCGCAACCACCTTAAAACTGGCGCGCGCGTTATGGATTATTCCGGTCGCGTTTATTAGTGCATTTCTATTCCGTAGCGATTCAAAAAAAATCACTATTCCTTATTTTATTTTATTCTACTGTGTTGCCATCGGTGTCAGTGATGTACTGCCCGAATATCAAGATTTGTATAACGGAATATTTGGCGTGGCAAAACAAACACTAGTGGTATGTTTGATGTTGATTGGGTGCGGGTTATCGTTTGACCGATTGAAGGCTGCCGGAAGCCGCCCTTTACTGTTTGGTGTCGGGTTATGGGGAATGATATCGACCTCATCACTGGCGTGGATAATGCTGGGATAAATAGAAATCGGAGGATAGAAGTCGTTAAGTTGTCATGTCGTTTACATTCGATTGTTGACGACGCTTATCACGACGAGAGAGAACCACTGAAACAATAACAAGAAAAGCCGCTAATTCTGCTAGCGAGCGAGTCGCACCCGTGGTAGTCAAGGCAATAAGTAATTGAATGACAACCACTGACATTAATAACCCATTTTTCATTGTTTCCGACCCATTCCGCTCAATTCGTTTAATAATTATGACGAAAAGCGATTTAAGTACCAATTCTGTTTTGAACTATCTCATAACCAAATATTGGGTTTGTTGCGTATTGAACCACTCTTTCACATGATAACGAGAAACTTTAATGCCCTGATTAAATATTGAATCTGGCAGAGCAAAATAGTCAATTGGCCATTTATATTTGTCTAAAGCCAGTGCTAACGATTGTTCAATATAGCAACGATCGATAGGCTGCTGACCGCAGTCAATAAATGCTACCGGGCGAGCACCATATTCTTTGTCCATAACCGCGAGTACAACCGCGACACGGATCAATGGAATAGCCACTAACGCTGCTTCGATTTCTTCACAATGGATATTCTCTCCACCCGACACAAACATGTTATCGGCGCGGCCTAATATAACAAGTTCTCCATCACGCCATTCCCCTAGATCCCCTGAATCATACCAACCACGGTTGTCGACTAGTGGTGTCAAATGGCCGCAGTTGTAGTAACCAAGGGCAAGAGTGTCACCCGCTACTAAGATTCGCGCTCCTTCAACAATCAGTGAACGCCGTGGTAATACAGCTCCAACACCAACTTGAGAATCTGCTCGTTTTGCGGTTACCGTAGAGGCCGCCTCAGTCATCCCATAGCCAAGCCAAGTCTCAATACTGCGTTTCTCAGCTCGCTGGCAAAGAGCAGGAGGAATGTGACTTCCGCCGAGCAAAACGTGAGTTAAATTCAGACTGAGAGATGGATTATCTAAAAGACGGGCGAGTTGGACAGGCACAAGCGAGGCGTGGGTAACGCCGACAATCTCCTGCTCTAAATTTCCATTCCCTACTTTCAGGCAAGCGCCAACTTGAAGCCAACGATACACTATGGCCAATCCTGACACATGATACAGTGGCAAACTAAGCAACCAACAGTCCGTTGGGGTAAAAGAAAAATGGTGTAATAGCCCATCTGCCGATGCGTAGTGCTGCTGATGAGAGTGTGCCACGACTTTTGGATTTCCCATCGAGCCAGAGGTAAACGTTAGCGTTGCGAGGTGGGTGGCGTCATAGTCACTAACGCATGAATGTGTCGGCGCGAGACTAATGCTACTTTGCAATTCTAATACTGGCTTCAGACTCTGAACATAAGGAAACTCATCAATACAGTGCGTACCTTGGTCATATAACCAAAGCTGTTGGTCAGATTGAACTAGCTGCCTTAATTTATTACGGATGACCGATACTGGGCTTGAAGCGATAAAGCTGACGCGAATATCGAGCATCATTGCCGCGAGAAATAGCCATAAATGATGAGGATGATTCTTCCCAAGAACCACTAAGGTATCACCTTTGACCAAACCATGTTGTCCGAGATAGCGTGCTACAGCGGCCGTTGTGTCTTGCACATCCTTCCAGTGATATTGACACGTGCCATGGATCAATGCGATCTGATTGGGCCGAGATTCAGCCCAATAATTAAATAAGCAATCTTGACTACTTTGAGTCGTACTTGTGCTCATTTATGCGCTCCAAATTAACTCCTGAGATTCCAAACTAACAAGTGGAAGCTCACTTCCAGGCCAAGGGGTTTCGAGTTGAACTTGGTATAAATTAATCGTGTCGAGGCCGGGGACTTCATCTGGCAATAGTAAATGTGCAACTCGAGCCAGTTGACATAACCCTAAGCTAGATTCCAAGCTTGAACTTATCACGGGTTTAATCCCCAAACGATGCGCTTTCTCAATCAAATATTGGCAACGTTGGATAGAGCCAATCATGGTTGGCTTAATTATGATGGTTTTAACACCGGTCAAATCTTCCAACCTAAAGTTGGGATCACGTAACGATGCTTGCAATGTTTCATCCCACGCAACGGCAATCCCAGTATCAATCGCAAACGCGATACTATCACTTGGCGATTGACAAGGTTCTTCAATATAAACAATACGTTGGCGATAAGAATGAGCAATGCGGCTGGCAAAAATCTTTGCTTTTTCAGAAGTCCAAGCGCGATTCGCGTCTAAGCGCAGTTTTAGATCGGGAATGGATTCAAGCAATAAGTTAATAGTAAGACCATCACGAACCGCTTCATGCATACCTACTTTAATTTTTGCAACACGCTCCCCCGGCATCTCTTTTAATTTAGCAATCAATTCATCAGGATCGCCGACACCAAGTGGCGCGGCAAAAAAGTTACCATCTTGAGGCAACTCGTCGTTTAATTCCATGAGAGCCGCAGATAGACCAAACGCGACAGATGGATACAACTCTTCGTAATTTGGCTCATGACCTTGGCACCAAAGTGTCAGTTGCTCTTGCGCCTGAATTCCGGCCTCTTCGACCGATTCTAAATTAAACGTTATAAGCGGAGCGACTTCACCGCGCCCGACTTTTTCATCATCATGCAGTTCGATAATAAAACCAACACGTTCAAGTAACTTTTCTTGACGAAGAATAACCCCGCTATCCATTGGTAGACGGTAGCGATACAGTTTTGCACTTCGCATAGCAATGTAACCCCTAAATGAGAAAACATCGATCTAAGCGATGTTTTCTATACCTACAAACCATGCACATGACGTTGCTTAGTTACGTTTTTTATTTTTGTCTAAACGAGGACACATCCATTGTACCCTCGTGATGTATTTCAAATGGCCATAATGTCTACAAGTGTTATGGCCGTCAATCAAATGATCTCGCTCTGAAGCTTATGGGTTTCGTGGAAACTTATTGAAATCTGGTCGGCGTTTTTCATTAAACGCGTTTCGTCCCTCTTGCCCTTCATCAGTCATATAGAACATCATTGTGGCGTTCCCTGCAAGCTCTTGTAATCCTGCTTGACCATCGCAATCGGCATTCAGCGCCGCTTTAAGACAACGCAATGCCATTGGACTATGTTGAAGCACTTCACGACACCAGCGAACGGTCTCTTTCTCTAACTCTTCTAATGGAACAACGGTATTGACCAATCCCATATCCAACGCTTCCTGAGCATCATAGAATCGACACAAGAACCATATCTCACGAGCTTTTTTCTGGCCGACAATACGAGCCATGTAAGAAGCTCCCCAACCGCCATCAAACGACCCAACTTTTGGACCGGTTTGGCCAAATTTTGCATTGTCTGCTGCAATGGTTAAATCGCACATCATATGAAGAACATGACCACCACCAACAGACCAACCAGCAACAGACGCAATTACAGGTTTAGGACAGGTTCGGATATCACGTTGAAAATCGAGAACATTAAGGTGGTGAGTACCCGTATCATCTTTATAGCCACCATAATCACCACGGATTTTTTGGTCTCCACCAGAGCAGAAGGCATCTTCACCTAACCCAGTTAATATAATCACACCAACATTAGAATCATAACGCGCATCGGCCAACGCATTGAGCATTTCCTTAACGGTCTGTGGCCGGAATGCATTTCGGACTTGTGGGCGAGCAATCGTAATCTTTGCGATTCCGTCCGTAGATTTATGGTAATGAATATCTTCGTAACCTTGATTGCATTCTTGCCATTCAACCGGCGCGTAAAGTTCTTGTTCTGTTATTCCAACTGTTATCGTCATCGTTTTACCTATGAGTTCTCATTTCTACACATCACAAGTGTGGGTTATGAATTTACGTAAACACGCCACATATGCGTTGGGTTGTTCTTTGTGTACGTTGTGCCCTGCTTTCGCAACTTGGGTATATGGCAACCCGCTTTTTTCAGCAAGCTGACTAAACTTAGAGTCTCTCGCACCACAGATATAATGTATCGGCAGCGACTGTTGCTTAAGCTCATCGAGAAGATAAGGCTGCTTCCCCAAAGAGGTGGCAATCAACATTTCTGCGACACAAACACCTAGATTATCACTCCGCAAGGTCACGAGTCCTTGTCTTTGCTCATCATTTAAATCAGAAAAAATCGGCTGATGGTACCAATCGGTTAATACATGCTCAATCGGCTCCAAAGAGAAGCGCCGTGCCCAGTTAAGATCAGACTCCATACGACGTTGACGCAATTGAATATCTTCAATTCCTAAGTTGCCGCCTTCAGAGATTAAGCCTACCAAGGTAATCCCATTCCAGAGTTGCTTTGCTAACCCATACATGGCGATTCGCGCACCCAACGAATACCCAACCAAAATAACAGGAACATTAGGTTCTAAACGACGAATTATGGTCTCTTTTATCATCTTACAAGTATCGTCAAATCCCTCACACTCTCGATAAACACTTCGACCATGACGACAGACATCGATGGTTAGACAATCATTCTCCTCAAGTTGCTCAACAACCTGATTCCATTCATTGCTATCCCCCAAAAATCCATGGAGAAACACAAATGTCGGCGATGGCTTAGAGTGAACACTTTCCGATCTCGGGTAATACTTATTTGAGAGCATAAATTTTATTCACCTGTTGTTGAATCAGTGTTGATATCGAATGGTTTGCTGTCTTAACTTCGACAACCAAACCACCTCGACCTTGATCAATATGTTGCGTGACACTGTCGATTAAGTCGCGAGTGGAATTCGGTACAAAATAAGAGAGCCCAAACTGTGCTGCCGCATGCTGAAATTCAAAGCCATGTGGCATTTGATAGAGTTCCAGTTTTTTCTGTTCAGGGACCGGTAACATGTCGAATATTGCCCCCCCATCATTGTTGGTGACTATGATGATAAATGGTTGAGTCTGCTGTGCGACTAGGGCTAAAGAGTTTAAATCGTAAAGAAGGGATGTATCGCCGATCAGCAAAATTAATGGGCAAGATCGGGCTTTCTGAACACCAACCGCACTGGCTACCAAACCATCAATGCCCGATGCGCCTCGATTGCTAAAGGTCTCTCGGTTATTTAACTGAGCAAACATATCGATAAGGCGAACAATCATGCTATTGCCAATAAATAAGTCCGCCTCAGTTGGAAGGAGGTGAATGGCTTTCGCTAACATAATTTCAGAAACAGATTCATCAAGATCGAGCTTCTCTAGATTCTGTTTCGCTAAATATAAAGGTTCATCGAGAGCCTTTACCCAACCATGATGAAGAGCACTTGAAGGAGGATCACCTTGGTACCATTGTTCACATAGTTGATTGGCATTGGCAATGATATGGGTTTGAGGCAAATGCTGAGGATTATCGCGCTGACTGAGCGGAGAAACATAGAAATAGTGCGCGGCTTGCTCTAAGACTTGCTGTTTCAACCACGCATGCAGTCGTTTGGACACAATTCGCGAACCAAATTGCACAATACAATCACATGCCGAGAGCTGCTTGGCGAACGGTGGATGCTGTAACCAAAGATCATAATGTGCCCAATCACTCGTCACTCCAGATTGAGGATCACACAACACTGGCCAACCTAAATTTTGAGCTAACTTGAAGGCTTTTTGTGCCTCTGCTAGCTCGAGCTGCCCTAAGACAAAAACACCTTTGCGTTGATTCAACCATTGAAAATCGATCTCATTACACCGATTTTCAACCACCAATTTATCGGGCTTAGTGAAGGCCTTATCGCTCTTAGACCAAGCAAGTAACTCTGAGTTGTAATAGTCAGAATATTCGATATCACTCTTACAGTATAACGGCTCAGGAAAAGGACAGTTTATATGTATCGCCCCACCTTCTAGTGCTTGCTTATGTAATAATTCATCGATTGAAGTCAGTAAATAGGGAAGAGAAAACGAGGTATTAGGAGATGGAAGATTAAGGGCTGCGGTAACATGGCTAGAGAAGATTCCGGGCTGAACAATGGCTTGATTGGCACCACATCCAACAAGTTCTGGTGGTCGATCAGCCGTCAGTAAAATCAGCCTTTCTTTGGTTAGGTTTGCTTCAGCAACAGCAGGTAACAAATTGGCGACCGCAGTCCCTGAGGTAACGATGACGGCGACAGGTTTATGGCTAGCTTTGGCAAGCCCAAGAGCTAAAAACCCCAAACCACGCTCGTCAAAATGAGAATGCACCGTTAACTTAGGGTTGGCATCTGCTTCTAGAGTTAGCGGTGTAGAACGTGAACCTGGGGCAACGCAGACTTGGCTAACACCAATCCGACTTAGCTCTTCGAGTAAAACCTGACTCCAAACTCGATTTAACTGAGCTTGGTTATCACTCACGATACTGTCTCAAATGAACAGCTATCGTTAATTAAACTGAGTAATGTCGACATTTTTCGGTCTAACTCCTGCCATTCACACTCGGCTACTGAACCTGGGACAATTCCGGCTCCAGCGTATAATTTAACTTGATTTTCAGTGACTAAGGCACTTCGAATTGCAACACAAAATTGCGCTTCTTCATGACTGATGTATCCAATAGAACCGGCATACCAGCCACGGGGAAAGGGCTCATTTTCCGTAATAAACTCAAGTGCAGGTTCACGAGGGAACCCCGCAACGGCTGCCGTTGGTTGCAAGGCATCAAGCAGTTTAACGCCATTCACTCCTCTTTCTAGCTCTGCGGTGATTGAGCGTCTTAAATGCTGAACCTTACGTAATTTAATCAACTGTACTTGGTCATCTACCATCACCTGACTCGAGAGGGGTTTAATCCGTTCGACTAAATCATCAACCACATATTGGTTTTCAACTAGATTCTTAGTATCACTGCCCAACCAAGCTGACATTTTCTCATCTTTCTCTGCATCATCACTGCGCCCTGTCGTGCCGGCAAGCGCTTCTGAGCGTAATGTTTGATATTGACGATGATACAGGCGTTCTGGTGTCGACCCCATAAAACAGTGTTTACGATCTAAAACCAGCATAAAATGAAAGCTATTGTTATTGATTGCATAACTGGATTTCATCAATTGTGAAGCACTAATGTGTTGATCAAGTTCGACCCGAGTTTCGCGAGCCAGCACCACTTTCTTAAACTGGTTTTCTTCTATTTGACCAAGTGCTTTATCAACTAACTGTGACCATTCATCGTGATTAGGAAGATGTTCAAATTTTGTAATTTCGGTAGAGATCGCACCCAGCGGCTCTGCTGCCGCCTTTAATTTACGTAGCCCTTCTACTGTACGGCTTTTATCTTCGGTAAAGTTAGCCGCTAGCATCCATGAACCATCACGACAAGTTAACTCGAACTGAGGTAAAAAGAACAGTGACGACATGCAACGAGGGTTTTTCTCACTACGCCCATCAAAAGAGCGACCACCCCATACTCGTTGACCGGGCGCGAGAATTTTATAGGCGGGCGTAGGGTCTAAAAACGTGTACAGCTGCCCTAATGCGACAACTTGCTCTTGCCCATCACGTGAATGCCAGAAAAATTTTGGAAATAAAGGTTGGGCATCGAGCCAATCGATTAAATCGGTTTCAAATTCGGATGCTAAAGAAAGCGTAACGCGGCTCTCCTTTTCAGCAGAATTAATCATACTAATTAATTGATCGATAGCTTGATAGAAATACGACAAGGCAACCTCAAATAACTCGATAAAACGGATAATGCCGCTACTCTATTGACAGAAGAGTTTTAAATCAAGGTTCATCCGATAGGATTTTGTTTCCCATCTAAATTAATATAAATAAATTGACGAAACAATTTAGATTATTATTCTTTTAAACCTTAATTTAGTGTAACTTAATAAGAAATTTCATTCATTTTCAGGAATCTTGCAATGCAAAATATCGGGATGTCATCCAAACTCGATAATGTCTGCTACGACATTAGGGGCCCAGTACTGAAACATGCTAAACGCATGGAAGAAGAGGGGCAGAAAATCCTCAAACTCAATATTGGTAACACCGCCCCATTCGGTTTTGACGCCCCAGATGAAATCCTAGTCGATGTCATTCGAAATCTTCCAACATCGCAAGGTTATGGCGACTCCAAAGGGATCTACTCTGCTCGTAAGGCCGTGGTTCAATATTATCAGAAAAAGGGACTGCGCTCTCTCGATGTCGAGGATGTCTATATCGGTAATGGTGCATCTGAGTTAATTGGCATGTCGATGCAAGCATTACTCAATGATGGCGATGAGATGCTCGTACCTGCCCCAGATTACCCACTATGGACAGCCTCTGTTTCGATATCTGGTGGTAAAGCCATTCATTATATGTGTGATGAAGAATCAGATTGGTATCCTGACCTTGATGATATAAAGAAAAAGATTACCCCAAGAACACGCGGCATTGTATTAATCAACCCGAATAACCCAACGGGCGCCGTGTACAGTCGTGACTTCTTACTCGAAGTAATTGAAATCGCACGTCAGCACAAACTCATTATTTTTGCTGACGAAATCTACGATAAAGTTCTTTATGACGGAGCTGTACATACATCAATTGCAACTCTTGCAGACGATGTATTAATGGTGACATTTAATGGTCTTTCGAAAGCCTATCGTGTCTGTGGATTTCGAACAGGTTGGATGTTTATCACTGGGCCAAAACATTTCGCTGAGGGATATATTTCTGGTTTAGATATGTTGGCATCGATGCGATTGTGCCCAAATATGCCGATGCAGCACGCGATTCAAACCGCGCTCGGAGGCTATCAAAGCATCAATGAGCTGATTCTTCCTGGAGGACGCCTTCTTGAGCAACGTGATCGTGCTTGGGAACTGATTAACCAAATTCCTGGGGTATCGTGCGTAAAGCCCAAAGGAGCGATGTATCTTTTCCCGAAATTGGATCAGAAAAAATTCAATATTCAAGATGACCAACAATTAGTGCTCGACTTCTTAATCCAAGAAAAAGTGCTTCTTGTTCAGGGGTCTGGGTTTAATTGGCCAAAACCGGATCATCTACGGATTGTCTTTTTACCTCATGTCGAGCTGCTCGAAATGGCGATTGGTCGTTTCGAACGTTTCTTAAGTACTTATAAACAATAGTATTATCAACCATAACACCTATCGACAGTATCACGAATGGATTCGGTAGGCAGAAAAGGCTCACTTCGGTACACTAGAAGTGAGCCTTTTTGTATATACCATTTTTATAACCTTATTAGGAATGCCGAGCTTTATGAAAGAGAGTCATTTTTTTGCACACCTAGCCAGAATGAAATTAATTCAGCGCTGGCCACTCATGCGTTCTGTTTCTAAAGAAAACGTTTCCGAGCACAGTTTACAAGTGGCGTTTGTGGCTCATGCACTCGCTCTGATTAAAAACAGAAAATTTGGCGGTTCAACGAACCCTGAGCGTATTGCAATAAAAGCAATGTATCACGACAGCAGTGAAGTGCTCACAGGTGACCTGCCAACACCTGTCAAATACTACAATCCAGAAATCGCTAAAGAGTATAAAAAAATTGAAGCGGCGGCGGAGCAAAAACTCCTCTCTATGCTTCCCGAAGAGTTCCACGATGATTTCAAACCATATTTGCTTTCAGATGCCGTGTACGAAGAAGATGAACTCATCGTAAAACAGGCAGACTGTTTGTGTGCGTACCTCAAATGTTTAGAAGAGCTCAGCGCAGGAAACCATGAATACGCACTGGCGAAAAAGCGTCTTGATGTCACGTTAGAGCAACGTAAATCACCTGAAATGACTTACTTTTTAAACACCTTCGCCCCCAGTTTTGAACTTACTTTGGATGAAATCAGCTAAACTAAGATCTTACAGCAAGAACAGGTTGGTAAATTAAGTTACGAATCAGGAGTAAATATGGACCTAACGATAAACCCACTTTGGGAATTGCGTCATAATGATGAAAACAAACTTCGCCTCAATGACCATCGAAGTCCATTCCAACGCGATCGCGCTCGCATTCTCCACTCAGCTGCTTTTCGTCGCTTACAAGCCAAAACTCAAATTCATGGTACTAACCTGAATGACTTTCATCGTACGAGGCTGACTCACTCCCTTGAGGCCGCGCAGATAGGAACTGGAATTGCCGCTCAATTAAAACTGAAACACCCAGAACTGAATTCACTACTGGGCTCAGATAGCTTAATTGATTCTCTCTGTTTAGCTCATGATATTGGTCACCCACCCTATGGTCACGGTGGTGAAGTTGCCCTAAATTATATGATGCGTGACCACGGTGGCTTTGAAGGCAATGCACAAACATTTCGAATCGTGACTCGCCTAGAGCCATATACCGAACACCATGGTATGAACCTTTCTCGTCGCACTCTACTTGGATTGCTAAAATATCCAGTATTGATTAGCCAACTAAGCGCTAAAACTCAGCCACACCCACCGATTAATCAACGCCAGCTCAAAGCCAAAGATTGGGCACCCGCGAAAGGAGTGTATGACTGCGATCAAACTAAGCTTGCGAGCGTATTTGAACCGTTAAGTGATCATGATAAAAAACAGATCGCAACGTTACGTGACCCAATGAACGACAACCCAAATCGACATCAGAAAACTCGGTTTAAATCTCTCGATTGTTCCATCATGGAGCTGGCGGACGATATTGCTTACGGCGTCCACGATTTAGAAGATGCTATCGTTTTAGGCATGGTTAATCGCAATCAGTGGCGAGAAGCAGCCGAAGCTAACTTAGCTCAATGCGGTGATCCTTGGTTTGAAACGAATCTAGACTCGATCAGTGATATGCTATTTTCCGGAGAGCATTTTAAGCGAAAGGATGCCATTGGTGGAATGGTGAACGCTTTACTAACGAACGCGCGAATTCAACCAGTAGATTGCCACTTTGACTCTCCATTGCTAGCGTATAATGCCATTCTCGAACCAGCGATGGCACAAGCTTTAGGTGTGTTAAAACAATTCGTCAGTCATTATGTGATTCAAAATCCTCAAGTTCAGCGCTTCGAATATAAGGGGCAGCAGATCATTATGGAATTATTTGAAGCATTAAATGCTGATCCTGAACGATTACTCCCTGAATCAACGCAACAAAAATGGCGACTGGCTGAACAGCAATCCGATCAAGGTATGCGTGTGATCTGTGACTATATCGCAGCCATGACCGATGCCTACGCACAACGTCTTCATCAAGAACTGTTTTCGAGTAATAGCATCCGATAAAAACTAACGCCTTTATATGCTTAGTTTTTTTTGTTCAGATAATTGCGTTCAAAAATCCCTGCTGGCATTTGTGCAATTTGAAACTCAATCATCTTCTCAAATGTAGTGATCAGTGATGAAAAATCTCGTTCTGGATGCCACAAAGAAAGCAGATGAAACCCTGCCTCAACCGTCGATAAAGCGTTTGGATCAGGCGCTTTCCGAATTCGATAATTTCCATGCAACTCGCTTGGTAACTTAACACAAGGCAAGCAATGTAGATTGCTCGACAACTGCCATATTTTGTAGGCTTTCTTCCATGTACCATCTAAGAGAATTGCACGTTGTTTTCGGCTATTGCTGTTCTTTGTAGGTTTATTTGAGAGTGCGATAGCGTATTCTCTCGGATATAATACAAAATGCTCATACTCTGCATCACCGAGAAGTCGATTTAGACCCTCGTGATTGGAGAAGTCCTCACCAATAAAGAGATGTGAGTTTGGTAAAGACAGTGCCAGTATTTTCGCTGTGCCCATTGGACGATGTTCTTCTGTTGGATGCTGAAGAATAACAAGTTCCAAATTAGAATTAAGCGTTTGAATTGTTGAGCAAATACATGCTCTTTTAGCCTTTCCACATTGAGAGCAATAACGAGAAGTCATATGTATCGAATCCTAATTTTAGCCATAATTACCCTAATCTGTATCTTTGCTCAGCACCCGGTAGTATCCCACGCTATGATATGGGATAGAGAACTTATTCTCGATGGCGAATGGTGGCGAATTTTAACAGGAAACCTTACCCATACAAACCTACCACACCTCATAATGAATGTTGCCGCATTATGGCTGATCGGAATCATTTTTCAATCGCACCCATTTCAACTACTAGTGATCACCATTGCTTTATCAATCATCGTGGGTGGAGCGTTAATACCATTCTCTAATATCGACCAATATGTCGGGCTTTCAGGAACATTACATGGTTTATTCGTCTACGGTGCGCTGCAGGAATTAATGAAAGGAAAAGCAAGCAGTTGGCTGTTAGTCTTAGGGATAATCGTAAAAGTTGGATGGGAACAATGGGCTGGACCATTAGCCTCTACAGAAGAGATGATCGATGCACCCATTGCAATTGAAGCACATCTTATCGGCCTAGTTGCAGGGATATTCCTCGCCTTCATAACACCCAACCATCGACAATTATAGTGAATCTCGAGTCACACTGAAGTCAATCAATGCCTATCTATTTTGATGTGCTTGATTGGCTTTTGAGTTTATTCTACTCCGTTGCGTTGTGAATGGCCTCTCTTGTTCCATCAACCACTTCACCAGTCGTTGTTTTTGTTTGCTCCCATATTGTGGATGAATCTTTTTTTACGCCCTTAAGTGTTTCTGCACAACCAGTTAACAGCATAGCCATCGCTAATGTGACCAATGTTATTTTCATTATTCTTCTCCACTTATTCTATCGAATTGAAATATCGACTTTAGTTTCTCACTCTTTACTAATCATTAAAGACTTCGAGTACAAAGATGGCTTTTAAAAAAAGGAGTCAAAATTGTATCTCACTACGCATCGAATTTGTCACTCATTTATCTAGAGTTACATTTTTAAATATCGTAAATAAGACATTCTGACAGTTTGAACTACAATTTATGGATTAGAGCTTTTTTTAAAGGTAATGAGATCGCTTATTCCTCACGCAAGAATCGGTGTTGTCCCATAGGTATTCAATTCAAAGTGAAGCGCATGAATAAAATAAACTACGATCCTAATAAGACATTCCTCTACTATTTCACCGCCGCGGTCGTTTTTGGGACTTATGGGGGTAGAGTTTGCCCAATGCTTGAAACACTCACTGGATTAGAAATACTCTACCATGTGGGTTTGACATACAGCGTTTTATTTATCATTCGCCATATAGTATCTACACAATTCAACTTTTTAGGCATGAAAAACCTGGTCAATCTTGATGTTAGCCTAGCACTTTTAGCGAGTCTTCCATTTGCTGCTTATTACTCTATTAGCTATGAATTCCCTCTGGATAGCAATGCCAAAGTGATCTTTGGAATGGCCCTTTTTGGCTTCTTAACCGGCTTCATTCTTGATCTACAGGCCAAAATTTATTCTCTTGACGATACTGCTGCATCCGCCAGTATCCCATCGACAGATGAAAGACGCTCTATGGTCACTCAAGCTATTGTTCTTGTCGTGCTTTTACTTGCATTTTTGACCATATCCCTGACCATGATTGGAGTTAAAGACGTTTTTTGGCTCGAAAATAATCCCCAAAAATTGCTCGATGGTAGTGGCAAGATTAGTGTTATTAAAGAGTTCGTTTATGTGTCTGTTGTTCTAATTGCTTATTCGATTTACATCATGACGATTTGGAGTTCGCTACTTAAACGTATCTTTGCTGGACATGAGGAAGCTCTAATACGAGTAACCTCCGGAGAAATCTCTAGCCGCCTTCCAGTATATTCAAATGATGAACTTGGGGCCGTTGCCTTAATGACTAATTCAATGCTCGACTATCTTGAACGCAGTCAAGAGGAGATACAAGTCACTCGTGATGCCGCCATTGTTGGGCTTGCAGCTCTCGCTGAATCGAGAGATAACGAAACTGGTGCTCACATCATTCGAACTCAAGAGTATGTGAAAATTCTCGCTATCGAAATATCAAAACACGAGAAACACCAGCAACAACTAACGCCTCACTACATTGACTTATTGTACAAATCCGCCCCTCTTCATGATGTCGGCAAAGTTGGCATTCCTGACTCTGTCCTACTTAAACCTGGAAAGCTCACAGACGAAGAGTTCGATATTATGAAAGGACACCCGCAAATTGGCGCTGATGCATTGTCAATTGCTGAGGACCAACTAGGAAATAGTTCATTCTTAACCGTGGCACGAGAGATTTCGCTAACACACCACGAAAAATGGGATGGCTCGGGTTACCCTAATAAGCTAAGCCACGACGATATCCCAATAGCAGGACGTTTAATGGCGCTGGCGGATGTTTATGATGCCTTAATTTCAAAACGTGTGTATAAGCCAGCGTTCAGTCATGAGAAAGCCAAGTCTATCATTCTGGAAGGTTCTGGGTCTCACTTCGACCCAGATGTTGTCGATGCATTTCTAGCGGTAGAATCAGGCTTTATTAAGATTGCTGATATGTATAGAGATCGTAGTGAACTAGAAGAATAGAACCAGAAACAAAAAAGCCACACATACGTGTGGCTTTCATTATCAATATCTAATAACTACCCGCTAATCCCCTGCGAACGAAGATATTCAGCATAACTGCCTTTAAAGTCAGTAATTTTATTGTCACTAATTACGATAACTCGCGTCGCCAGAGAATCAACAAAGATACGGTCATGAGAAACGAAAAACAACGTGCCTTTATATTGCTCAAGGGCCGTGTTTAATGACTCGATAGATTCCATATCCATGTGGTTGGTTGGTTCATCCATCAGCAGCATATTTGGTTTGTGCATCATAAGCTTACCTAAAAGCATACGACCTTGCTCACCACCAGACAGGACTTTAACTGACTTCTTAATATCGTCTTGACTAAACAGCATACGGCCTAAGAAGCTACGAATAACTTGCTCATCATCGCCTTCTTGACGCCATTGGTTCATCCAATCAAAAAGCGTCATATCTTTCTCAAAATCATGGGCATGATCTTGAGCGTAATAACCAATATTCGAGTTTTCAGACCATTGATACGTTCCGCTGCGAGGCGCTAATACGCCTGCTAATGTATTCAAGAGCGTGGTTTTACCTACGCCATTTTCACCAATAATTGCGACACGTTCGCCAACTTCAAAAATTGCCGAAAAATCACTAAAGAGATCATTGTCAAAACCTTGAGTTAGGTTTTCGACAACTAGAGCATTACGGAACAGCTCTTTTGACTGCTCGAAACGAATAAATGGATTTTGACGACTTGATGCTTTAACTTCATCTAGCTGAATCTTATCAATTTGTTTCGCTCGTGATGTTGCCTGCTTCGCTTTTGATGCATTAGCCGAGAAACGAGCAACGAAGGTTTGTAGCTCTGCAATTTGTGCTTTTTTCTTTGCGTTATCAGACAACAAACGTTCACGTACTTGAGAAGCTGCCATCATGTATTCATCGTAGTTTCCTGGATAAAGACGTAATTCGCCGTAATCCAAATCAGCCATATGAGTACAAACCGAGTTTAGAAAGTGACGGTCGTGCGAGATGATAATCATGGTGCAGTTACGCTGGTTTAACGTCTCTTCAAGCCAGCGAATCGTATCCATATCCAGGTTGTTGGTTGGTTCGTCAAGCAACATGATGTGCGGGTCTGCGAATAATACCTGTGCTAACAGCACACGCAGTTTCCAGCCGGGAGCAACTTCACTCATCAAACCATAATGCTGCTCAAGAGGAATACCCACCGCCAACAGTAATTCACCGGCTTTGGATTCGGCCATATAACCGTCCATTTCAGAAAATTCTGTTTCAAGGTCAGCCACTTTCATTCCATCTTCTTCGCTCATTTCAGCTAAAGAATAGATGCGGTCACGTTCTTGTTTTACTTCCCAGAGTTCTTTGAAACCCATAATAACAGTATCAACAACCGTGTACTCTTCATACGCAAACTGATCCTGGTTCAGCTTTGCAACACGCTCGTTAGGGTCGTAACTCACATTGCCACTGGTTTGCTCGAGCTCACCACTTAGAATTTTCATAAAGGTTGATTTACCACAACCATTAGCACCAATAAGACCGTAGCGATTGCCTTCGCCAAATTTAACTGAAATGTTTTCAAACAGCGGCTTAGCACCAAACTGTTGAGTAATATTTGCGGTTGAAATCAAAACCAGACCCTTTATAAAAATGTGATGTATGTAGAAAAACTGGCGTCACGTTACTTGTTCACGCCCTATTCTGCAAGTGAAGTTTGCCTGTTTTTATCTAACAGATTTATTTTCCTAGATTATTATCTCAATGAGCCATTTGCTCTTACGTTATTACATAACCATCTAGCTCGCCTTAACAAAGAAAAACCCCGCAATTGCGAGGTTTATTATTCTCTGGGGCGTCATTAAACGATTGGTCGTTGCCCGCGGCTGAGCAATCTCATAAATACGTTTTCAGCAGCTTCTCCAGCAACACCGGATAGCTTATCAGTAAGCTTTTTCTTCTGTACATAACTGATCGCAAGCACGGTTTTCTCCTGACACGCATCTACAATCAAATCATCAGACGTTTTTATCTCATCAACCAATCCAAGTTTGTGTGCTTGAGTTCCAAACCAATGCTCTCCCGTTGCAACCGAGTCCACATCTAAAGAAGGACGACGTTCACGAATAAAGTCTTTAAACAAGCCGTGAGTTTCTTCTAACTCTTGTTTGAATTTCTCACGCGCTTTATCTGTGTTTTCACCAAACATTGTTAAAGTGCGCTTAAATTCGCCTGCGGTAAGTTGCTCATATTCAATATCATGTTTCTTTAAAAGCTTACTAAAGTTAGGCAATTGAGCAATCACGCCAATTGAACCGACGATCGCAAAAGGCGCTGAGACTACATGATCGGCTATACATGCCATCATATAACCACCACTCGCCGCGACTTTATCAACGGCAATCGTTAACTTAATCTCTTTCGCTTTTAAGCGGTCAAGTTGTGAGGATGCCAAACCGTAACCATGGACCATACCACCGCCAGATTCGAGCTTAAGCAATACTTCATCACCTTCTTGAGCAATAGCGAGAATCGCAGTGATCTCCTCACGAAGTGCGCTGACTTCTTTTGCATCAATACTGCCGTTGAAGTTCAACACAAAAAGATGTGCGTCGCGCTTCGCTTCCAGTGTGCCAGCTTTAGCGGCTTTCTTAATTTCTTTAGTTTCAGATTTGTGTTTCGCTTTCTCGTCTTTCTTTTCCGCTTTATGACGAGCTTTAAGAAAGGCTTCATCGTGAATATGATGCTCTAAATGCTCAACGGTATTCTTATGTTTCTCTGTCAAGTTAACCACTTCCAACTCACCTTTTGATGATGGATGCTTTCCGTTAACCGACTTAATAATGATCAGTACAGCTACAATAGCCACGACCACAGTCGCAATCTTAGCTAAAAATAAGCCATAATCTAATAAAAATTCCACTGATGTAATCCTCTCATGTGCGATTTGGTGTATTGTACCCATCTTAATAAATAAATCATAACGATAAGGCGGTAGAGCGTGGATTATTCTGTTTCTTCGCAAGCTCTTAAAGGCAAAACCATTTTGGTCACGGGTGCAGGTGATGGCATCGGTAAACAAGCAGCAATCAGCTATGCTCAGCATGGCGCAACGGTTATCTTGTTAGGTCGAACCGTGGCTAAGCTAGAACAAACTTACGATGAAATCGAAAACCTGGGTGCGGCACAACCAGCCATCATTCCTTTAGATATGAATGGTGCCACCAAACAGAATTATCAAGACATGGCGGACACAATTGATGGTCAATTTGGTCAGTTAGATGGTATTTTGCACAGCGCAGGTCTATTAGGTGTTATTACCCCATTCGAACATATAGGCGAAGACGCTTACGATGAGGTGATGCAAGTCAATGTGAAAGCGCCCTTTCTAATGACACAAACCCTTTTGCCTTTGCTGCATAAGTCTGATGATGGACGAGTGATTTTCACCACATCAAGCGTCGGCCATGTTGGACGAGCATATTGGGGTGTCTACGCGATGTCTAAGTTTGCAACAGAAGGAATGATGCAAGTTCTTGCGGATGAGTTGAGCGATACATCTGTTCGAGTCAATGCTATCAATCCAGGTGGCACACGGACCAAGATGCGTGCACAAGCCTTTCCTGCAGAAAATCCAGATAACCTGAAGACACCAGAAGATATTATTCCACTCTATTTGTATCTTATGGCGCCAGAAGGACAAGCGATTCACGGTCAATGCATCGACGCTCAACCAAAGTAAGCCATTAAATCGGTGAGTTACAGACGTGCTATCGCAGCACGTCTATCAGTATCAACCTAAAACCAAACTCTAAGGTAGGCACGTCTCTTTACGTTTCGCAAACACGCTTCTAAGCTTAACAACCAAAATCACCGAAGCAAGACTCAGTGTTGCGGTATTGGCAACAATTATCGGTAGATTCCAATCAAATAGCCCATAGATTAACCACAACGCAACCCCAAATACAAAAAATAAGTACATCCCCAACGATATTGCATCCGTGTTTTTTGTCTTTAGTGTATGAATAACTTGAGGAATAAAAGAGCATGTCGTACAGAATGCCGCAGCATAGCCTAGATGAGATGGATCAATGGTCATTGAGTTTATGTTAACCTTAAAAATTGTTTCGCAATATACGCTGTTTAGTGAGGGGCGATATTATAAAAGCGAGCGCGCCTATCAGCAATAGAATTAAGCCTTATAAATTCATTTGTCGGATAGATAATTCATCCGTAAATACGATCAACAAGAATGCCCACCTATTCACCACTTCATTTATGGAATCTCCCTTCCCGCATATGAAATGGTCATTTTAATGAAATGAGACTACCCACTGCGTCTTGTATTTAGCCATAAATTAGAATGCACTAACACAAATCGAAGCTCTTGATCCTTTCGTACATTTCAAATGGAGGACTCGAAACATGGAAGTACTGCTTTATTTAGGCATCGTACATTCTCTGTTTATCATTCTATTTTTGCTTTCTAGAAAGCCAAGAAATACTGGCGATATGATTCTAGTTTTCTGGATGATGTTTCTAGCATTGCCGATGGTTTCTGATTTAGTGTGCCCTCAGGGTTTTGACCTCCCTATTCCACTCTTAAAAGATAAACTGCCTTACGCGCTAACGTTTGGGCCACTACTCCTGCTGTATACCAACTATATAACCAATGGCTATAATTGGACAAAAAATCAATTTGTGGTCCATTCATTGCCCTTTATTCTCGCAGTCATATACAAGCTACTTTTTGTACCAGAGTTAACCTTTAACCCTAACCTTGATATCAACAACAGCCTATTCGGTAACCTACTTTCCACTGCAATTCTAGCCTCGTCTTTGGGCTACGCGAGCGTGACCTTAAATCGATTGAAGAAGCATAAACAGAACGTGTTGGACCAATTCTCTTCTCTTTCATCGTCAATATCTTTGAAATGGTTAAGGTGGCTAAGCATTGGACTGATTGTCACTTCAATTCAACCCTTTATATTTATGCTGTTCTCTTTTCCCGAGCTACTGCACACTCGAATCTTCGCGTTACTCACCTTTATGTTTGTATTAAGTTTTTTTGGACTCAACCAGCTGCAAGTCTTCTACCCAATCCTTAGTAAAAAGAGTAATCCTAACCATGCATCGACTTCATTTACTGAAGCCTCGTCACCCACATCAGAAACTCAACAAGAACCCGATACTTTTGTGCTCAATGACGCTCAAAATGATATTTCTAGAGAGACATGTCACCATAAAGTACGATATGAACGCTCTGGGTTAACCCATGATAAAGCAAGAGAACTGCTTTTATTAATCGAGAGCTACATAGACAAAGAAAAACCGTATTTAGACCCAAATTTAACTGCCGATAAATTGGCATTACAATTATCAATACCACGCCATTATCTTACTCAAGTATTCAGTGAAGAATTGGGCAAGAATTTCTATACCTACATTAATGAACACCGAATAAAAACCGTTCAAGCAATAATGCAAGACCCTAGTCATCGTTCACTGACACTGCTTGATATTGCTTACCAAGGTGGTTTCAACTCGAAGCCCACATTTAACCGTGTTTTTAAAGCGAACTGTAATATGACTCCGTCTCAATACCGTAAATCGTGTCGATGCACTGAGTCGATAAAGGAGAGTGTTGCTTAATAAAATTGTTTATTTTCCATAAGTTACGAACCAACATCTTTATATGTCTTATGGCTCACAAATCTAATATGTATTGGTATTAACTGAGCGGTTGAGACGCTTCATCGAGCTCTTTCATGACTTAATAAGACCAGATAATTAACTGGAGTCTCTCTTTAAAATTGAGTTTGGCTCCTCCTAACAAAATGGTCTAACAATACAGAATGGAGCTTTTATGAAGTTATCAAAATGTACTATCGCAATAGCGGCAGGCTTAGCACTTACAGCAGGTTTTCAAGCAACCGCAGCCTCTGTAACACAAGCCGAAAAACCCAATATTATTCTTATCCTCACCGATGACATGGGCTATTCAGACCTCTCTTGTTACGGCGGCGAAATCCCTACTCCTAATATCTGTGCACTCGCAGAAAATGGGGTAAAAATGACCGACTACTATACCAACCCAATGTCGGCACCAACACGTTCAATGATCCTAACCGGTGTCGATAACCACAAGACAGGGATGGGTAACATGCCTCCGCTTCGTTCCGCCAACCAAGTCGGTCGAGCAGGATATGAAGGGACGCTAAATAATAAAGTCATGACAGTTGCCGAGATGCTCAAAGCCGGTGGTTACAATACTTACATGTCAGGCAAATGGCATTTAGGGAATACACCACAAACATCACCAAAAGGAAGAGGATTTGATAAATCATTCGCATTCCTTGGCGGTGGTATTTCACACTATGCCGATCAGTTACCTTTAAATGGTTTTGAAGAACCACACTTTTTCTATTCTGAAGATGGTGTAAGACTTGATGAGCTACCGAGTGACTTCTACTCGACCGACTATTATACCGACCGAGCAATTGAATACATTGGTGATAAGGCAACTGACACCCCGTTCTTTACTTATTTGGCATACACTGCGCCGCATAACCCACTGCAAGCACATAAAGAGTGGATTGATAAGTTCAATGATGGTCGCTATGACGTGGGTTATGACGTTATCAGAAAACAAAGACTTGAACGCGTTAAAGAGCTCGGATTAGTCGATAAAGATGCTAAGGACGTCGTTGATAATAAAGACTTTAAACCTTGGGACTCCCTTTCTGACGAGGAAAAGAAAGTATCTGCTAAGTCAATGGCGATCTACGCAGCGATGCTTGTAGAGTTGGATAATAATGTTGGACGTTTAGTTCAGCACCTAAAAGACATCGGTGAATACGAAACAACCCGCATTATCTACGCTCACGATAATGGCACCAATCCAAAACCGGATACCAACTATTCAGGCAACGCACCGAAATTTTATGACGGATTCGATCTTTCATATGAAAATATGGGTCTGCCAAACTCATACGTATCTTATGAAGCAGGCTGGGCTGAAGCAGGTACGACTCCGTACGCTTACTATAAAACAACAACTGGGCAAGGTGGCGTAAGAGTTCCATTCATTGTTTCTGGTGCCGGAATCGTAAACAAAAACCAGTTCGTCACATCTGGCAACAGCATGGTGACCGATGTCACTCCAACCATTTTAGATTGGGCTGGCATTGAAAAACCAACAACTCGTAATGGTATCGAACTGCATGAGTTTTCTGGTAAATCACTGGTACCGTTCTTAGCCGGTGAAGAGAAACAAGTCCGCTCTCCAGAAGACCATATTTCGATAGAACTGAATGGCTACAAAATGTTGGTCAAAGGTGATTACAAACTGCGTGGTATGAATGGCCCACATGTGCCAAAAGTCGGGAAAGATTGGCAGCTATTTAACATCGCGAATGACCCATCGGAACAAGTCAACATTGCAAGTGAGCAACCAGAGAAACTGGCTGAACTGGTCGCATTGTTTGATGAGTATGCCGCTGATGTTGGAATGGTGGAAAAAGATTGGACGTATCCAACTCTTTACCATCGTCAAACTTGGATGCTCCGCGATGGAAAATTCGCTGATATTCCATTTCGAGAAGCAAAATAGCTATCGTAACTAAATGATAGAACCGCAGGCTAACGATTCTGTTAGCCTGCTTAGTTGAGGAGTACTAAATGAAATACCCATTTCACGCCATTATTAAGCCCGTCGGCGATGTGTGTAATTTGAATTGCCAATACTGCTTTTATAAAGAAAAAAGTGAAGATGGCGACCGAATGACCAACGAAACATTAGAGCTACTCACTAAAAAGTATATCGATGAACAACCGCAAGGCTGTAAAGAAGTTCAGTTTGTATGGCAAGGTGGCGAGCCGATGATGGCTGGCATCGAATTTTATGAACTCGCGGTCGAGTTACAACGCAAATATCAACGCCCTGGAATGACGATTACAAATGCGATTCAAACCAATGGCACATTAATTACCGAACGCTGGGCAGACTTTTTAAAGCAACACAATTTCTTAGTCGGCATCTCCATTGACGGGCCTCTTTCTATCCATGATGCTCAAAGAATCTATTATTCGGAGTCCGGTAGTCACGACAACGTCATTCGTGGATATAAAAAGCTTAAATCCAGAAACATAACCACCAATATCCTATGCGTTATCCACAACAACAACGTCACCCATGGTGCGAACATATACCGTTACTTCAATGAAGAACTAAATGCGACAAGTATCCAATTCTTACCGGTAGTAGGATCTCAGGGACTAGATTCTGCACATTGGGGGGAATTTCTAGTAACCGTATTTGATGCTTGGTTGAAAAATGGTCTCGGCCGAGTATCCATTCAACTTTTTGATGCTACTTTTACTCGAACCTCACAAGGGGTTGAAACATTCTGTGTGCATTCACATGAGTGTGGGCGTCAACTCGCCGTTGAACGTAATGGTTCGGTATATGCTTGTGACCACTATGTTGAACCGTCTTATAAATTAGGCAATATCGCCAATGATAATTTCGTAGATCTGTTAAATAGCGATATTCAACAACGATTTGTTAAAAACTCCACAAATCATGATGATGCATGTGCCGGTTGTAAAGTAAAAGGGTTATGCCAATCTGGGTGTCCTAAACACCGCGACACTTCAGGTAAAAACCGACTTTGTGAAGGTTATTATCGATTTTTCACATACTCGATGGCCTATAATTACGCCATAGCAGAAAGTCTTCGTCGTGGCTTAGATGTTTCAACTTACAAAACCTTTCTACCGCAAATTGAAGTGCAAGTGAAACAAGCACTGACGAATTAACACTGAGTAGTGCGCCACTAGAACTGAGGTTGATTTCGTATCTGAATTGGAGGAGTTTATCATCTAGGTTGCTCCTTCTACTTAGATTCAATAAGATAGCTGCCAGATTAACCTTATGGAGCCAGCTCAGTGAATCATCACGTTCGAGATATCAGTCAGCAGTTTTGGGCCAGCCAACGCCTTCCCTACCTGACGATTCGATCAACGATGAACAGCGGACAAGGATATAAACCTCATAGTCATCCAGAGCTTTCAATCGGCATTATTCAAGCCGGTATAACGAACTTAACCATAAACCAACAACACAGCTTGTTGCATCCAAATGACATGATTCTCATCGAGCCAAATTGTGTTCACTCCTGCAATCCAGTCGAAGAGCTACCGCGAAGCTATCACATGCTTTATATTGACCAGCACTGGTGTTGCCAGCAACTAAGCAAATTATATGATCACCCCGTCAATCAATTTAGTTGTGAATCTTCACCTCTCAAAGCGTCATCCGCTACTTGGACCTTGCTTATCAATCAATTAATGGCTCACGATTTAGACATAACGGTACATGAGATTGAACCTAGGTTGGTCGCACTTATTCACCGCTACTGTATTCCGATTAATCCAGCGGCCAACGAAGATACACTAATACACAGTGTCCGATCTAAGTTACTTGAAGATATTATTCACCCACCTTCCTTAGACACACTTGCTGTGCAAATAGGGCGAACGAAAGAAGCTATGATTCGTAGTTTCAAGCACCAATTTGGCATTACACCAAAGTCGTTCTTGAATAACTATCGCGTTGAACGAGCGAAACAACTGTTAAAATCTGGCGCAACGATTGTCGATGCCGCAATTGAAGTTGGCTTCTCTGACCAAAGTCAATTGCACCGTGCGTTTATTAATTATACCGCATCAACGCCAAGACAATATCAACAAGCTCACATCAATTTTCGACAATAATTCATTAATTCAACCACCTATAGTCAGGGTTTCATTTGACAATAGGTTTTTATTTATGCAACTCAGCACCCTTCTACCTGCGGCTTTTCCTGCGCTTGCTCTCGCCCATTTTGTTGCGCTGTTAAGCCCAGGGCAAGATTTCTTCTTACTGATCGCCCATGCGATCCGCTACAAACTAAAAGGTAGCCAATTTATCTGCCTTGGTATCGCTTTGGGTAACGCATTTTATATTGCAATCACAATCGTGGGCTGGAGTTCTCTTAAGGACTACCCACTACTATTTTCGACCGTAGAATTACTCGGTGCCGCCTACTTGTTGTGGATAGGCTCACGTCTGGTCAAAAGCCAACAAGATGACTCTATGTTTCACACCTCCCATGTAGCGATTCCATCGGCGAAAAAACAGCTCTTACTCGGATTATATTCTGCCCTCCTCAACCCTAAAAACGCGTTATTCTACATGAGCCTGATGGCGGTTATTCTAGGCAATGAGGTCTCTGTAGTTCAGCAGGCTTCTTGCGGAGTATGGATGTTTTTTGCCGTCTTAGTTTGGGATTTAGTCATTGCCAGTATTATTGGTCAGTCTCGTGTTCAAAACTGGTTATATTCAGCGATTCATATCATTGAAAAAGGCGCAGGGATTATTTTGATATTATTTGGGCTTGCACTTTTCGTCGACTATCTACCCCATTAAAGCGATAAGCTTTAGAAGATATCAATCGATATCCTATCTAAGTCACAATATCGGGATTGGTATTGAATCGTAACCAATTTACACTATAAGATTGTTAACAATAGGTTACGAAGAGAATGATAATGAGATTCGCATTGCTTTCATTCGCGGTTATGTCATCAGCGTACGCCGCTCAATTTGACTCAGAAAACTACTCAACATCGCTCGATTTTGCTCAAGTCACTCATGTCGACGCTTTGCAAACCGATGATGGAAGTTGGTGCTTTAATACATCAGTTCGCCATAGCGACCAAGGTTGGGATCATTATGCGGATAGTTGGGAAGTGATTGACTTAGACGGTAACCAATTAGGTTATCGATTACTCGCACATCCTCATGATAACGAACAGCCTTTTACTCGCCGTCAATGTGGTATTCACATTCCCGAAGAGGTCACCCATGTTGCCGTCAGAGCAAAATGTAATCAACACGGTTATGGTGGCAAAGCCGTCGTAATCGATCTCAATTCAACGTCGGGGCAACATTATTCAATTCGTCGCCAACACTAAGGCTAATAATCACACTAGGAGATAGGAAATGACACAAGTACACAATGGTTCATGTTTATGTGGTGCTGTTCAATTTGAAGTTATCGGTGAATTCAAAAAATTCTTTTTATGCCATTGCAGTCGTTGTCGAAAAACATCTGGCTCTGCACATTGCTCAAACCTATTTGCTCCAGCAGCCAAGGTTAAATGGCTAAGCGGCGAAGACAAAATTAGCCATTATCGCCACCCCGATACCAATTTTGCGCGCAACTTTTGCTCGAGCTGCAGTTCACTTGTTCCACTTCATAACGTTGAAAGAGATATCGTTGCAGTACCAGCTGGCAGTTTGGATTCTGAAATAGATGTATCACCACAAGCGCACATTTTTACCGATAGCAAAGGCAATTGGGATGGCATCCTTAACGATATCTCTTGCTTTGAAAAAATGCCCAATTAACCATTTAACCATGGGTATACAGTAATCATCGGTACATGCGTAACATTGTATTAGAAAGGCGTTAATATGAAATCTAAAATCGTTCTCTATAAACCCTTGCCCGAGTGCCAACGTCAGAGATTGGAGGCGCTTTTTTACGTCACAGCATTTGATTATGTTAACGACCACAACCAAGCAGAGTTTATGGCTGCTTTGGAAGACGCGGAAGGTTTGATTGGCGCAGGCGATTATATGGGCCCCGAAATTCTTCAACACGCTAAAAAATTGCGTGCAGCGTCGACCATATCGGTGGGTACCGACCAATATGATTTGGAATACCTCGCGTCGAGAAATATTCCCTTGATGCATACGCCAGGTGTCATGAATAACACGACAGCAGACACAATTTTCATGCTAATGATGTGTGCCGCTCGGCGTACCGTCGAGTTATCCAATTTTGTTCGCAACGGAGAGTGGAAAGGTAGCATTGGGGAAGCATTTTTCGGCACAGACGTATATGGAAAAACACTCGGTATTATTGGAATGGGTCGAATTGGTTATGCCATTGCTCGTCGAGCACATTTAGGCTTTGACATGAATATCCAATATTACAATCGTTCACAACATAAAGAGGCGGAACAGCACTTAAGTGCCACTAAAATGAGTTTGAAAGAGGTGCTGTCTAGCTCAGACTTTATTTGTGTCATGGTACCGCTGACCAAAGAAACAGAAGGACTCATTGGTCAGCCAGAATTTGAACTAATGAAAAGCTCCGCTATCTTCGTCAATGGATCTCGAGGAAAGGTCGTTGATGAGGCTGCGTTAATCGATGCATTAACTCACAAGACGATTCGCGCAGCAGGTTTAGACGTGTTTGAGGTGGAGCCTCTCCCAGGAGATTCACCACTGTGCCAGTTGGACAACGCCGTGATCGTCCCTCATATCGGTTCAGCCACAACAGAGACTCGCCATAATATGGCCACTTGCGCTGTCGACAATCTAATTGCGGCTCTCAATGGCGATGTAACTAAAAACTGCGCCAACCACGCTCTGCTTAAGTCTTAAACGAAACATAAAAAAAATGGCCTCATCTCGAGGCCATATTAAATTTAACTGGAAAATAGCGGTTTAAAGCTAGCTAAAAAATGCTCGCTTAAGTGCGGCTTCCATACCTCGAACTTCTGCTAACCCTTTTAAACGACCAATCGCAGAATAACCTGGGTTGGTTTTCTTTCTCAAATCATCCAGCATTTGATGACCATGATCGGGACGCATTGGAATTAAACGTTCATCCCCCGCCCCAGAACGGCGCTGCTCTTCAGCCAAAATTGCTTTGACCATACCATACATATCGACATTCCCAGCCATATGAGAAGCTTCATGGAAACTCATCGGGTTTTCTTCACGCTGAGTTGAACGCAAGTGCGTGAAATAAACACGGTCGGCAAATGTTTCAGTCATAGTGACGAGGTCATTATCAGCACGAACACCATAAGAACCAGTACACATCGTAATACCATTAGACTGACTCGGCACTTCTTCCGTTAACCACTGAATATCATCGATAGTAGAAACGACACGAGGTAAGCCCAAAATCGGACGCGGTGGATCGTCAGGATGAATCGCTAAACGTAAGCCGTTCGCATCACAAACAGGTGTAATTTCCTTAAGAAATGAAGCTAAGTGCTCGCGCAGACGCTGGCTATCAATACCGTTGTAACGATCTAACTGTTTCTGAAATTCATCCAGAGTGTAACCTTCTTCAGCACCCGGCAATCCCGCGATGATATTTTTGGTTAACTTGCTAACGTCAGCTGGAGTCATTGCTTCATAATACTGCTTCGCACTTGCCTGCTCTGCTTCGGTATAATCCGATTGCGCATTAGGACGCTTCAAAATAAACAATTCAAATGCAGCAAAAGCAATTTGGTCGAAACGCAACGCTTTAGAACCATCCGGCATTTCATACTCAAGGTCAGTACGAGTCCAATCCACCACCGGCATAAAGTTGTAGCAAATCGTATCGATACCACACTTCGCGAGGTTTTCTAACGTCGTTTTGTAATTGTTAATCCACGTCTGAAATTCACCTGTGCGCGTTTTAATTTCTTCATGCACCGGAACACTTTCCACCACGGACCAAACCATACCTTTAGCTTCAATTTCTGACTTCCGTTTCTCGATCTCATCTACTGGCCATACTTCACCATTTGGAATGTGATGTAATGCGGAAACGATACCGGTAACACCCGCTTGGCGAATGTCATCGAGTGATACAGGGTCATTTGGTCCATACCAACGCCATGTCTGTTCCATGTTATATCCTCTCTAAATATATTATGTTTATAGCTTGATAGGCCCATTGGCAGCTATGTTTTCCCAATGGGCATTGTTCTATTTCTAATCGGTAGGGTAATGAGTGATGGGGTCAATATTAAACAAGTAACCATCAAACTGTGGATGGCTAATATCCGATAAACCAAGTAGTGTCTGTTTAACATTTTCCAAATGTTGCCACATTGCATCACGCGCTCCAGCAGGGTCTCGCCGCTGAAGACTCGCCAGAATCAATTCATGATCATGCAGCCAACGCTTACGGTAATTTTCATTGCTAATGTGTTTATGCAATTGCTGCCACATTGGGCTATTATTTCGACGGACCCAAAGGTCTCGCACCATATCACTGAGTACACTATTTTGTGTTGCGTCAGCGATGGCGATATGAAACATCTCATCACCATCGTAATCTTTACGATCGTTTTCGAGATTAATACGTTCTAATTCAAGAGAGTGACGCAGTTTTGATATGTCATTTTTCGTAATCTGCCGAGCGGCAAACTCTGCGATACGACTTTCAAGAAACTGACGAGCTTGAAGCATTTCAAAAGGGCCGACATCATCGTTCACGTCATCACAATCTTCCTCTTTTCTAGATTGTGAATGCGTTCTTTCAGTAGGAATTCGAATTACGTAAACACCAGAGCCTTTACGTACATTAACGATGCCTTGAATTTCAAGCATGATCAACGCCTCACGCACTACCGATCGGCTCACGGTCATCATCTCGGATATTTCCCGTTCTGGTGGCAACTTGTCACCGACAGCAAACTCTCCTGCTGATATCCGTTCTTTTAATGCAGCACCGACCTCTTGGTATAAGCGCTTAGGTAAAGTCATTGATTTCAAGCCCTTGTAAATGCAAGTTATGAGCATTTAAACACACTGTGATTACTCTCATATAATGCGTATTTTAAGACATATTAATCATACTAATATGATTTAATTGGTCAGTCCAATTTTTATTAATTTAGTTTTATAAGGCTTATCTTGCGTAAAATTACCTCAATTTCAATCAAAATGTGTACATTTATTGACCCGACTCACACGATTAACCAAAAGATTGGTCAGGACACTTAATTGTGAGGTTCGTCGTTTGGCCTTACCAAAAACATCTTTATACTAAGCTCCATGTCTTAAATATTACTTTTAAAATTTCAATCAATTTTGAAGACATGAGTTGCATAGTTTTAACTACCCTACAATCAAAAAATATAAACAAGGAAATGTCCTATGTTAATTAGTAAGAAATTTAAAAAGGTCCTTAAAACGACGGTAGCAAGCGTAACGTTTGCAGCTTTGGCTACTTCAGCAGCTTCAGTAAGTGCAGAGACACTTCGTGGCGCGAGCATGTTTGATGATAAACATACATTTACTAAAACAATGGTGAAATTCGCTGAATTAACTGAACAGTATTATAAAGGTGATGTTGAGTTCGATTTACGTCTCAACGGCGAATTAGGTGTTGAGAAAGACTACGTGACTTTCTTAAACCAAGGTGTGGCAATTGATTACACCATCTTAGCACCTTCAAATATGGCTCGTTTCGCTCCTTCAATTCCACTTATGGACATGCCATTTTTATTCCGTGACTTAGACCACTGGAATACGGTACTGTCTAGCGACACTCTTGCACCATTAGAGCAAGAGCTTGCTGATAAAGCCGATATCGTTATTGTTGGTTATGCTGGCGGTGGTACTCGTAACCTGATTTCAAATACGAAAATCAGCAATATGGATGAGTTAGCTGGCCACAAAATGCGTGTGATGGGCGCTCCAATTCAGGCTCAAATCTTTGATGCTATCGGTGCAGCCCCTTCTGCTATCGCATACAACGAAGTCTATAATGCGATTCAAACCGGTGTAGTTGCTGGTCTAGAAAATGAAGCGGCAAGTATCCAAAACCTTAAGTTCTACGAAGTTGCGCCTAACGTAACACTTACTGCTCACACAATTACCGTACGCCCAATCGTATTTAGTGGTAAAAGTTTCCGTAAGCTTCCTGAAGAACTTCAAGCTGCAATCATGAAAGCAGGTAAAGAAGCCGGTGATTACGGTCGTGAACTAGAATCTCGTGAAGACGGCATTAAACTTAAGCAAATGGCGGATGCTGGACAAATCCAAGTATCTGAGTTTGAAGGTCGTGAAAAGCTGCTCGATATGGTTAAACCTGTTCAAGACAAATTCGCAGCAAGTATCAATGCAACTGAATTACTTGAAGCTATCCGTACCAAGTAATGCTTATTAATCTTTATTTTAGTTAATCATAAATATCTTTGAGGCCTAGATTGGCCTCAAGGATATTTTATTGTTTACGAAATAGTTGTTCGAGGTTCAATATGATCAAGCGCCAGCTAACGTCGCTTTGCACTGTGCTAAAAGTCATCTTAGGTGTCTTAACCGGCGCACTTATTATTCCCGTCGCAATGCAGGTTCTCGCCCGATATACAGGAATTATTCCAGTGTATCTGTGGACTGAAGAACTCGCGACATTCATTTTCGTTTGGGTCGTAATGATAGGTTCCGTTTTAGCTGTTTGGGAAAATACCCACTTTGATGTTCAAGTTCTGCCTGACAGTAAAAACCCACTTATCTTGCTGATTCAAAAATCCATTGTATACGTTGCTGTGGGTGGATTTGGTTTCCTATTCTCTTGGTATGGCATTGATTACGCGAAATTTGGTTCTATCCAACATTCAGTAATGATGAATGCAAATCTACTGATAACCCACATTACCATTCCGCTCGCTGGACTGCTTTGGGGGGTATTCTCATTGTTAAACCTTGCCGAAGCATTTCAAGAATACAAAACGAATAAAAGGGCGACATCATGATTCTTTCTACTGGAATAGCCTGCGCTTTATTAGTTGGCAGCTTCCTACTTCTGGTTATATTACGTGTACCTGTTGCCTTTGCATTAGGTATTGCCACCCTACCTGTCGTTGCACTAGATATCAGGTTGACTCCTTTTATTATCATCGACCGAATGTTCCAATCTTATAATTCTTTCATTTTGCTCGCCGTTCCATTTTTCTTACTCGCGGCAAACCTGATGAATGCCGGTAAAATTACCGATAAACTTATCGATTTGGCTCGAGTATTAACAGGTTGGATGCCCGGTGGTTTAGGCCATGTTAACGTTGCCGTATCAATGCTATTTGCTGGTATATCGGGATCATCAACAGCCGACGCAGCTGGTTGCGGTAAAATCCTAATTCCAGCAATGATTAATGAAGGCTATGACCGTCGTTTTGCTATTGCGATTACCGCTTGTTCTGCCGTTATGGGCGTAATTATCCCTCCAAGTATCTTAATGATTGTTTGGGGTGGTGTGATGCAAGTATCTGTTGGTGCTCTATTTCTCGCTGGAGCAGTACCTGGGTTTATGATCGGCTTTGCTCTCATGGCAACCGTATATGGATACGCGAAAGTGTATAACTACCCGATTGCCATGAAACCAACTTGGAAATCGGCTTGTACCGCATTTAAAGGAGCAGCCGCTGCGATGTTAACGCCTGTCTTCGTTATATACGGTATCGTTGCAGGAATCGTTACTCCAACAGAAAGTGCCATTATTGCAGCAGGTTACTCGTTGTTCCTCGGTATGGTGATTTATAAAACAGTAACGCCACGCCAAGTCGGAACCATCCTTTATGACACCGGACGTTTTGCATCAATTTCACTGTTTGCAATCGGTACCGCTTCAGTATTTGGTTGGTTATTGGCGTACTACAACGTACCTCGCTTAATAATCACCTTTATGACGGATATGGAATTTGGAACAATCGGAACGTCGCTTGTTATTGCCTTCTTATTCTTATTCTTTGGCCTGTTTATTGATGCGATTCCAACCATCATTATCTTAGGTACCGTATTATTGCCGGTGGCGGCTCAAGCAGATATATCTCCAGTAGTCTTTGCAATTATCGGAATTATCTCTTTAGCATTTGGACTGGTGACCCCGCCATATGGTTTGTGCTTGCTCATATCAGCCTCGATAGGTGGAATGAACGTCGTTCAAGTAATGCGAGAAGTCATCACCATTCTCTTACCGATGCTGCTTATTTTACTGTTGATTATTATGTTCCCAGAGATTGCATTATGGCTTCCACAAAAGCTGATGCCAGGCGCTTTCCCTAAATAACAGCTTCACCCTAAAAGAGCGCTTTAATTAGCGCTCTTTTGGTTGTATCACTCATTTCTTAATTTACATCCAATAGGATACTAACGTGGCTAAAAACATATCGAATACCCCTTTGAACTCACATGTCATAAATCCAAGTTATGATCGTTCAAATCTTAAAACCCGCATTGTCCACATCGGCTTTGGTGCATTTCATCGCGCACACCAAGGTCTTTACACCAGTGAGATGATTGAGAAAACGGGGTCTGATTGGGGTATTTGTGAGATAAACTTATTTGGTGGCCAACTGATTAAACAGTTACGTGAACAGGACCATTTATATTCCGTACTTGAAAAGAACACCGACTCTAACGTATCTAAAATTAGTCGAGCTGTGATTGAATCCGTCCACCCGATTCATGATGGGAAACAGGCGGTGTTAGATAAATTAGCTGAACCGCAAGTCGCTATCGTATCAATGACCATAACCGAAAAAGGGTACTGCGCTGATCTCAGTACTGGGCATTTGGATTTTAATAATTCTCTTATCATTTCTGATTTAGCTAACCCACAAACCCCCTCATCTGCCATCGGATATATTGTTGAAGCATTGAGAATTCGCAAGGAATCAAACATTACCCCATTTACGGTCATGTCTTGCGATAACATCCAGGAAAATAGCCATGTCGCCAAGCAAGTAATTCTTGATTACGCAAACAAACTTGATACTAATCTCGGTAACTGGATAGAAAAAAATGTCACATTCCCTTGTACCATGGTCGACCGCATTGTTCCCGCCATTACTGAGGTAAGTCTTGTAGAACTTACCGAGAGCCTAGGCGTTGAAGATCCTTGTGGTATTGTATGTGAACCGTTCAGACAATGGGTTATCGAGGATAACTTTGTAAACGGCCGCCCAGAATGGGATGCTGTTGGTGCTATGTTTGTTGCCGATGTCATTCCTTTTGAAAACATGAAGCTTCGTATGCTCAATGGCAGCCACTCATTTTTAGCCTATCTTGGTTATCTTGCTGGATATCGCTATATCTATGAAACCATGGCTGATGAAGCCTTTCGTCAGGCGGCGTTTCAATTAATGAGTGTTGAACAAGCCAGCACATTATCGATGCCAGAAGGTACCGATTTGGCGGAATACGCGAACTTACTGATTTCACGATTCTCAAATGCAAGCGTGAAACATGAAACATGGCAAATTGCGACTGATGGCAGTCAGAAATTACCACAGCGTATGTGTGAATCTCTGCGTTTCCATATCGAAAATGGAACCTCTGTAACTTGGCTTATTCTTGGCATTGCTGGTTGGATGGTTTACGTTGGCGAAACCGATGAAAAAGGTGAGCAAATCATTGTCAATGACCCAATGCTTGAACAATTAAGAGACGCTTATAAAGGGGCTGAAACCGCTGAAGAAATCGTATTATCACTACTTCGCCTCAGCAATATTTTTGGCCAAGATTTAATCGAGAATAAAACGTTCGTTACCGAGCTTATTTCAGCCGTTAACGAGCTTAAAACAAATGGCGCGAAAGCACTAATTACCAAAACATTACAACTTCAATCTGAGTAACTAGGCTAATGAATTATACAAATAAACTTGTTCGATTTACCTCAAATCGCGTTTGGCGGACCTATACTGGGGGTAAAATCCTCGACCAATTAGAGCAAAAGTCAGTACCTGGTGATACTCACTTTCCTGAAGATTGGATTGGCTCGACCACTCAAGCGGTCAACCCAGATCGAGAACACATCGTTGAAGGTATTTCACATGCTGTGGTTGGCGATGAATCCATTCGTTTTGACGAACTCCTCAAATCTGACCCAAGCTACTTTCTAGGTGAAAAGCATAATAAAGCGTTTGACCTTAACCCTATGTTGTTGGTTAAGTTTCTCGATTCGTCGGTACGTTTACACTTCCAAGCTCACCCTACCGCGGAATTTGCGCGTGAATACCTAGACAGTAATCACGGTAAAGCTGAGGGGTATTATATTCTTGATATTCGCGAAGAAGTCACTAACCCCTATGTCTATGTTGGATTTCAACATCCGCCATCTCGAGAAGCGTTTAAAGAGATGATTGAAACGCAAAATATCGACGCAATGGAAGAGTGCTTCGAGAAAATAGCCGTAAAGCCAGGGGATTGTCTGTTTATTCCCGGTGGTTCACCTCATGCCATTGGTGAAGGTATTTTGATGGTTGAAATAATGGAGCCATCTGATTGGGCCGTTCGCTTTGAATTTACAAAAGCGGGTTATACGATGCCGGAAGAAGCTCGGTTTATGAGGCGTGGCCTAGATTTTTGTATGGATGTGTTTGATTTTGAAAAATTATCTGTAGAAGAGAGTGTTGAGAAGTTCTTTCAACAACCTTCGGTGAACCATCGTTATTCGGATCAATCATTCCAAGAAACCTTGATAGATGAAACCGTAACCGATAAGTTCCGTGTGAAAAAATCGACAATACAAGGTAGCGTTGAAAAATCTGAAAACGATTTTTACATCGGCATCGTGGTTGAAGGTGAATGCACAATCAAAATTGGTGAAGAAACGACTCAACTCACCAAATTTGACCGTTTCTTCTGCCCTGCTGGTATCGAATCAGTAACAATTACCTCTGAGTCAGGCGTGGAAATTTTGGAAAGCTACCCGCCAAAAACCGCATAACTCTGCATTTTTAACCATATAATATTCAAGTGCCATACTGAATGTTCAGTATGGCACTTTTATTAGTATTCTATGTAATATCAACAATATCGTATTAATTAGGAGAACTATCAACATGAGTCTCATTTATGAACTATAGTAGAAACAATGGATTAATTATTGAGAGAGACAGATGGTAGCTCGTCTAATCATATTCGCTTTATTCTGGTCTACTTTTTCATTCGCAAACTCAAGCATTCCAAATGTGCTTTTCCTGCATTCTTACGATGAACAAAATGGATGGGACCAAGGGATAAAACGTGGTTTTAACGAAATGTTAAACGCACATACCACAGTCAATGTTTACCACGAATACATGGATGCGAAACGATTTCCACACGTTGCTGAAAACGAAGATTTTTATCTCTATCTGACGAAGAAATACGAAAATAGAAAACTCACTGCAATGGTCATTGCCGATGATCCAGCAATGAGCTTATACCTGGATCATTCATCCAGTCAATTTCTGTCAATTCCAATATTTTTTATGGGCGTGGGTTATCCTGACCCTAGAATTTTTGCATTAAATCATGTTAAAGGTGTTCTTGAAAATAGAAACCTTGCACAAGCTATCATTGATATCAAATCTACCCTAAATCAAGACGAATTGATTGTTTTAAGTGACAGTACTTCGACTGGAATTGCATATCGAAAAGAACTGCTTGATGCCAAGCAGTCTCCCAATGCTCCTCAAACTCTGCATTTCCTCACTGATATGACGGCAAAAGAACTCACCGTTGCATTGAGAGAATTCTCAGACACAACGCCAATTCTTGTTGCAGGGCAACTACGAGATCCTATTACAGACGAATTGCTTCCATGGGAATTAGCCTATATCGAATTAGGTATGAAACCACATAAAAAGCCTTATTTCGCACTACTACCCAGTGCATTACGCCACGGTGCTTTCGCTGTATTTACTCTCGATCCTATCGATCACGGCGGGCAAGCAACCCAGTTATTAATCGATTACCTCAATGGAACAAAAATTGACCACATTCAATCAATTCTTAAAAGTCGTAATTCATGGGTATGGCATTTCGATCAACTTAAGCGGCGCAACCTCTCCCTAAGGGAATTACCTCAAGGTTCGAGTATCATAGGAAAAGAGAAACCTAAATATGAATTCAACCTAAGGGAAATCCTAGTTTATCTCGTTATCATGGCGTCATTTTTCATAATTATAGTTCTGTTACTGGTGATGATTAGAAACGGTAAGCGCTCAGAAGCCGCATTAACGGAAAAAGTCTCGTTAACAGAAAAGCTCGAATATGAAGCCAGCCACGATTATCTAACGGGTTTAGTCAACCGACGTACCTTCAACGCTCGCCTAAAGCGGTATGAAAAAAAACGTTTCTTATCTTTCCCAAATAGAAACATTTATATCGCATTTTTAGACTTAGATAATTTTAAAACAATTAATGATACTGCCGGACACATGGTAGGAGATAGCTTGCTTTCGGAGCTCTCCAAATTGATGTCACAACATTTATCCGAAATTGACGTTTTCGCAAGACTTGGCGGTGATGAATTTGGTTTGATTCTTCCTGATCGCACACTGCAAGAAATCGAACTCATCTGTACAGACATAATCTCGACGGTGAAAGATTACCGTCTGGTCTGGAATGATGCCAGCTATGGTGTTGGAATTAGTATTGGTGTTATTCGATGCGACGAAGGAGACTGCCAAGAAGTCCTTATGAGCCTTGCAGACATCGCCTGCTACAAAGCAAAGGACATGGGTAAGAATTGCACTTACTTTTCCAATTCGCGCGATAGAGGCATGCAGACCGAGCAGGTGCAAATGGGATATATCGCTGATATCACTGGAGCACTTGAAAATGAACAATTTTTCCTAGCCAAACAGCGTATTCTCCCACTTTCACCTACGAATAATGCACCACACTACGAAATACTTCTTCGCTACAATGATAAAGATGGAAATCCGGTGCCTCCGGGGCTCTTTATCCCTGTTGCTGAGAAACACGGCCTTATTACATTAATCGATAAGTGGGTCGTTCAAACGATTCTCAGCCAATATACTGAACTTTTCGCTGACGAGAACCCAATTGTTTCCATTAACCTTTCTGGCGTTAGTTTAAGTAACGCAAGCTTCCTTAGTGATGTGCTTGAAATGGTTGCTAATTCTGACGTAGATATGGGGAAAGTGTGCTTTGAAGTCACGGAAACTGCGGTTGTTTCTCATATTAACCGAGCAATTACGTTTATCGAAGAGCTTAAAAAAACAGGGTGTAAATTTGCCCTAGATGATTTCGGTAGCGGTTCATCATCATATGGATATTTAAAAACACTTCCGGTCGATTATCTAAAAATTGACGGCAGTCTTATTAAGTCCATTATCGATGAGCCGATCGATCAAACTATCGTTAACTCTATCAATGAAATTGCTCATGAGATGGGGATGGAAACAATCGCCGAATTTGTCGAGAATGATGAAATACTCTCAATTCTTCGCGATATAGGGATCGACTATGGTCAAGGTTATGGCATTCATAAACCACAAACTTGTATTAAATCAACGCCTCACATCTAGAGAAATCTACGATTGGAATACACAACCCACAACTCTCTATTCATCATCTATTAAGATTCTTTGAAATATTGTATTATTGAGCTATATACACTTAAGGTAATATAATATGACAATCAATTATCAAGCAGCAGCTGCTGAACTCCTTAGTCGACGAGTAGCTGGAACAAAAGCACCACGATTAACTGAAGAACTACGCCCAAGCAACACTGATGAAGCACTCGCTATTCAAGCTGCAATGGCAGAGACAATTGACGATTCTATTGGCGGTTGGAAATGCTTATTACCACTTGCAGAAGATAAGTTTATTGTCGCACCGATCTTCTCCTCACTCATTGAAAAAGGCGACACGTGTAATTTATTCGCAGACAATGGCGTCGTTCGAGTTGAACCTGAAATTGCTTTTATACTGTCAAAAGCATTACCCGCTAATCCTAATGGCTATACTGACGAAGAAATCAACGAAGCTATCGGCTCTTGCCACATGGCGCTGGAGTTAATTCAATCTCGCTTTGCCGACGATAGTGATGCTGAGTTTTATGAACGACTTGCTGATGGTCTAGTAAACCAAGGGGTATTCATTGGTCCTGAGATTAACCGTGAGAAAGCATTTGCTGCGGCAAACATCGACATCACTATTACCCAAGGTGAACAGGTTCAAACATTTGCTGGGAAACACCCTAACCCGCTTCCTCAGCTGCCAATTTATTGGTTGATCAATTTCATGACTCGTCGCGGTGTTGACTTCAAGGCTGGAGAAGCCCTGATTACTGGCTCATATTGTGGTATTGCCGAAGTTGAGTTTGACCAACTAACGACCATTGATTATGCAGGACTTGGCCAATATCAGGTTCAATTTAGCGCTAAGAAATAACCAGTTAATAAAAGGGAAGCACATGTTTCCCTTTTCACTCTCTAAACTTAGAACCCAAATACTATTTTTTCTAATAAAGCTTATTCTAATAAAGTGAGATACATTAATTTGTAGATGCAGCCTTAGCAAAGTTACCTAATGCTTTTTCAATGTTAGCCAACACTTTTTCACAGCCTTTGATGCCGTGCTTTTGTTCTAGGAAACGTGGATCATTATACGATATCCAAACCTTCTCACTTTCATCTTTCCAAATAAGCGCTTTCTGTGGAAGATCGATAGCAACACTCTGCTGACACTTCATCAAAGGACTGCCAGCTTTAGGGTTACCGAATATCAATAACTCAGTATCACGTAATTCAATGTCGACATCACTTGCACTTTGAGAGTGCTTAATGCGGTTAAATACCGTCATACCTTTCTCTTTTAAGATTCCTTCCAATCGATCAGTCGTCTCGACAACATCAAATGTACTTTCAACATTCACCATGCCTTCGACTGAAGCCGATGCAGGCATCGCAATCGGTAACAGAAGCAACGCAGAGAGGATTAACTTTTTCATTTTTTCTCCTTTGATCGGCTTTACACCCTTATTGTTGTAATTTTCGCTGATTTTCCTTTATCTATCATTACGATAAATGAAAGGCGAGCACACCTTTTGTAGAAATCAACGCAAAGGAATAGTACCTTAATGCGACTTCTTATCAAATAAACTGACTTATCCATTGACTCAAGGTCGCATTATTGATTCATTAACGATCACTAATTTACATTCTAACTGTCATAGAAGCGCATTTATCTATTCTTTTAATACCATGTCGATGCACATAACCGCAGCCAAGATTAGCTTTCTAATATCATCATTTTCTGGAACATCCTCTGAAATTTCGAGCATATAGTTATCAGCGCTGGTAAACATCTCTTTTCCCACCCCTGACCATTTTTTTGAAACATGAGCGTATTTTTTCCCTTCATGCTCGAAAGAGAAGTTCCAACCAGTCCAACTTCCGGCCAGCGTACAGATAACCTGTTCATTCTTATCATAGACATCAAATTTACCGCCAATCGAGAAGAACTTTTGAGCAAATCCACCAATCAAGTTATTGTCGTGATCTCTAACTTCAACTTTTGAAAGAAAAATCGACATCCCACGCTGTACACGTACCACTCTTTCATTGTCGGGTGTTCTGATTTGTACATCAAATGGCGTCATTCGCTTATAGTCGGTAAACCGCGCCAGCTTCGTTATGAACCCTAATGTCGGTTCACGACATTCCATAATTATTTCACCCGTTTCAGGATCATAAATATCAAAGTTATTTGCCGCTTTAAATATGCCAACATGCTCTTTTACTAGAAACAAATTTCTATTCGTCACATTATTCATCGAAAACCTAATATCGCCTTCGGCGAAAAAATTCAGTCATTTAGGTGATCACAATACCAAGCTCACCAACCTAAGTGTGTTAGAGGTTACACAATCAATCTATTGCATTGATCTATCTAAATTACTCGTAGGTTTTCCCATTATGTCGGAGCCAACCACCTTCATGTTTACCCCTTGGGTCATGATGGGTCCAGTGAACAACGCCACCTTTATCATTCCACTCATATTCACCTGCGAACTCCAGCTGATCGCCCTGTTTAAGTGCATCAATTCTTGGTGCTAGATCGATATTATGAGCAAACAAAAGCTGCCTTCCAGATGCCAGCTTTAAAATGAACTTTTGGTGACGGCTGCCTTTTAAATCGTCGGCTAATAGTTTAACAACAGTACCGACACCACTAACTTGAACATCACTTTGCTGATTCTTGAACGCGCTCTCAATAAGCTGATCTGAACTCGATGCATCTATTTTAACCTGAGCACTATTCGCCGACTTATTTTGACTTTTACCAGAGCCAAAATTCTCTTGATAATAGGTAATGGCACTTAAGATACAGATGATGACGATTAATAGTTTTCTTTTCATTTTTTCCTCTTGCGCCACTCAAGGCAAAGGTTAGTGCGAATCAGCGTTCTAACGCCCAGCCACATCAAAATTTTGAGCTGTTAGAATGACATAGTTGGCACTTCCATTACCATAATTTCACGCGGTCTCATTTATCGCGTTTCATATATGACACAAATATAAAGTGACGAACCAATTCAACCAATAGAAACCCTTATCGGTCATTCCCCCTATAGCAGATTGCCGCTAATATAGGTTATCAGTTTATTCATTCGGCCAATTTCTATTCGCTCACTTGGAGAATTCAATGGGAAAAAACAAAAATAGCGCAACGGACACTGTCTCAAGAAGAATGAAGAATAAAGAATATGAGCCGGAGCTTCGAATACTTCATGGTGAGCTGGTTAAGTTGCAACAGTGGGTTGTTGAGAAAGGGCTAAAAATTTGTGTCGTCTTTGAAGGCCGAGATGGTGCTGGGAAAGGGGGATCAATAAAAGCAATTACAGAGCGTGTCAGTCCACGTGTCTTTCGTGTCGTTGCCCTACCTGCTCCCACTGACAAAGAAAAATCCCAGTTATATATGCAACGCTATATTCAACATTTCCCATCGGCCGGTGAAATCGTGATTTTCGACCGCAGTTGGTATAACCGAGCTGGCGTTGAACGTGTAATGAATTTTTGTACCGAAGAAGAAACTGACCGCTTCTTAGACGTTGTTCCCACCATCGAAAAAATGATGGTCGATGCTGGCATTATATTAATAAAATATTGGCTTGAGGTTGACCCCGAAGAGCAAGCCCGCCGCTTAAATGACCGCATAGATGATCCGAGAAAGATTTGGAAGTTGTCACCAATGGACATGAAATCTTTTGACCGCTGGGATGATTACACCAAGGCTCGAGACGAAATGTTTGCTCGCTCTGATGTACCTTGGGCGCCTTGGTACGTTGTCGACTCAAATGACAAAAAGCGTGCGCGGTTGAATATTATTAGTCACCTACTCGATCATATTGACTATAAGAAAATTGATACTGATAAAGTCAAACTACCTAAGCGAGAAGTGAACCAAACCTACACGCCTGCAGATTATCCATTCAAGGTGATTCCAAAGATTTTTTAACTTGGAAGTGGTTTAAGATAGAGCTTTTCTTTGGCAATTAACGGCAATTCGTATTGATAACCAATGCGAATTGCCGAATTTTTTACTGACTCGTTTCACATGCCAATTTGTAATAGTGATTATTATTAAACTCAAAGTGCTTAATCACATTCAGCGGGGTTTTCTTGGTGTGAGCCTCGTATGACCTTGGGTTGATCTTATTGATGAAGGTTACCATGATCGGATAACGCTTCGACATCTCTGCCAAAGAGAAATGGAAAACTTTCTCAAACACGCCAGAGCCTCTTACACTTTTATCAACACACACTGGTCCGTATTGATACGAGTTGTCTTCAGTGATGACGTGTTCCGAATGAGTAGAATCGTCTAAGTTCGCGATCATGTATTGAAACATCGGCCATTGAGACCAAAAACTCCACGATGCTGCCATGGCATACGCGACGACTTTATTGTCTGCAACAGCGATAAATAGACCTCTTTCATTCTCTATCAAATTGGTTAGGTGCTCTTTCGTAAATGCCGTGGTAATAAACCCATCCGATTTATCTTCTTCACTGATCGAATCCACTTGATAGCGATAGTGAAGCTCCAACACATCGTCGATATGCGCCTTTGTTGCAATTTTTAGTTCAATGTTCATCTCAATTCCAATCTACGTTAATTCGTTTGTCTGATTTTTCTAAGCTTTACGATCAGGGCACGGCAAGCACCGTACAATTGCACAGATCATCACTTTCAAATTCGGTGATATCCCCCGCTTCCAATCCTGGAACTGGAAATAAACGAACCGTAAGCGGCTTGTTTAAGCGATAAGCCATCGTCCCGGTATCTCTCATTAATGCGGCAATTTTGTTATGCGGCGTATTTCCTGGTATCGGCACTGTATCGAGTCCGATGCCGCACACTGCGCTATAAGCCAGCAATGAGCGAATATCGAAATCGGCATTATTACTCCCTTTCGCAAGCCCTGTGTCTTCCGTCAAGGCCAGCATCAGCCCAGAGAATCCCACCAAATCAACCCCTTGAATCGACTTAAATACCTTGGTTAACAATGAAGAAGCTTCTACTGTCCCAGACGCGCCAAAATATTCGACACCTAACTGAGTGTAGATATCGGCCATACTTGAGCAGTACTTCGATGGTGCTGCTGAGCTGTCAAAACCCGCAAATGAATACGGTTTTTCAAACGAGGCGCTTTGAATCAATTGATGAACTTCGCCGATGTGAAATTGCAAAGCTTCACTCATCACATCAAAATAGCCTTTGAACTGACTGTTATGATCTTGTACTTGATGAGCAAGATTGTACGTTTTAAGCACGTTGACCAACAGATCTGGTGTTTCTAGCCCAATAACAAATTTATTACCGAGCCCTGAGTGATGATAACTCGCGGGAAAATAAGGAATCAGAGGCTGACAATTAAAGTTAACCGTGAAATTAAAATTACCTTCTCCTCTTGGAGTTATTTCACTGATTCGTTGCATTGCACTAACAGAGTGTTGAATCAGGCGGTTGTCTAGCACACCAAATTCATCTAGACCAACATTGACGCAAACATTACATAAATCCCCGAATTCGCGAACTAATTCTGGCAATAATTCAAGTTCATGCTCTGTTCTCGCCTCTCCAATTGCAAAACGAATTCTAAGTTTGGAGTCATTAGAGGCATTAAGTATGTCGCTTAGATACGTCAAATCACTTTGTGCCGTTTCAAGCGATGTGGTATCGAGGTACTCTCCGAATGGATTGGTCACAATCCTGATAGACTGAACCTCATATCCAGCATGGTGAAATTGTTCAGCCAAGTTTAAACAAAATAAAGAAGCTTCATTTATTTGAGCATCCCATTGTTCTTTGCGTTTGTTCAATGAAATAAAGGTAGTAATAGTCCGTACTTTGCACAGTTTTTTATCTGTATACATTGCCGCTTAACGTCCTGATAAATTGAAGATTTAAATAGGGAAGCTCTGAGTTAAAGTTTGAAAATTCGATCGCACTCGCTTGCATCGGGCTCTTCAAAAAATTCATCGAAAAAGGCCACATCTTTCTCTTCAATTTTAAACGAGTGTTGGTCACTGCCCTGATTTCTCTTTTGATTTCTCTCGAGACGAATATCTAAAGGGATATCAAAATAATATTGGCGTACCTCAATACCTAACTCTTTATAAAAATCAGAAATGTCTTGGCGAGTTGAACACTCCCAAAAGCCCCAATCTAAATACACATCTACCCCGTTTTTGACCAAGGTTGTCGCTAAACGTTGTTGGTAATCTCGGCAACCTGAATACGTACTGTCGATCTGGTCACGGGTGGGTTGAGGACCGAATAGATCAAGGTGCATTTCATCAATAGAAAGAAAAACTGCGCCCTCTTCGCGCTCCATTTTTCGAGCAAATGTGGTTTTGCCACAAGCCACTTTCCCAATTAAAAGTACGACTTTTCCAAAAGACTGACTCGACATAATAAAACCCAGACTGTGTCGTTAGATGAATTGAATACGGAAATTCACATGTAATATTTCACGAATTCTACTTATTCACTAAGGTGCTTAACGTGATGGGTTCACTATAATTAGGCGGCAGTAACTATGTCAATCAAATCGCTTTGAACTAGTTCAATTATCGGATTGACATAGCTAGGAGTTACATTGGAAGAAAGTTATGCAATGCTTCGGATCGCATCGACGGTTGCTTGCGGATTTTGATAATCGACAGGTATATTATAAATCTTCTCTGAAGACTCCATGCAAACAGATGGGAATCCATTACCACCCAACATACGAGAAAAATTAATCTCTTCCAATAATGCTTGATGCACTTGTGGCGAAGTGAAGTCTTCTTTGAATTTTGTTGTATCCAAGCCGATATTTTCAGCCAAGCCAATGAGAATATCGTTATCACTTGGATTCTGCGCATGTAGATAGTAAGCATGTTGAATGGCTTCTAGCATTTGCTTTTCAGCACCCTGCATACGAGCAGCTAACGTTGCGCGACAAGAAGGATACGTCGAACGACGAGGTGTGTTCTTTTCCCAAAATTCGTAGTTAAACTCTGTCCCTAGAAAATTCTCGATCTTCTTCCAATAAGACGCAATTTGCCGCTGCATTTCTTCAGGCATTGGCTCATCGGTATCTGGAGCCAACCCACCGAGAACGTAAATCACTTGCACGTCATTTCCGAGCTTGCGTTCAATCTCATTCCATACAGGTTTATAGCCCCAACACCATGAGCACATTGGATCATAGATATAATAAATTTTCTTCGACGGTAACATATTCTCATCCTTTAGTTATTACATTCAAACAGTAACAAAAATTTGCTGAAAAAATTAGCTTTTCTTTATCCAGACAACCAAAGAGTGCGTTAATCGATGAATATGTTTATTATAAACCTTGAATTCAATCGTAATATTTACTGTCTAAGGTGAACAAATGTTTGTATGGAAATCACTGGTAATTGCCACAATTGTCTTACTCAGCGGATGTACCAACGTATTGAAACTACAAGATTTGGAGGTCGATCTAATCAACATAGAGCCAGTAAGTATGACCGGGCTCTCTCCTCGTTTTGCGATAGAATTATCGGTATTAAACCCCAATGCCCAAGATTTTGAGATTAACGGGGTGAACATGCAGCTTAACATTGCCAATCAGAAAATTTTTACGGGTGTATCTAATCAGATACCACAACTAATAGCGTATAGCGAAACGCCCGTTACCATCGAGGCAAACGTGAACTTGGTTGAAACCTATAAGCTGTTTGCTTACCTAAGCCAGCATATGAATGATGATATTAAATATCTACTTACAACGACTATCGATCCCAAAGGGTTTGTCAGTTTTAATGTCAATAATGAAGGCATTTTAAATGAAGAGTTGATTCAAGATCTTATGGGTAAAAAACAATAGAGAGTCGATATCATCGCCATCCGCCGATACAACTTTCGGCGGATTATTTAAATCCAACCCAACCCATCACACCAAACTGCGCTTCCACTTTCCTCCGTGCATACGTATATGAAACGGTACACCTTTAATTAACTCTTCCAGTAACATCAATCCAAATACCCAAACTGCACTCAAATCCCAATACAGAACAAATAATGCTGACAATGGGACAATGATAAACCATTGCGTAAGCGCATGTATTTTGAATACATGCTTGGCATCGCCACCTGCACGTAACACATTACCACAAAACGTATTTGATGCTCGGATATAAGGCAAAGCGACAAGAATAGGCATAAACAACCACAATGTCTCCAATGTCTCTGACTGCAGTTCTGGGTACATTAATTCAAAGAGATAAAACATACTCAAATAGGCAATGGACATCACGATGCTAATATAGAACGATACCGTCCACGCTTTACTAATAAATCGGTCGAGAATATCCCAAGATTTATTACCCAGCAATTGGCCAACAATAATACTGGTTGCTTGTGCCCACGCTGTTGATAAGTGCCCCGCCACCTTTATCCAAGGTGCAATAAGTGTTAACGCGGCAAATTGGTTCACACCAAGCTTTGCATAGATCAGCATACAAAGACTACTGGCCAAAACGCCACTTATGAACGTTCCCGCGATCGGAGTTGTATATTTCAAATGGTATTTGATGTCAGCAAAGGTTAATTGTTCAGAATTGACCTCATTACTACCGCCATCCTGAGGCTGATTTCTAAGATAGAACAGAGTAAGAAACAGCGTCCGACACGATACTGCCACCACGGTGCCTAGTGCGGCACCGGTCAATCCCATTTCTGGGAACCCTAAGAAGCCATATATCAGAACAAGACTCGTAATCACATTGACCGGTAACTCAACAATGTTCGCGTAAAATGGAATTCGACTATTTCCGATTGCGTTGAAATACACCGTGATGTTTTGACATAGCGCCACTCCAATAGTGACCACCGAGAATACCCTCAGGTAGTCATACGCCATATCAGCCATCGCATCCGTATCGGCAATCGAGTGAATCAATGGCTCAGCTAGTGTAAAAATAAACGCTATACCCATAGCAGAGATAATACCGTTTACCATTCGGCCAGAACGGAATCCACGACTAACAGCCAATGATTTACGTGCGCCAAATGCTTGAGCTAATATCAGTTGACTACCATTCGAAAACGCAAACAGAAGCCCTAATATGATACCGCCAATACTCGCGGCAAGCCCCATCGCCGATAAGGCTTCTTCACCCAACGGTGTTACCATGACCGTATCAATCACCAATATCAATTGAAGTAAAATTGCATTCATGGCAATTGGCCAAGCCAATGTAAACACTTTCTTTGTGCCGGGTTGCGCGTGAGTCATTTAGGTTTCTCTAAGGGTAAAGATAGGAAGACAAGCTAAAGGTCGTAACTTGATTTAATTCGATTCAGTATTATTTAACGCATAATTCCATACCTTATAAAAATAAAAGGCATACCCTAAACCTAGGGTGAGAATGGAAATGATCATCCACAAAATAATATGACCAATATTACCAAACATATTAATGTTACAGGTCATCTTTGTTGCTCTGCCCTGATCATCAACAAACTCTGAACGGTTTAAAATAAACTTCGAGAATGAATACGGATAAAAGAACAGCGCGATTCCGGCGGTTATCACCGTTAATATAAACCAAATAATTAAATGTCCTAAAATATCTAGCGTACCAACATCCGCTCTGATTTTCATACTAACTCCTAGTTAAACAATTGAATTATATTAATATTACAACTTCTGATTTATTCGTTAAATTCTTTCAATGCCGCCAGAGCCAATGTCGCATCAGCCACCGGCACAAAGATGTGGTCGTGATAATACGCCGCTATCACATTTGCGCTTATCCCGTTCGACGCAAGCTTGGTTGCAACAGCGGCGGTAAGCCCTACCGCTTCTAAACTCGAATGAACCGTTAATGTAAGTTGGCGAAATGCGCCTTCAAAAGATAATTTCGCCTTTTCAGCTTCTGACTTTTCAAGAACTAACGTTAATCCTTCTGATTCAATAAAAGTCGCGATAGGGTTCAACCCTACACATTCGCTTAATTTTTTATCTACCGTACAAAACACAAATTCCTGATCCAATAGCTTCGGACTCATTGTTTGCAGCAGTTGATCTAAATCGGTAATACCTGACATCTTCAAACCTCTTAAAGTATTCGATAAGTCGTTATATCTCGTAACGAGTCTTATCACCCATATCAAAGTGTAACGGCATGCGCCATTTTGCGATGGTGACAATCAAAAATAACAATCCCGACAGCGATGCACTAACCTTGGCAACCAATTCCCAATCACACGCAATCCCAAACCAAAGTAAGGCGACTAGAATCGGTTGTAAACGTAGCCCTGGGATTTGAAAACAAAAATACTCTTTGTAGCACAAGCCACCTAAGGTAATAAAAATCCCACCAAGTCCAAACATTGGTGCGCCAAGAATAAAACAAACAAGCCCGACCCAAGTCGCGAACTGCAACAATAGGCGAAAATTTTTCATATAAATGTGTAACGAAGAAGCACACATTGCACCACATAGAAACAGCAATGGCTCAGCGGGAATAGGAAGCTGCCAACCTAACGCAATAACCATAGGTCCTACTAAAGTGAAACCCAATCGATATATAACGATCGTTGTATAGTCAAGCCAGTCCATTGGCGATTTAATGTGGGGATCTGCCATGTCACACTCCTAATATGATCGAATGAAAATGCCAAAGGTAGGCAATCAACAAAAAAGACCAAATACTCACTTTTCTAGTGAAATATTTGGTCTCTTTAAAGAGCGCTCATCAATGGCGTAATACTAACCTGCTGATAGTTCTTTCTTTAAAGCATCTTTATTAACGCTAAGCTTGTCACTCTGCATTAATGGCAGCGAGCGCTTATAGATAACACGGGCAGGAATCATATACGATGCGAGGTGTTTTTTAAGCTCAAATAAAATTTCTTTATCACTGATTTCACTCGCCGCAGAATAAACTAACACGATCTCTTCTTCTATCTGCTCATTGCTGACACCAAATACCGCACATTGGGTAATCTGAGGTAAGTTTTTCGCCACAACAGATTCAACCTCTACAGGAGAGACACGGAAACCTCGGGTCTTGATCATGTCATCATGACGGCAGACAAAGTACAGGTAACCTTCTTCATCTTTGTAGACATAGTCACCGGTTGCCACAACCAATTCGTCGGTCAGTTGGCCTTCAATATTAATAACATCTTTTAATATTTGAACCGATTTGAAACGCTCTGCACTTTGTTCTGGCGCATTCCAATAACCACGATAAATATAGCCACCACGATGAATCAGTTCCCCTACTTCTCTTGGTTGGCACTCTTTACCCTCTTCATTCACCACATATAACTCAACATCAGGAATCGCTTTACCGATAGAGTCAGGGCGAATTTGAATTTGAGAAGGATCGAGATAGGTAGAACGAAATGCTTCGGTCAAACCATGCATCGAAAAGAAGTTCGCTTGCGTGAATGTACGTTTGCAGTAATTAATCATCTTCGCTGAAACATTGCCGCCGGAAGACGTAATTATGCGCAAGTTATCGAACAAATCAGCACTCGGAGTGCGATTTAAATCTTCATCAAATATCTCTGAAATGTGCACTGGCATCAACGCCAAAACCGTCACTTTGTCATCGATAAGATGATTGAAGAAGTCCGTAGGTAAAATAAAGCGATGCAAGGCTAGCGTCGCTTTCTTGAACAATGCACAAAATATCTGATTCAAGCCATAGTCGAGGTTGAAGATCAGCAATCCTGAAATAACGTCATCTTCCTGTAGACCCAAATATTGCGACACAACAGCTGCTGAATCAGTCAAGTTGCGGTGAGAAATCACGATACCTTTCGGTTTGCCTGTTAAACCAAATGAATAGGTGATGACTGCATTATCGTAACTGTTTACCTGACACTGATAAGGCTTGTTGTAATACTTATAAATCTCTTCGAAACAAGGTATGTCTTGCTCGACGGGTTCATAAGCAATGACATGACCTTCGAAATTAATCTCAACCAGATTTTCTAACTTAAGCTTATCGGTAATCACACACTGAATATCGCAATCTTTAATGATGTACTCAACTTGCTCAGGTACGAGCATTTTAGTGAGCGGGACTAGAATGCAATCGGTCGATAAGATAGCGAGCGTTGCCACAACTTGTTCCAAGCACTTATCTGAGTAAATACCGATTCTTGCCCCACTAGGGAGATTCAATTCACTCAAATAGAAAGCGACTTGATTAACTCGAGTGAGTAACTCACTATATGTCATGCTTTTTTCATTAAGAACTAAGGCGTTTTTGTCACCATGACTCTTTGCCGCATCTTCAAGCAGTGCTCGTACCGTATTTATCGACATATGTTTTTCTCCTTCGCTCCAAGAGTCCAAATATCGTAATTACTATCAAGAATTGCAGTTGGCTTATGATCGGAATTCAAAATCTTCTTATAGAAAAACACAATAATGTCTTCCACTTCAGCAACCGACAGCACTTTCGTAATCCCGCCTGTAAACACTATCGAATTTATCGATTGCAGTTTGAGATTAATGTAGGCTTTACGATAATAAGACATCTTGCATAGCACCAAAAAGATCGCTAACTGCATCAGAATCTTGTTGGTTCGTTCGTCATTCTCGTTAAAAACGTTTTCCGTCACTTTCAGATGCATCAATAACTCGTAAACAAACTCGTTATTTTTTGCCGCAAAGATCAGAGATTGGCGAGATTTATACACACCCAGCTTCTTAAATACCAAACGATCGAACTCATTTTCCGTTACGATATTTTCATCAACCAAGTCTTTGGAGTAATGCACATCCGTCGTTGCTCCACCAATATCAAGCAGAATAAATGGGTTTGCGACGCTAAACTTACTGTCGATTAATGGCAATGCCTGATTAACGATATAAGGGGTCGAGAAAATTTGGTTAGCGGTTTTCTCGTATAAATCCTTGATGTCCTCTTTACCTTCAATATCTTGCTGATAAAGGTTGGTCAGGTAAGTCTTCAAGTACTCTTCTACAATATGTAGACGCTCATCGATAACATTAGGAAGTATTTCGATATTTTTAATGTTTGCTTGAATAGACGGCACGTCCTTCTCAGTACCAACGTACACAATATTCGAATAGTTCAACTGCTCAACGTAGTTGTACAAGCTTTCATCAAAAATATTACTGTGTGAGTCAATGCCACCAACAATGATCACAACATCAATCAAGTCACTCGGAATGGAATACTCTTCAATATTCTGCAGCAACACGGTATCGATGATATTGATACCAGAGTTAAATGCGATATTAGTGGCATATTTTAAAGAAAACGAATTTGTGACACCAATGATTAAGGTACTTAACCCACCGTTAGCAGACGAACAAATATGCACATCCTCTTTGGCAAAACGATCGATTGTTGCGCCACACTTATACATTAAGTCATCTAAAATCGACTTATTAAAGTTTCGAAAATGCTGTTCGATCTTTTCCGGTGAACTCACCTTGAAATACGTGCTTCCTACATCGATAAACAGTTTTTCGCGGTTCTCGGGTTTATTACTCATTGCATAATTCCTATATCGTGAACGATGTCATTGACGATACTGGTGGTATCTTTGGTTAAATCACATTGGGCTTTTTCATACGCATAACAACGGTCTGGGATCGGCACATTGCCACGATCAATAATACGAATGTTCTTCTGCGCATCACGGATAGTAATCATATTATTGTGATTAATAATATGTGGTGAGAATGGCACATCAACCGTTCCGTTCTTAATGGAGTTAAACACCTTTCGCCATAATGTATCCGCAGGATCATTAAATACCGCTTCCATAATGGCTTTAACTTCTAGCGTTAGAATCTCTTCTTCTTCTGGATCTACATAAGAAGGTAAACCGTGAAGCATCCCTAATGTGTATTGAGTGTTTGCTACCGTTTTAGCGTTCGCTTCCTTAGTTGGAATGCCTGACGCTTCTTCACGCGTCTTAGTAATAATTTTATCTGCGCCAACCATTGCAGCAATAACCGTAGAGGTATTAATTAACTGCTCTGCGAAATTTTTATTGGTTGGGAATGCCCCCATCCACTGGTGATAAACTAAGTGAATCGCTGCATCACCACAGTTAATCTGTTCTGCGTAGTATCGAGCAAGTTTTTTCAGCACTTCGGCAGTCACGATGTCTTGCATCATAGACCCTTGCTGAGCAAACGATACCGAGAACGACTTAACACCTTCTTGTAGTGACAACATCATTTCCAGCAACTGAATAACAATGGTAATCGACGGTGGAACCAAGGTAGCCGTTAGTGGACCAAATGATTCACGGTTAATCGGCTCATTAAGCTCTGAATAGTTCGCACAAATACGCTCAACATATTTCCAATAAAGGAACGCTTTATCCAGTGGGAAATTTTTAGAATAAGGCAATAGATAGGTGATCGGACCGCCTTCAATATCAAAGATACCTGACGCTAACGCTGTTTCAATCAACAAACGTGCATCTGGTGTACCGTGACGTAAACTCACTGGCCTGTTGAAATGTGTCACCATTTTTCGGGTGGTACGATAGCCATGATTGATCAATGGATACCCGTTAAGCATATCAACGTCGTTTTCTTCACTAAGGCGCAGCATCTTGCTTGCGGTTGCGTAATCATTCAAACGAGTATTTGAATCGACAGTCAGTGGCAACACATCCACATTTGAATTCACAAAGAATTCGCTCAATTCAAATTGCTTTTTATACGTCGGAAAGCCACCACGCGGCTGAACCAGCATTTTGTTTTTCGCTTTGGTTTTAAAATGGTGCGAGATAAACAGATCTTTACTGGCACCAGTAATGAATTCCTTCACTTCTGCAAAATCAAAAGAATCTACAAATTCGTTACTAAGAATGATTTCTCGTTCTTCCTGCAAAAGACTCATTATTTATTTCTCTCTTCAATCAAATCTTCTAACATATCAATCCCTGTGTTTAAGTCGATTTGATGACACACGATATCAAATCCATAATTTTTATAGCGCGGGACAATATCTTCAGCATTGCCCGTACCCACCACAAGGTTGCCTCCGATCATCATGATCAGATCGTCTATATTTTTGTATTTCGATTTGATCGCTTTGACTTCGCGACCCCAACCTTCCGCTTCACCATTGAGGGAAGAAATCAACAATACTTCGGCGCCCGTTTCTACTGCGGCATCAAAAAACTCTTCCAAATACGTATTTACACCAAGGTTAAACACTTCATAACCTCGAGCTCGTAACGAAAGATCAATCAATCGATTGGCTACTACGTGAATGTCGTTACCCACGACGCCTGTTACTACCTTCATCGCTCTACGTGCCCTTTACGTTTATATGGTTAATTTATATGTGTTAATATTACCAATATTCTTGACCGAGCAACAGTCGATACTCGCTTGCTTAGGGCATATATCATAAATAAATCATTCTCGGCGAACCTAACTTAGAAAAGGAAACAGTGATGACATTTTTTACCGCGGACATCTGTGATGAGAACAGTGAAAGTACTTTTGTTGTTGAAGGCAACTATAAAAATTATGGCGGAATCGACAAATGCCAAGGCGAAATTGTCACCATCAAATTGGATAAAAATAATTCTGGTCTTATTTCTTTATTGCGGGATGAAGATGGCACCGGAAAGGTCGTAGTAGTTGATGTCGACAAAGAGTACTACGCCGTAGTGGGTGAGAATCTCATGAAGTTCGCGCACAACAATAACTACGCGGGGATCGTGATTAATGGTTACGTTCGTGACACCTTTCAAATCAAAGATATCCCTGTCGCCCTTTATGCTCTCGGCACTTGTTCTCGAAAGTCCATTCCCGTAACTGATTGCGAAAGAAGTATCACGCTTTCATTTGGTGGCGTCGATTTTAATCAAGGAGAGTACTTATATGCTGATACTGACGGCATTATCGTTACCGCCAGTAAAATCGTGTAATTCACCCTCTAGCGCCAAGTTCAAACTTAAGTGTAAGTAACCCATAAAAAAGCCCCACCATCAATGATGGTGGGGCTTTCACTATATGGAGTTAAAGCAAAATACTGTTAAAGTACTTTCGCAATAGATTGTGCAAGATAATCAACATTGCTTGGAGAAATACCTGCAATCGAGATACGACTCGAACCTACAATATAAATGCTCGATTCTGTTTGCAGTCTCTGAACTTGATCTTTATCGATACCAAGGAAAGAGAACATCCCATTCTGACGAGTGATAAAGCTGAAGTCTTGAGTCACACCGTTCTCAACCAGTTTATCGACTAACAGCTCACGCATTCCGTTAATACGATTGCGCATTTCAGCTAATTCGAAATGCCATTGCTGTGTCAATTCGCTTGAATTCAATACCGTTTCAACAATTGCTGCACCATGTGCAGGAGGCATAGAATAATTCACTCTTACAATTGCAGGTAAAATTGAACCAACAATTTCGCTCTCAATTGCAGATGCACTAATTACAGAACAAGCACCAATACGCTCACGATACAAACCAAAGTTTTTAGAACATGAACCACAGATAATCATGCGATCAACAACATCCGCCATCAGGCGTAAGCCATAAGCATCTTCTTCTAACCCTGTACCGAAACCTTGATAAGCCATATCCAATACTGGAGTAAAGCCAATATCTTTTGTAAGAGCAGCAACTTGTAACCACTGTTCATTGTTTAAATCCATGCCACTTGGGTTGTGGCAGCATGCGTGAAATAATACCGCATCTTCTTTAGGAATCTGCTTCAACGCTTCAATCATGCCTTCAAAATCAAGACATTTATTTTCATAATCATAATATGGGTAGGTTTTTACCTTAAGGCCAGCTGCGGTAAATACACCTGTATGATTTGCCCAAGTCGGGTTACTTACCCAAATCGTCGCGCCCGGTTGACAGCTATTGATGAACTCACCCGCAGTGCGAAGTGCGCCAGTTCCACCTGGAGTAGAAAGAGTACGAATACGATTTTCATTAATAACGCGATGTTCACCTAACATTAACTCGGTGATTTTCTCATTAAACAATCCAGAGCCCATCGAGTTGATATATTTTTTGGTACTTTCGTTATCAACGCGGAACTGTTCCGCCTCTTTAACACAAGTTAAAACAGGTGTATTACCCGCTTCATCTTTATAGATTCCGGCACCTAAATCGATTTTTTTCGGATTAGTGTCGGTGGCAAATTTAACGGAAAGTCCTAAAATTGGGTCAGCGGGACGGGGCTTTAATTGTGAAAACATAACGATTGATAACCTTTTACGTAGTAACGAAACAGAATGAACAGTACCAAACTAGACATAGAACATAGCAATACTACTCAATGCCTACTTTTATAACGATAGAATATACATGAATTAACGAATTAATGCCGTGATATCAACATTATTTCCACTATTTTCAATCTAACAAAAACAACAAACGGCGAGCATTCGTCTTCCTTGCTATTTCAATTTTTACTCAGCTCAGAGAGCACCGTCTCACTTTTTAGACTAGGGTTAATTAACGTTTTTCAACATAGAGCATTCCATAGCTCTCAATTATACTTTCTATTCTTAAGTCTAAGATTATTACCTGAGATAGCTGGAATGAATAGAAAGATCGCATTGCCTTATATCACTGATACTGTTCTCGTTGAAGGTGTGTATCATGCTGAACGTCGTTTTCGCACAGAACGAAGAACTAAAAAATCGTCTCGTGTTCTTTATGAACGTCGCTCAAAAGCCGATCCTCGTTTAAAAAGCGTTCGTTCTATTAGCCATTACGTTTAATATCGGTATTAGTCTGCCCGTTCTTGAGATTCCGACCATACAGCAAATTCATTGCCACTTGGCTCATTAAAATGGAAACGACAACCTCCCGGAAACTCAAAAATAGGGCGAGTTATCTTCCCTCCATGTTCGATAACCTTACTCAATGTCATCTCGATATTTGAGCTATAAAAAACAAGCAGCGCACCACCAACATCCGTTTGATTACAAACTTCCGCCTTAAAAAAACCGCCATCTAATCCTTGATTTGAAAATGCTGTGTATTCTGTACCGTAGTCCACAAACTCCCAACTAAATACGGACGAAAAGAACCGTTTCGTCGCTTCAATATTACGAGCAGGAAATTCAACATAATTCAATTTTTCATGCTGATTCATTTTACTCTCCTTTCCGAGTAATCAGAGTTTTTTACTCTCATAATGAACAAGAAAACCATCAAGTCTTTAAAATTTTACTCCACAGAATAACGAGTGTGGTTCACCATACCAGCAGCTATTTTTTTAATCAGGTCAGATGCAACGGACTCTGGCGTGCGAAGCTTTCCACTCTCCTTGAAATCAATAAATCGCTCTTTATCAGGAAAGTGAGATACATCAGAATCACGAATCGTTGCCTGCATATTCGTATCCATCACATTCGGATCGTAGTTCACCGCAATAAAAGGAAATTCTTTAGACTCTTCCTCAACGGCTGCGGCATTGATAAAGTTATCGCACGCTGCTTTTGATGCACAATATAGAGACCACCCAGCATAACCTTTACGCGCGGCACCAGATGACAGATTGATGATGGTTTTACGTCCTGAATAATTCCGAAAAACAGCCATAAACACAGAAATGAGAGTCAGGGAGGAAATTTGATTAACGGTAATATTACTTCTGATATCACTCGATTTTAGATTCCCAATCGAGGTTATAGGGTTTAAGTCACCGGCATTGTTGATGTACACAATTTCATCCCACGATCGAGCCGCCAGTTCCAAAAATAAAGTGTGACTTAATGCATCAACGGATTCAACATTCGCCAGATTGCAATAAACATTATGCTCAGTTGTACCAGAACGAGATAATTCAATAACCTCCCACCCAAAGCTCTCTGCATATTGTCCAACAAGTGCCTTTCCTAACCCTCGAGAGCCGCCCGTAATTATTGCTAATTTCATTACTTATCTCCAAGACATACCAACCCAGTTGAGTCCTAGCATTCACACACTATGAAATACACGATTTAACGTGAACTCAAAACAGGGCAAACCTATTGATAAAGGTAACATTTCTCTTGTGGCTTTTACGAGATCATTCTCCTGATTTTTCTCCTTCACATTTTAAATATGTTATCCCTAATCGGTTATTTGGTGCGTCATACGAAGCTTATGCTTAAGAAAGTACTTTACAACCCCTGAAGCAATAACGATAATCATTCTCATTATTATTTACATTAATGATTAGCAGGAATCATTATGGAGACATGGCAGGCCTTGATGGTAGAAGGTAACCGTCTATTTGATCATCAAAAATGGACAAGAGCATTAAGTCACTATCAGAGAGCAATTGCTCTTCTAGAGAAGTCTTCTCGTAGTGAAATGGTAAATATTCAGCAGTTAATTCAAGGATGGGTATGTGGCTATCACAACATAGCGGCAACTTACGAACGCCAAGAGTTAACTGAACTTACCCGAGATGCTCTAATGATTCCGTTTCGCCGAATGTTAACACTTTCAAATGATCCAAGTGCCTCACAAGAAGTGAAATTTGCTGCAAGTTCTGCTTTAAAAATCACCTTACCGCCCTTGCTAGAATTCGCAAACAATCATCCTGAAGAATCGAAATTTATAAATGACGTTATAAAACAGGTAATCACATACGAGAACGTCGGTGTTCGAACACTACATTAATTAGGGGTAACCAATGCTTAGAAACATAAAAAACACCTGCACATTCGCTGTACTGTACGCTGCATCATCTAGCGCTTTTGCTCATGCTGGTCACGATCACAGCTCAAATACATCCTTTTTAATCCATGCTCTATGGATTGCACCAACTGTTTTTGCAAGTTACATAGCGTTTCTTGCGTTCAAAAACAGAAATCGTAAATCACCAACAAAGGGGCATAAAAATGTTGCATAGTATTATTCAGTATTTAGACCATAAGAAACCACTCACTACGGTTTCTGCACATTGTGATATTCCGTGCAAAATTTATGATCCTAGCGCCGCACAAATCGCAGCCCTGACGATAATCCGTATGGTCGACCTCATTGGTGAAATCGAAGCAACTCATAAAACGTTAGATGTACCAACATTGGCGGAATACCAACGTCTTATTGCTCAAAAAGAAGAACATGGAATTAAGGTAAAGCAAGAAATCATCACTATTTGGGGTGACTATATTAAAGCACCGCAACTAGAAGCCTTCCCTGAACTGCATGAGTTGACTCACTCGATTATGTTGCTAAGTTCAAAAGCCAAACAAACCATTAATAAAGATGTGAGTCTTGAGCTTCTGGATAAAGTGAACCGCTTTGCAGAAATCTTTTGGGAAACTAAAGGCGTGAAGACCTTTAGCGCAACGTGCCCTTACCCACCTCAACAAGTGGTGGTTTATCCTGACTTAAAGGAAGCTTAACCTTTGTTGAGCGTTAATAGAGTTGCCGGGCTGAGTATGTCTCCACGTATTCCAGACGGCAGCTACCTTATTTTTCACCACTTTATTTACCGTTCTCTCATAACTATTGGCAAAGTCGTTAAAGTTGACCATCCTCGTTATGGATTGATTGTCAAAAAAGTCATCAATATCGATCCACAGGGCAACTATTGGCTTGAAGGTTTGAATGGGCATAGTGTGAGTAGCCTCGAAATTGGAGCCATCAAACTTGAAATGATTGTGGGTATTTCCGTTTACAACATTAAAAGTAAGTCTTGTTAATCACCACTCTCATCGCTTTTCATTTCACCTCACTTATCTGTCACATGATCAGATTTAAAATGACGAACCGGGTTCATTTAGGAATGCAATTTCAGCCTCAGATGAAATTCGACCTAGTATTTCATTGCGATGAGGATAGCGACCAAATCGTTCGATGATTTCTTTATGCTTAATTTCGAACTCAAGATTCGATGGAATACCATTGTTTTCAAAAAGCTTAACGGCAACGTTATGAATCGCCAATGACTCACTATGCATGTAAGGCATATATAAAAAGCTTCGTTCGATTGGACTCAGCTCCAAATGCGCATTCACAGCGATAGCCTCCTGCGATAAGACTAATGCCATCGGGTCGGAAGAAAACGATCGAGGGGTATCTCTAAACATATTCCGAGAAAATTGGTCCAAAATGATCACTTCGGCTAAGCGACCATATGCCTGTTTTCTCCACTCAAACAATTCACCTCGACATGCTGATTCGTATGTGTCGAGAAATCGATGTTGGATCAGGTTATCGAATTCTTCATCTTTCACCCACCACTTAGCAGGCTCGGTTTCTTCAAACCAAAAAGACAGAATGTCTTCATATTTCATAACACTCTCCTTATTGCGATTACATCGATTAATGGCATTGATTGCAATGTACAACCAAAACAAATTTGGTTCTTAATAACATCATTTCGATAAAAAATACCCAACATCGCCTGCCTGCGACATTGGGTATTTCGACTTAACAGGAATTAATATGTTGAGATAAATGTTCTCACGCGTTCGGCATTTTTACCTTGGTCTCCACGTCCTACTCGTGAATGAGAACGAATATCCACAATGCTAGAGTTGGCCTCATCACCGCTAACTCGAATCACAACATCATCTTTGAAACCAAAGAATAGTGTGGAATCAATTGCTTCGATAGTCCCAGAAGCACTGTCTTGATGAACAACCTCCCACCCTAGTTTTTCTGCAACTTCAACAGCTCGGTTAAAAGCATCAGCCGGTGAAAGCGTGGATTTAATTGGCGCAATATCAGGGAATAACTGTGCTTGTAGTTTAGGTCCATTCTCTGGATACACTAAAGTATTGCTTTTTTCAGGGCGCATCGAAACCACTGCAACATACTGTGGAGGATTAAGTGTATCGGTCGAAATATCATTTAGCGGCGGTGTTCTTCCCGCACCAGGAGGCGGTCCACCTGCAGATTCACCGGCAAAGAGAGGCATTCCTTTTGGTACAACGAGAGTTGCAGTACCAAGTGGTATCGCAATCAGCACAACCGCTAACACAGAAAGCACAACACTTGAACGACGTTTTAACGCAAAAAGTAGAACTAATACAGCGAAGGGAAGAACTCCAAGTAGGCCAACCTGAATTATCGAGCGCAATACGCCTGTAGCGTCTCTAAATCCCATACTTCCCATTCTTACTGACATAAGCGGATAGACAGCCGCAATAAGGAATAAGATGCTCACAATTAACGCTAGCCATGACCATAACTTAGGGGTTTTCATTCATTTTCTCCATAAATATTTAATAGTTATTATTCTCAACATCATTGCATAAATTTATTAAGGATGAACAGCACCTTATTGAGTTTTTGCGAAATTTTTTCAATTTTCATTTACTGTAAAGATTAGAACGAGTTCCAGACAAATTCCGCTACTTTACCTTCCATTCGATTTTTCTTTTTCGCGATATAAATCGGTGTTGTATCATCGTCTTCTAACCAATCCAATGCCACCAACTTTCCAGTCTCTAAATCTTCTTGGATCAGTGGTAATGGTAATCGCCCCCAACCCAATCCATGCAGAATAATGTCACGCTTAGAATTGGTATCAGATACTTTCCATTGCAACGATTGACTGTGAACTCCAACACCATAGTCATCTTCAGGAATGGTACTGCGCTGTATGATTTGCGGATAAGGGTATAAATCACGAATGGATTGCTTTGCTCTTGGAATATCAAGAAACGGATGATTCCCCGACACGGTCAAAACCATTTTCACTTCATCAATGAGTTTGTAATCCAGATCTTTTTTATTGCGAATCGTTTCAAAAATGGCCAAATCCACTTTATCGGAATTGAGCATTCGCTCTCCACTTAAAATTTCTCTCTCCAGTTGAATCTGCGTTTGAGGGAAGGCTTTCATCGCATTCGCAATGATAGGGTGCACAACCTCCATGCCATAAATACCCGTAATGCTCAACCGCAAGCACGACTCAATATGGGATTCTAATTGTGAGCACTTCACCAGTAAATGATCGTATTCATCCAATAAGGTTTTCGAGCTAGTTAAGAAGTCTCGACCTTTTGCCGTCAGTTGGCTTTTATACCCACTACGTTCAATCACTTTAAAACCCAATTGTTCTTCAAGGCGTTTAATTGAATAGATCAAAGCAGACTTAGCTTTGCCTTGTTTTTCCGCAGCCATCGAAAAACTGCCCGCCTCGACCAACGCTTTAAGGCATTGGATTTGTTCAATTGTAATATGATGCATGGTCTAAATTTAGCACAAATAATACCAAAAATAAGGCTTTTTTTTATTTAGTAAAACTCTATGATTTACCTAAGTCACGCGATAAAACCGCCAACGAATAACCTCATTTACACATAAGATTTAAGGGGAAGATATGGGAAAGTTAATAGATGGCCAATGGGTCGAAGGCAGCATTATTTCAAGTAACAATAGTGGTGCTTATGACCGTATACCACGCTCGTTCCGGGATATTATTTCAAATGATCATCATACATACACACCGGATTCTGGACGCTATCATTTGTACGTTAGCTACGCGTGCCCATGGGCGCACCGAGTGCTAATTTATCGAGAATTAAAAGAGTTACAAGCACATATTAGCGTCAGTGTCGTGCACCCCGATATGCTAGATAAAGGCTGGGGCTTTGCGAAATCATTCGATACGAATATCGACGGTGCAACCGAAGACCATTTATTCGATAGTGCTCAGTTATATGAAGTCTATCAAAAAGCGCAACCCGATATTTCAACCAGTGTTACTGTGCCTATCTTATGGGATAAAAAAACCCACACCATCGTCAATAATGAATCTTCTGAAATCATTCGTATTTTGAATGTGGCCTTTAATGACCTTACCGGTAATCATGACGATTATTATCCTCAAAACCACCAAGCTGACATTGATTCACTCAATGACACGATTTACGAAACCGTAAATAACGGAGTTTATCAGTGTGGGTTTGCAAAAACTCAGGAGGCGTATGATTCTGCGGTCAAACCTCTGTTCGCTACACTGGATACATTAGAAAAACGTTTGGAAAACAGAGATTTCCTCGTTGGAGATCAACTCACTGAAGCCGATATCAGATTGATTCCAACACTTCTACGTTTTGATCTTGTCTACTATATCCACTTCAAGTGCAGCCAAAGACGTATCGCCGATTATCCGAATTTATCGCGCTATATGAAACAGTTATATCAATTAACCGCGGTGAGAAACACCACCAATTTTGAACACATCATGCGCCATTATTACTACTCGCACGAAGGAATCAATCCACACCGTATTATTCCCTTGGTCCCAACCTTTGGTCACTAAATGTAGTTAAATAAAAACAGGCATTAAATCAGCAGCAATTGGAGAAGAAAATGAAAGTGTGGCACATTGATTCAAGTGGTAGAGCGCAAACTTCACACAGTAGAAAACTCACTCAACAGTTCATCGAAAGTTTGTCGAACAAAACAAAGATCTCCACTCAGGCGCTCGATGTCTCAGGTGGTCTCCCTTTTCTGACAGACACCATGATTAAAAGCTATTTCACGCCCGATGACCAACGTACCACTGAGCAACAAGCAGCTTTAGCCGTTTCAAATAACATTGTCTCGCTCGCCAAAGAATCTGACGTGTGGATTATTGGTGTACCGATCTACAACTTTTCGATGCCCGCTGCCTTTAAAGCGTTTATCGATCTGCTATTACGCTCTAAAGAAACATTCACTTATGGGGAAAATGGACCCATTGGTTTGTTGGAAAATAAACGCGTTTTTATCGTAGTTACGTCCGGTAGTACGGAAATTGGCAGCGACTACGACTTTCTCACTCCTTGGCTAGTTCATTGTTTAAACTTCATTGGTGTTAGTGATGTGCAATTTATCCATGCTGATCAATATCGCCCCGAAAAAGATCAAGCAATCACCGATCAAATCGAAACGATGACCACAGAACTCGCTCTCTAGTTTTCAGTATTAAAAACGCAAAGCACCCACAAAACTAATGGCTTGATACACCACTAGTCTTGTGGGTGCTTCTTTAATAAGTAATGACTAAATTACGAGCGAAAACGTAAGTTCTCTCTCGATAATTGATCAATACTGGTTTTCCCCATCAGCTTCATATCGCGCTCAAGCTCTGCTTTCATCAAACCAAGCGCTCTTTCGACACCGGGTTGTCCTGCAGCTGCAAGTGGATAAAGATACATTCGCCCAATCCCGACGGCTTTCGCACCTAATGATAGTGCTTTAAGAACATGTGTTCCTCGCTGGACGCCACTATCAAAAATCACATCAATCTCATCGCCGACTTCATCGACAATTTCAGCAAGTTGATCAAATGAGCTTCGAGAGCCATCAAGCTGTCTGCCCCCATGATTCGATACGATGATACCCGTACAACCAATTTCTACCGCTTTTCGTGCATCTTCTCTGCTCATTACACCTTTTAAACAAAACTCTCCGTCCCAAAATTTCACCATTTCAGCCACGTCATCCCAATCCATCGAAGGATCGAGCATGTTGGTAAAATAGTCACCAATCGACATCGCGCCATTGCTCATGTCAACATGTTCATCTAACTGAGGTAAACGAAATTTTTCATGCGTCACATAGTTGATGCCCCACATCGGCTTAATCGCAAATTGCAGCATGCCATTAAGGGTGAGTTTAAAAGGAATCGAAAAACCCGTGCGTAAGTCACGTTCACGGTTTCCTCCAGTAATCGAATCGACTGTTAGCATCATGACTTGAATGCCAGCTTTCTTTGCCCGCTCCATCATCACTCGATTAAGTGCGCGGTCTTTATGGAAATAAAACTGATAAGCCTGTGGCGTATCTATTTTTTGAGCGATCTCTTCCATACTCACGGTACCGAGAGAAGACACGCCAAAAAGTGTTCCATATTTCTCAGCCGCCCCTGCTACCGCGCGTTCTCCTTCATGGTGAAACAAGCGCTGCAATGCAGTTGGAGAGCAATAAACCGGCATGTCCAACTTCTGCCCCATGACCGTGACAGATAAGTCGACATCTTTAACACCAGTCAGTACATTTGGAATCAAATCACAGGTTTCAAAGGCCTGAGTATTGCGGCGATAAGTTGATTCATCATCAGAACCGCCATCAATGTAATTAAATATAGGGCTAGGTAAGCGCCTTTTAGCGAGCTTGCGAAAATCGTGAAAATTATGGCAGTCATTAAGTCTCATAAAGTAATTCCGTAATTGGTGAAAGCTGATATTTATGCGTATTTATTATTGTTATGTGCTCCCAAACTTTAACGCGTCACACTTCATTTGTTGAATTTTTGTTAAAAAAAAGAGATCTATCACGATAAAAACATAACTTCGTAAATTTGTTGTATACACTGAACCACCTTCGTTATTGCCACTCTCACAAATCCACAACCGTTTCATCTCACTAGAGTCTTACAATTCATTCACCTCCAAAAAATGGTAATGATAATTAATTTCATTTAAGTTGAAGCAATCAGCTTAAAATGATAATGTTATGTTATAACATCACAACCAGGATTTATCATGAAACATAATATTCACCCAGATTACCAAGACGTTGTTTTCCACGACACAGCAGCTGATAAATACTTCATCATAGGTTCAACCCTTAAAACTGAGCGTACTTTCGAATACCAAGGTAAGACCTACCCATACATGACACTTGATGTGTCCAGCGCCTCTCATCCGTTTTATACTGGTGAGCAGCGAATCGTCAAGCAAGACGGACAGGTGTCTAAATTCAACAGTCGTTTTGGTAAAATTGGGAGTCGTTCATGAAAGTATTAAGTTCTTTAAAGAGTGCAAAAAACCGCAGCCCTGATTGCCAAATCGTCAAACGTCGTGGCCGAGTCTATGTGATTTGTAAATCGAACCCCAGATTCAAAGCAGTACAAGGCAAAAGGAAGAAACATTAGTGTGCGGATATTGCATGCTAGGAGAACTTTACATAATTAAAGTGGTTCATAAAAATATAAGCCAGAACGAATGTTTTTCTGAACCACTTATTATATCTAAACTCGCCTTGAGATTTAGTCACCTTTGGGCTTAGTAAGAATAGATTGATTAACTAACTGCGCTATCAACGATCCAATACTCATTCCGGCAACATTTGCCATCAAATCAAACCAGTCACCATATCGGTTAACATACGGTTGTACTAACTCGATACCACCACTCCAAAGCACAAAAAACACACCAATAAGTAACCAGTGTTTGGGTTTACGCAATGCAACAGGAAACATCAATGCCGCATACGCGATAAAATGGTGAGTTTTATCATTTCCAGGAACTGGAGGTAAAACGTCTAATGGGTAGAGTGAGAGAAACGTAATTACAGCAAGAATAACAAGCGTAATATAGAGCCAATATGTTTTAATAATGGAAATCAATGAAGTCATCTACTAGTATCCTTAATGATAGTCATACTTAAACATAGCATAGCTTGGTGATATCACTACGTTCATTATTATTAATAGCCTAAAGCATAATCTTCAATTTTAAATTAGCTTTTATAATAAAATACGATAAAAATACTGAAATCAATATTACAATTAGAGTTAAGAGTGTTGCTTCAAAATCAGTATATTTAATAAAAGCACTTAAGATCAAGGAATGAATAAAATATATAGCCGATGCATACAAGGCCATACTTTTATTCACCCCTTGTATATTTGACTTAATAAATAATATGAAAATAAAAGGACAAACCAATATAAGAGAAACTAAGTTATCAATTCCCCCTTCGCGGTCTTCATGGTAATAATTAATATAAGATTCTCCCAACAAAGCCAATATTCCTATTACGCTAAAACCAAGTGCAAATCTAAATGATACAATAGCATGTAAAGCATACCGATTAATTAAGTAACCTATACAAAAAAATGGGTATGAGAGTAATAGCATATTTCTATGCGCCCAATCATAATTAAATATTGTATTTAAAAATCTACTGTCAAGAATATTGTAGTTCCCTATATATTGAATCAGTACTCCACAAATAAAAGTCATAAAAATCGAAACAATCAAAAAGTTTATTTTTATCTTATGTAATACCAGTAATATAATTGCTGAGCCTAACATCCCAGATACATACCATAAATGATTGTAACCAATGATAAAGTCCATTATAAAAGAAGCTAAACCAGAAAAAGAAATATCGGGAATTGAGAACCAAAAATAGGAATAAAAAACCATCCAAAATACATATAAAATACAAACCCGCTTAAGCCAACTTGATTGGTTTTTTTTAAGCAGTACAGGATAAAAATAGTAACCATTAATAATAAAAAAAATGGGCACAGCAATTCTAAAAATACCATTAACTGTAAGGTACTCACCCAGTTCAGTATACTCTCCTAAAAACCCGGCATGTAGCCCTACTATCATAAAAGCCATTAATAGCTTAAGAATATCCAAAGCGATATTTCTATTCATTTAAACTTCCTAAAAATTCAGTGTCATAGCCGATGCGAGGTCAGAATACCTTTAAATTGTCATGTTTTTGCTCGCTATATGTCATGTTTGTATTCATTATTTGTCATGCTTATACCGACCATGCATTTTAGTGAATATCCTTACTGACAATTAAATCACCAACCAATATTTGCTGTTCAATAACTACAGCCCTTGAATAAATAGTCGCCAATATTGAAAATATAAAGCGAGTTTAACTCCAAGCAAAAATAGACTATTTCACTGAACCTATGATATAAATCCCCACTATTTTATACATTGGCTACCCGTAGCCCCCTGTCGTAGCACCAGGTAAAAAACACTATGAAAGCAATGATCGTTTGTTCCGGCGGGCTAGACTCTGTCACGCTCGCTCATAAAGTCGCCGCAGAAGCGGAGCTTACCTCTCTTGTCTCATTTCATTATGGCCAACGCCATGACAAAGAATTGGACTACGCTGCACGTTGTGCAGAATACTTTGACGTTCCTCATCACATTATCGACATCAGCAATGTTGGCGCACAGTTAACTGGATCTGCCCTCACCGATGATGTAGATGTGCCTGATGGCCACTACGCCGAAGACAGCATGAAACTCACCATTGTCCCGAATCGTAACGCCATTATGCTCACTATTGCTTATGGTATAGCAGCCTCACAAGGCGCTGATACCGTCGCGATAGCCGTTCACGGTGGTGACCACTTCATCTACCCTGACTGTCGTCCTGAATTTATTGAGCAATTCGCAAAAATGCAGAAAATGGCCTTAGATGGCTATGCTGATATTGACCTCTACGCACCGTTTTTACACGGCAGCAAAGCCGATATTGTTACTGCGGGCGCTGCCGTCAGCGTTCCTTTTAATGACACGTGGTCATGCTATAAAGGTGGTGAAAAACACTGTGGCCGTTGCGGTACTTGTGTCGAGCGTCAAGAAGCTTTTAGTGATGCAGGCATTGTAGATCCAACGGACTACGCCGATCCTGACTATTGGAAAAACGCGGTGAAAAACCACGTTCACGGGGAGGCCTAAGCATGTTCCGTATCAACAAAGAATTTCAATTTTCAGCCTCTCATCAGCTCAAACAAATGCCTGCGGATCATCAGTGCGCACGACTGCATGGGCACAACTATGTCGTGGTCGTTGAGCTCTGTTCAGAGTCACTAGATCAATACGGTTTTGTCCGTGATTACAGCGAACTAAAGCTGCTAAAAGACTACATTGATGACACCTTAGATCACAGACACTTGAATGATGTGTTAGGTGATGACTGTGCAACCGCAGAATTATTGGCTAAACACCTATACGATTGGTGTAAGCCACACTGGCCTGAAACCACCGCAGTAAAAGTAAGTGAAACCCCAAAAACATGGGCGGAATATCGACCATGAGCCAACTGATCATTAGCGAAGTATTTGGCCCCACAATACAAGGGGAAGGCGCACTTATTGGCAAACCTACGGTATTTGTTCGTAGCGGTGGTTGCGACTATCGTTGCAACTGGTGCGACACACTTTATGCGGTTGAGAATAAGTATAAAAGTGAATGGAAAACTCAGAGCACTGAAGATGTCTGGGCAAAAATACAAGCGCTTAGCCCGACACCGATACTCGTAACTCTCTCAGGCGGCAATCCTGCCCTTCAAGATTTTTCCGATCTGATTCGTGTCGGCCATAAAGCAGGTTACACCTTTGCTATGGAAACACAAGGCAGTATCTCAAAGCCATGGTTTAGCCAAGTAGATTATTTAACCCTAAGCCCTAAACCGCCGTCATCTGGTATGGAGACCCGCTGGGACAGGTTTGACAAAAGCTTAGCATTAGCCAATAGCCACAGAGCGATTAGCATTAAGCTAGTAATAGCGGATGATATTGATTTTGCGTGGGCATGCGAGGTACAAAAGCGCTATCCAAACTATCCATATTATCTACAACCCTGCAATCTTGACGCTGAAGAAGTGACTTTAGAACAAGGCTTGCAGTCTACTCGCGATCTGATTGATCGCGTGGTTAATGTCGGTTGGCATCAAGCAACGGTGTTGCCACAGCTTCACAATATTCTTTGGGGTACACAACGCGGCGTTTAATATTGATTGCTGTAAAATGGAAGAGGGCGAGTCTATTCGTACACTATGAGTCATGTACGAGCCTTTTTCCTAAACCAACAACGTTATCATTACCGTATCCTAGGGCTTCATAAAACGCGAGTACGTGGTCGTTTGTACTTCTGACTTGTAGGTTTATTTTAGGGCAACCTTTGTTCGAAATTTTCTGCTCTACCGCTTCCATTATTGCCTTACCATATCCGTTTCTTTGAGCATCAGGGCTAACAGCTAAATAATTTATCCATCCTCTATGCCCTTCGTAGCCCCCCATGACAGTCGCCACAATACGCCCCTCGACCACACCAACCAAAAATAAATCAGGATCTACCTTCAATTTACGGTCTATATCATTTCCAGGATTATTTTGAGGTGCAACTAAACCACATTCTTCCCAAAGAGAAATCACAGGATTTCGATCTTTAATTTCGTATTCTCTAATTTTCATATTGTTATTTCTATTGAATATTAAACCCAGCGCAGTTATGAGCAATAAGCAAAATTTTTGTTTTGTAACGCTAACCTAGGCATTTTTTAGTCTGTCGATTTGGTTATGTACATCTGACAAATGCCCCATTTTCATCCAGACTTTTGCCCCTTCTGTGCCTGCTTTCCCATTTATGGTAGAGCCTAACGGTAGACGCAGCCAACTGTGTTTTTCTAGTCGCTCATTGTTTTCGACAAAACAGCCATGAAGAACAAATAACTCAGCCCCATTTGCCACATTTTGTTTAAAAACAGCATTTGGTGCAATATGTAGCAAGCTGACCTCTTCATACTTATCTTCAAATAATGGCGCGATTGATACACCGGGCATGTTTTCATCGGCACAAGGTACAGCGTCATTCATCTGAATATTGACATGAGTTCTATCGCTTGGCTGAAACTGCCACAGTTTAACAAATATTATACAGCCCTCATTTGAACCTGGTTGATGACTTGATTGTGGAGGGTTTCGCACATATGAGCCTGCGGGAAAATCACCATGCTCATCTTGGAATACTCCTTCTAATACAATAAATTCTTCACCTCCAGTATGCACATGAGGTGAAAAATGACTTTGAGGAGCATATTTTACAATACTTGTGGCACGAGCAACTTCGTCCCCTACCCGCTCTAGTAGACGTCTTTCCACACCTTGCATAGGTGATTTTAGCCAAGGTAAAGAGTCAGAGTGAACGAATACTCGTTGCTTAAAATTTGCCGCAATTTCCATAATTTACCTCTTAGTTTATACTGCCATGTATTATCAATGATTATCAACCCAGCAAACTCTGAGTAATAAATAATGTGCAAAAAAGTAAGGCCGGCATATAGCCGACCTCACAAACATGAATGACTTACCATTAGGTCATATGAAAAAAGCAAAGCTTGTTCCCATCTAGATCATAAACGTAAGCACCGTAAAAGAAATCAAAACGTTGCCCAGGCTCACCTCCATCAGTAGCCCCCAATTCAATCGCTTTATTATAAAGAGCTTGAGCACCCTCTATAGAACCACCGGGAATAGCGATTTGTTGACCATTACCGGCTGTTTGTGGATTGTTGTCATGAGGGGTACACACCGCCAGCATAGCACCACCAGCGTCTGTTCCATAAAATTTAATGCGGTCCATTTCCATGACTCTTTTTCCACCGACTAGATCAAGTAGTGCATCGTAAAAAGACACCGCTTTATCCAGATTCTTTGAACCAATTGTCGTGTATCCAATCATTGTTTTAATCCTCATATTCTACGTTTAATTTTTCATTCATATTTGAAGACAATTCATCTATCTGCTTGCAAATACATTATGTTTCGAACGAGACAAACAATACCTACCTACCAGAAGGTAGTCAAACTGTTTTTCACAAATATTTTTAATTTAACTCTTAAGGTGTTGATTTTAATTAATTTTTATATTCTTAGTATGAAAGGAAAAGTATCTATAGGTATTAGCAACGACAAAATTAATTGACAGTTAACGAAATACGACCATAGAATACCTACCAGTAGATAGATTAGTTATATATAAAAATAAAGCAGAGGCAGCCATGAAATACAATATAGAAAAAACGACACTTCATTTCATTAGAAAAGAGTCCACCAGTACGCCTGTTATTCAGTATTCAGGGTTTAATGAAACGCAAGAATACAGTGAGGATTATCTATTCCAAGATGCCGATATTATTGACGCACGTTCATTACCTGATGCTACGTTCAATGTGGATAAGCATGGTTTTGAGCTCGCAACCTTTCAACCCAGCCAAGTCGATTACTTAGATCCTCTAGCTGTAAAAGAATTCTATTATGCAGAGGTAGAGGCTTTGGTTAAAAAGCAACTGGGAGCAAACCATGTAGTGGCTTTTGATCATACTGTACGCCGTGGTATTGAGAACTCTAACCGCCATCCCGCCTACCATATTCATAATGATTACACTGACAAAACGGGCTTAATTCGTGCTCAATCTGAACTGGATGAAGATTTGATGCGTTCATATGCTGGAAAAAGAATGGTACAAATCAATGTTTGGCGCTCTATTGCAGGTGTTGTGCAAAAAGATCCGTTGGCCTTTATGGACTATCAATCACTAGATAAAAACGATCTTGTAACCGCACATATCGAGTTTAACGATATGCATACAGGTGAAAAACATCGAGGTGAGATTTTTGCAGTCAAACAAAACCCAAATCAGAAATGGTATTTCTACTCACAAATGGACTCAAGTGAAGCCGTGCTCATTAAAGGTTTTGACACAGATAAATCTAAAGCTGGTTTTGCGATGCATACTGCTTTTCCATTGTTAGAACAAGGCGCTCACTGTGATCCACGACAAAGTATAGAAACGAGAACTTATGCTTTTTTTGATGACGAGTAGATGGTCGATATACCGGTACCTAGCCAAATATATTGTTGGCTAGGTCATCTTATTAATGCCCATATTCTGATCTTTTTTACACTAAACGAATGTTGAATGATTGGATTACATCATAAAAATGAAAGCGCTTGTATTGAGGTATCTGCTATTAGATAATTACGTCCGCAGATGTAAGGGGTAATCATGAGCAAGAAGGAAAAACTGTTAAAAATCGCTGAAGATAAAGTACGTGCTGGTGGATACAGCAACTTTAGCTTTAGAGAGCTAGCAAATGAAGTGGGTATAAAAAGTGCCAGTGTTCACTACCACTTTCCGACTAAAGCTGACTTAGGTGCCGAATTAGCCCATCAATATACAGACGCATTTTTGGCAGCATTAGGGGATGTTGACCAAATCAAAGCGCAAGGTAAAAACCCGATCGATATCTATACAGCAATTTTCAAACATGCATTATTGACTGACGATAAAATGTGTTTATGTGGTCTTTTGGGTGCTCAAAATGAAAGCTTACCAGAAAAAGTACAAATAGAAGTTAAGCGCTTTTTTAGGAAAAACCTGGCTTGGTTAACAGCCGCGCACACCGCAAATGGCGAAGCAGACCCTGAGCATGCCGCCATCACAACCGTCAGTTTGCTTGAAGGCGCAATGATGATTAGTAAAGCGCTTAATGACCACAGTTATTTCAAACTTGCGACTCAATAGGTACTACATCAGAACTTTGTATCGATAATAAACCCACCGAATAAAATCCCACCCTCGATTTAAGATAAAATATGAATCATGCTTTAGCTAAAACTAAAGCATAAATTTCAATCTCTGATTACCATTAACTATAAAATATGATAATAAGGCAGAAGTTATTATCGTAATTAATGTTAACATTGTGCCACCAAAATCAGTATATTTTTGATATAGAATTAATACTAACTTATGAATAAAATATATAGATGATGAATATAGAGCTAACTCTTTTCCTTTATGTGGAATATTTAATTTTATAAAAAAAAGAAAAACAAAGGGACAAAAAAGCATTAGAGATAAAAAGGTATCAAATCCACCACGCTTCCCATCTTGATAAAAATTAACATAGGACTCTCCTAACAAAGCAAACAAGCCAATTAATATAAATACAATTATTGATCTAAATGAAACATTATCATATAAAGAAAATTTATTGATTAAATACCCTAAACAAAAAAATGGATAGGATAAAAATAATAAATTCCTATAAGTAAAGTCATGCTTTAAAATTTCGTCAGCAATACTTCCTTCATATAAGTGGTAAATTCCAATATATTGCATTAATACACCACATATAAAGGTAAGTATAATAGAAATGATTAATTTTTTCACTGAAATATTTTTTACTGTTGTCAAAATCATTGCAGCTCCTAATAATGCAGGAACATACCATAAATGATAATAACCAATTATAATGTTTTTTAAAAATACTAAGTAAAAAGGGAATTTAGGGTTTTCCATCCAAAAATAAGAGTAAATTATGGTCCAAAAAATATATAGAGTAAAAAATCGTTTAAACCAATATAATTGATTATTTTTTAATAGCACAGGATAAAAATAGAAACCATTAATTAAAAAGAAAATAGGCACTGCAGCCCTAAAAATCCCATGGACAGTAAGGAAGTTCCATAATGGAGAAATATCTCTTAAAAAATCAGAGTGCAGACCCACAACCATTAAAGCCATGGATAATTTAAGAATATCTAAAGCAATATTTCTATTCATTTTCACTTCCCCAAAAATATAATGACTCCAAGATAGCTTCGTTAAATAATCAACTTAAACTGTTTTTTGGACAGAGCCACTAACTATATGACAAAGTAAGACATCATCAGAAATACTCTAAGTCACCGCCTAATCTAAGAGGTATTACCTAAAAAAATCAATATGCACAAATGCGAATAGCAACACCTTACCAATTTAATATTACTAGGTAAAGCCCCTTCATAATTGAGTTCTTAGATATCAAAATAATGAGAAAACATGATGTGATTAGGTCATTCAGATACCACAACCTCAGATCTATACTCTTGTTATAAAGCGAATAATCAATAGTGTCTTTCGTTATCCGATGGTTGAGTCATGCCGACTTCATGGACTTATTCTAAGCGACTCGATGAGCTGCTCTTACAAGGCCACCTATACACTCTTTCTGAAAGTGCTCTGGCACAAAAAAGACCCGTAGCTCATATTAGCTAACGGGTCTTTTTGTAGATAATGCATCTTGGGTTTATTAAACTCCGGTGATGCCCATCTTAATAAATGCTTGTTTAGCCAACACGGCCACAACAAGGTAAGCAATCATCCATACAACCGTCATAACAACGGTCAACCAATACGGTTGCATATCAAACTCTTTCGAATCATCAATTTTATCACGAGTTAACTGATACTTATGCGCAATGAACATCGTAGGGAATAAATACAGTAAAGGAATAATGCTGCTTGAAAGGTGGAGTGAAAGAAACGGAACCAAAAGAATCAAGCAAAGTACAATAAGAGAACCATAAAATAATGTTCTATTCGAGAACTGTTTCTTGCCTAACGTATCAAAATTCACTTTTAAAAAATAGATTGCCGCAAGTGGTCCACCTAAATAGGTGCCAATTGATATTTGCATTGGTGAATATACTTTCTTTGATTTTTCTTCTTTTTTTACATCGTTGCTCATACATAATGCTCGATAATGTTGTACTTACACAGCGTAGTGCTGAAAATCGTCACTCATTATAACTCACCTCACCAACAAGACTGAAATAGAACCCCTGTATTTTATGTAAAAACGTGTGATGTAAACAATTCATTGGCCGAATACTCATTCTTACTCTATTCAATCACTAAAATAAAACACACTTAAATATCAATAAATTAGACTCAAACCACTCTACTTCATCGATCTTTTTCTTGCATAATTAGATTTCAATTTATACTGTATATGCATACAGTTATTTTATATGTAAATTGATGATGAATGAATTTATTGAGCAGTTAAAACAGAAGCAATGGCTATGGCAAGGAAATAAACCCACAGCATTAATGATGCCCGAATCACTGGCCAGTACTGGATTTTCTGAATTTGATCAAAAACTTGAAGGTGGGCTACCTGAGCATGGTGTGATTGATTTGCAATCGCTGGGCGGTATTGGCGAACTGCGTTTACTTTTCCCTCATTTGCGACACGCCGATGATGGTCGTTTGATTGTCTTTATTCAACCACCAGCGCCATTGCATGCTGAAGCCCTAGTTTCGGAACAACTCGACAGTAACCGCGTAATATTGATTCAACCTGATAACAAAAAACACGCATTTTGGGCCGCAGAGCAATGCCTAAAAAGTGGTGCTTGCAGCCATGTGATGTTGTGGTGTGATGACGTAGAAATTCATCAGGCTCGACGTTTTCAAGTGAGTGCAGAAGCAGGCCGATGTCGTCAATTTTTATTTCGTAGCGAACAAAAGTGCGGTTTTTCATTACCGGTTTCCTTATCGATGCAACTTGCTCCCCACCCTCAAGGAATTAAAGCAAAAATAACAAAACGAAAAGGTCGCTGGGAACCAAACCCGTTCACCATCAATATGGCGCAACAATGGCCGCAACTCGTCTTGCAAAAACAACCACAAGTCGTCATTCCATTCCCTTCTAAACAAAAAGTGACTTGGCAGCGAGGTTAATCATGCAATTATGGCTTTATCTCGATTTTCCTTACCTTCAGCTCGATACGCTTTTTTCGACACAGCAAGAAGATACGCAAACGAGTAATGATGAACCACTCGCGATTGTCGATGGAAAGAATTTTAGTATCGTACAAGCGAATCAAGCCGCCCTCGATCAAGGTATCCAAATCGGGATGGGCATGGGCAGTGCTTCCGCGATGTGTGCTCATTTACAAGTTCATCCATATCAACCTGAAATCGAACAAACACAGCTTAGCGAAATCGCACAATGGCTCTATTTAGTAACGTCCGATATTGTCTTGTTTCCACCACAAGGGATCTTACTTCGGGTATCAAACATGCTCACACTTTATCAAGGGTTAGAGCATTACTGGCAATGTATTGAGCAACACATGCAACCCTGGAAACTACGTTACCAATTTTCCTGCGGGTTTTCCCCTTTATCGGCGATGTTATTGGCTAAGTCTGGGATGAATTTATTAAGTGAAAATCGATCGAAGTTCATGGAAAAATTGAACCACTTTCCGATAACCGCCACTGAACTCGATCATAAACAGGTTGACGCTTTACGCCGAGTGGGTGTAACTAAGTTAAGTGAGCTGTTTGCTTTACCGATGGCGGATTTGGCTCGGCGCTTTGATATAAATCTCGTCAATTATGTCGGTCGATTGTTGGGACAATTTAAGCACCCTCTCAACTTTCACTATCCACCAGAAAAATTCAGTACCGACTTGGAATTACTTTACGACATTGATAACTGCCAATGGTTACTCAAACCACTGGCAATCTTACTCAAACGACTCGAGCAGTTTCTATTACTCCGAAATCAAGTTGTCTATGAACTAGAGCTTTGCTTGATACAACGAGCCAATCATCAACAAACACCACCTCAAAAGCAAGTGACCTTTACCTCGGCAACTGGGGAATATCGAGCCGACCGTTGGTTAACGCTGGCGCAGTTATCGCTTGAAAGTCTCACTCTCACGCAAGCTGTCCATCACTTACAGCTCAACGTTATTCGCAGCGGTGAACAACCTGCTCACGCCGATGATCTCTTTTCAGGCACACAAGGGGCACTTCAACCATTAGAACTGATCTCTTTACTGCAAGCGAAATTAGGCAAACAAGCCGTGTCTAAAGTCATCATGAGTAATGATCCACGCCCGGAAAAATCGTCTTATTTTCTCGATGCAACTCAAACAATCACCACGAGCGAGCGTTCAGCTCAATTACGCCCAAGCTTATTACACTCAACTCCTGAGAGACTAACAAAGAAAGTGGAGTTAATTCATGGGCCTGAACGAATCGTAACCGGATGGTGGGATGGGCAGCCGATCACGCGAGATTACTACATAGCGTATAGCAATACCGGTTGCTGGCTTTGGGTCTTTCGCGACGTACAAAAACATTGGTACTTACATGGTCAGTTCAGTTAATCGGAGCAGTGAATGAGTTACGCAGAACTATTCTGTCAAAGCAATTTCTCCTTTCTTCAAGGAGCTTCGCACCCACAAGAGTTGGTGATTCAAGCCGATTTTTTACGTTACCATTCTATTGCCATTACCGATGAGTGTTCAGTTGCGGGGATCGTGCGTGCGCATGCGACAATTAAAGAGCATCAACTCTCGGTGAAACTGATTGTTGGAAGCCTGTTTGAGCTCAATCCCGCATGCCGATTTATTACGTTAGCACCAAATCGAGAAGGTTATGCGGAGTTATGCCGAATTATTACTAATGCTCGTCGCCGCGCCGGAAAAGGACAATATCAACTCTCAGAATGGGATGTGATGTCATTAAAGCACTGCTTAGTGATTTGGCTGCCGAGTATAGACAACGATGCGAGTCAGCAATGGGGAGAATGGCTCACCCAACACCATCGCGGTCGATTATGGATTGGAATACAACGCCACCTCAGTGCAGATGATTCAAAAGGTGTACAACAAAGCGAACGTTTGGCTGAGGTATTAGACTTGCCTATTTGCGCATGTGGTGGTGTCTTAATGCACAATGCGGCTCGTTTACCATTGCAGCATGTATTAACCGCAATCGACCGTCACAGCTCTGTTGAACAAATTCAAGCACACCTGTTGACCAATACTGAACGCGTGTTGAGGAGCAAAGATAAATTAGCCAAGTTATTTCAGCCCGAATGGTTAGCGCAAAGTATCGACATTGCCAACCAATGTCAGTTTAATCTCGACAGTTTGCGCTATGAATACCCCAGCGAACTGGTGCCGAAAAATTGCTCCCCAATCGCTTACCTACGACAGTTGGTTGAACAAGGGAAGCACCGTCGCTTCCCCAAAGGGGTTCCTCCAACGATAGAACACATTATCGAAAAAGAGTTAGTTCTGATTGAAGAGCTCAATTACCCGTTTTATTTTTTGACCATTCACGACATCGTTATGTTTGCTAAACGGCAAGGCATTTTATACCAAGGCCGAGGTTCTGCCGCCAATTCCGTTGTTTGTTACTGTTTGGAAATTACCTCAGTCGATCCTCGCCAAATTTCGGTATTGTTTGAGCGATTCATCAGTAAAGAACGCAATGAACCCCCTGATATTGATGTCGACTTTGAACACGAACGTCGAGAAGAAGTGATTCAATACCTCTACCAAAAATACGGCCGGGAGCGTGCAGCCCTGGCCGCTACCGTAATTTCGTATCGCTTTAAAAGTGCGGTGCGCGATGTAGGGAAAGCGCTCGGAATCCATGAGACTCAACTCGACTATTTTATCCACAATGTTAACCGACGTGACCGGGCGCTCGGCTGGCAGGCGCAAATTGTTGAACTTGGGTTAGAACCGGACTCATTAAAAGGCCAGCAGTTTATCGATCTAGTGAATGAACTGATCGGCTTTCCACGCCATTTATCGCAACATGTCGGAGGCTTTGTGATTTCAGCAGGGCCATTATATGAGTTGGTCGCGGTAGAAAATGCCGCCATGAATGAGCGAACAGTAATCCAATGGGACAAGGACGACTTAGAAACTTTAGGGCTATTGAAAGTCGATGTGCTCGCACTGGGTATGCTATCGGCCATTCGAAAGTGCTTCGGTTTAGTTGAGCACTTCCACCAACGATCTCTCTCAATCGCTCAGATCACTGCCTTACCCGATGATCCCGAGGTTTATCAGATGATAAGCCAAGCTGATACTGTGGGCGTCTTTCAGATCGAATCACGTGCACAAATGAATATGCTACCAAGGCTCCGGCCACGTTGTTATTACGACCTTGTGATTCAAATTGCCATCGTCCGCCCCGGCCCAATTCAAGGTGATATGGTTCATCCCTTTCTCAAAAGACGAAATGGTATCGAAGCAATCGACTACCCTTCAGAAGAAGTTAAAACGGTACTCGAACGCACAATGGGAGTACCTATTTTCCAAGAACAAGTTATTAAATTAGCGATGGTGGCAGCAGGGTTCAGCGGCGGTGAAGCTGACCAGTTACGTCGGGCAATGGCTTCGTGGAAAAAGAGTGGCGAATTAATGAAGTTCCGCAATAAATTAATCAGTGGAATGGAAAAACGGGGTTATCACCTAGAGTTTGCCGAGAAATTATTTGATCAAATTTGTGGTTTTGGCGAATACGGTTTTCCAGAAAGTCACTCCGCTTCTTTTGCGGTGCTTGCCTATTGTTCTGCTTGGTTGAAACATTACTATCCGGAGTGCTTTTACACTGCACTACTGAACAGTCTGCCGATGGGGTTTTATAGCTCTTCTCAATTGGTACAAGACGCCCAACGTCATGGGATTACCGTTCTTCCAGTTAGTATTAATCACTCTGACTATGATCATCAAGTGGTGCCGTTAGGCGAGCAACTCGCAATGCGTTTAGGGTTTCGACAAATAAAAGGATTAGGACATTACACTGCCCTCACCATTGTCGAACATCGTCCCAATTCCGGCTTTCATTCCACTGTTGAGCTCAAGCAACTTGGACTGAATCGGCGTGAAATGGAATTGCTTGCCTCTGCCAATGCACTTGCAACCCTAAAGACCTCATCAAGAAATATGACGTCCAGCAACAGACAAGATGGGCAGCATCGTTATCAAACTCGTTGGAATATGATGGACTCGATTCAAGAACTGCCATTATTTGCCGCATTAGACGATACGTCTCCAACCCAACTCTCCCCACCGAGTGATATGGCAACATTATTAGAAGATTACGCCGCCCTTGGATTATCACTCGATCACCACCCTATTCTGCTGTTAGACCATGCTCAGTTACTGGGACGTTTTAGCCGAATGACAGACTTAGCCCATAAATCGGATAAATCGCTGGTCACCGTTGCAGGAGTCGTCACAGGAAGGCAATCTCCCGGCAGTGCCGCAGGTATTACGTTCTTTACTCTTGAAGACGACACCGGAAACATTAATGTAGTCGTATGGCAAGCAACTGCTCGAGCACAGAAACGGGCGTATTTGAACTCAAAGATTCTTAAGGTCAAAGGAATATTAGAAAAAGAAGGCGATGTCATGCATGTCATTGCCGGTAAACTTATCGATTTAACCGATAAACTCGCGTCACTTTCTAGCCGTTCGCGGGATTTTCATTAAGCTTAATCTGCTCATAAAAATAAAAAACGACCAGATAGAATCTGACCGTTTATTTGTTTGGACAACATCAGGGATGATATTGGAAGTGCGCCTAATGTTGTGCTTCCAATACTTGACGTAATCGCTCTTGAGCCACATCGACTAATACATCAGGTTGGAACTTGGAAATAAAACGATTACAACCTACTTTTTCCGCCATGGCATTATTGAAACTACCACTCAGAGAGGTATTCAACGTAATATATAGATCCTTCATTCGAGCATCACTACGTACTTCATGAGTGAGTTTATAACCATCCATCTCAGGCATTTCTGCATCGGTTATCATCAGAAGTAATTCTTTCGTAACATCAATTCCTTCATCCGCCCATGACTGCAATAAATTCAACGCTTCTAAACCATCACAGCATTCGATAATCTCAATACCTAGCTGAGACAACGTACCTTTAACTTGATTACGTGCGGTACTTGAATCGTCCACAACAAGCACTTTGCGACCCTGCATATTATTGGTCACCAATTCGTGGTCAAGCACTTCCTCTGAGATTGATATATCGTAATCTATGATTTCAGCGAGCACTTTTTCAACATCAATAATTTCGACGATATGGCTTCGTTCGTCATCTTCGACTCGAGTGATTGCCGTGAGGTAATTTGCTCTACCTGCGGTTTTAGGAGGTGGCTGAATCTCTGTCCAAGCGGTATTGATAATATTACGAACCTGCCCAACCAAGAACCCTTGAGTCGAACGATTATATTCGGTAATAATTAAATTCTGTTCAGTAAAATCATGATTAGAGTTATCAGGAAACCCGATCGCTCGACGTAAATCAATCACCGGCACTGGCTCACCACGAATGGAAGCAACACCAGTAATATTGTGATGGGCGCCTGGCATTTTGGTTAACGTGGGCAATTTAATCACTTCTTTAACTTTAAACACGTTGATCGCAAATACTTGCATGCTATTTAAACTAAAAAGTAATAGCTCAAGACGGTTCTCGCCTACAAGATTTGTGCGCTGATCAACCGTATTCAATACTCCTGACATACGAATCCCGCCTAGCACTTTAATCGATAATATAAACTCTGGACCATAGATAGGAATAAATCTAGTTAGAAAGGAAAAAAAGAGTCAGTGTCATTCAAAGAGTGAGAAGACAGTACGTACCAATTACTCGTCGAGAATTCGTATTAACAATAAACCATCATATAAAGCTTGTTTTATCAATGCCGCACCTGGCATCGTCGATTCATGATAAAACCGAGACTCTACCACCTTTAGAGAATCTTTATAGGCGGGATAACACTGCGCTGAAAGTGATTCCATCATTTTAGGGTATAGCACGTCTTTAGTTTGGTTAATAACACCGCCAATTAAGACTTTATCGGGGTTAAACAGATTCACGAGAATTGACACGGCTTGCCCCAAATGACTACCAAGTTTTTCGATCAAGTCAACCGCGAGAGCATCCCCTTCGACAGCGGCAAAACATATATCTTCAATTCGAATATCTTGAATTTCCGCCAGAGATGATGACTCCCCATGAGAGATCCTTACGTAAGCTTGTTCCAACAAGGCAGTAGAACTTGCTACCGTGTCTAAACATCCTCGGTTACCGCAACTGCACAATTCACCCTGAGGGTTAATTTGAATATGCCCTAAGTCACCGATATTCCCTAATTTACCTTGAAGTACTCGCTCATCAACAATAATCCCAGCATTTAAGCCATTATGAATCGACACCAAAATAGCATTATCACTTTCTTGAGCATGACCAAATAACTTCTCAGCCAATACCCAAGCATGAGTGTCATTCGCCATAAAAACAGGCAATCCAGTGGTCTTATATATTTCAGCTCCAAGATTAAGGTTAACCACATTGTAATACGGCATGTTCACAACCACGCCTTTTTGCGAATTAACTAAACCAGGAATCGTGACTGCAATGCTAGTTACTCGTTGAATTTCCGAGTGATACGTTTGGAAGAATTCTTCAATTTCATGCAATAAACGATCAAGTAAATCCTGCTGGTCACGTTCGTGAATATCAATTTTACAATCAATCAGAACGTCACCGCCGAGCTCATGTAAAGCCAACGCTAAATAGCCTCGGCCTAATCGCACCGACAAAAACTGCCAACCCAAATTTTTGGTTTGCAAACCGACAGCCGGACGCCCACGGCTCAAGGATTCTTGAACAGTGGTTTCATGAATAAGTTGTGCACCAATCAGCTCACGAGTAATTTTTGTAATACTCGCAGGTGCTAACTCACTCAATTTCGATAAATCGATTCGAGAGATAGGCCCCAGTTGATCGATAAGTTTATATACTCGCCCCGCATTGATCTGCTTAATATGATCAATGTGGCCAGGTTGGGCCATGAACATGATGTGCTCCGACAAAAAGACAGCGGTGTAATTTTTTTACTTTGTAAAGTAATTGGGAAGAGCTTTGATACCCGAGCGTGACAGGCATCACGCATAATAAGTCAAGTTTGTGCTGTGACTCAAACCAAGGCAACAAATTAACATCCATTAATGCTCAATTCACCGTACAAATCACGAACAGTATCGTGAATTTGCGAACGAAAAAAGAATTCTTGCATATACTTATAAAACTTAACACAAACAATTTAAACAAATGAGATCTTATGAGCATGATGCAGAGAAAAACTAAAATCGTTACGACTCTAGGACCATCAACAGATAAAGGTGATAATTTAGAGCAGGTTATTAAAGCTGGTGCCAACGTTGTTCGCTTTAACTTTTCCCACGGCACAGCGGATGATCATCGAGAGCGTGCAGTTAAAGTCAGAACAATCGCTGAAAAACTCGGCGTGCACATCGCTATTCTCGGTGATTTACAAGGCCCTAAGATTCGCGTCGCAAAATTCAAAGACGACAGTATTAAACTGAATGTGGGTGACCATTTTATTTTAGACTCTGAATGCCCGACACAAGAAGGGGATCAAACTCGAGTCGGCTTAGATTATAAAGAGCTACCAGAGGATGTATCGAGTGGAGACATTTTGCTACTCGATGATGGTCGAGTTCAATTAAAAGTATTCAAAGTAGAAGGCAGTCAAATTCATACCCATGTCACGATTGGTGGAAAGCTCTCGAACAATAAAGGAATCAACAAGAAAGGGGGTGGATTATCAGCTCAAGCCTTAACAGAAAAAGATAAGGAAGATATAAAACTCGCCGCAGAACTCAATGTAGAATATCTTGCTGTCTCTTTTCCTCGTAATGGCGCAGACATGGAATACGCCCGAGAACTTGCTCGTGAAGCGGGTTTAGATGCCTCAATGGTCGCCAAAGTTGAACGTGCCGAAACAGTCGCAAATGATGAACATATCGACGATATCATTATGGCATCCGATGTCATCATGGTTGCTCGTGGTGATCTAGGCGTCGAAATTGGCGATCCAGAATTAGTCGGAGTACAGAAAAAACTGATTCGCCGCTCTAAAGAGCTAAATCGTGTTGTTATTACCGCCACTCAAATGATGGAATCGATGATAGATGCACCGATGCCGACACGGGCGGAAGTTATGGATGTCGCAAACGCGGTCATCGATGGCACTGACGCGGTCATGTTATCTGGCGAAACAGCTGCGGGTAAATACCCTGTTGAAACAGTAAACTCGATGGCCGAAGTTTGTGTTGGTGCAGAAAAAGTGATGCACGTTGAAGACCAAACCTACCGACTTAAAAGCTCATTTGTCACTGCAGAAGAGACTGTTGCCATTTCAAGTATTTATGCGGCAAACCACATGGAAGGTATTAAAGCGCTCGTCACCATGACTGAATCAGGTCGCACTGTTTTAATGACCTCAAGGATGAATACTGAACTGCCAATTTACGCTTTATCTGATAATGAGAAAACACTTCGCCGCTGTGCTCTATACCGGGGAGTGACACCCTATAAATTTACCAGTGTCCAAACAACGAGCTTTGAAACCTCACTTGAGGCGATAAACCACTTAAAAGAGAAAGGAACCGTTGAGTTCGGTGACATCATCGTTCTGACTCAAGGAGATATGGTTGGAGTTGTAGGGTCCACCAACTGCATGAGGGTATTACCGGTTTTCTAAACTTAGATTGCAGTATAAGCGTTATCAAGATAGGGGAAACAAAGCCCCTATCTTGATAACGCTTGATTGCTTTTGAGTTGCGAGGATTTCAGCTTAACTGACTTGCTTTTGTACCGCTTGGCATATTCGAGCAATACCTTCCATTACAGTGTGTTTGGAATGCGCTAAATTCACTCGAATAAACCCATTATTCTCCGAGACAAACATCTCCCCGCCTTCAACAATCATCCCCGCTTCCTCAATAAAGAACTGAGTCAGATTCTGATCACTATCAAAATAGTTCGACAAGTCGATCCAAGCTAAGTAGGTCGCCTCTGGAATAGAAAACTGAGCAAGAGGCAACTGTTTATCTAACTCAGTTTTAACGTAATCGAAGTTGGCGTCTAGATAGTGAGTAAGTTGCTCTAACCAAGCACCACCAGAAGTATAAGCAGCCTCAGCGCCACTTAAACTCAGTGGATTCAACATATCGATATGATCGTCGAGCCATACCGTTCGCATCGCTTCATTTGGAATAATGATATTCGACATCATTAGTCCCGCGAGGTTGAACGTCTTACTTGGTGCCATACAAGTGATGATCTGATCCGAGTTTGGGTAGAGCCTAGCAAGCGGCGTATAACAGGTATAATTTCGTGTAAGATCACAGTGGATATCATCAGATAAAATTAATACATTGTACTCAAAGCAGATCTCAGCAAACTGTTTTAATTCATCCTCTGACCAAGCTCTACCTGTCGGGTTGTGAGGATTACAGAGAATACAAAGAGTCACCTTACTGTCAGCACATTTCTCTCTAAGATCATCGAAATCAAATGTATAATACCCATCGGTATTAATAAGATCAGACGTGACATATTCACGATTATGGTGTTGTGCAGCGTGTTGGAAAAAACCATAAGACGGCGTGGTAAAGAGAACTTTCTCATCCGGCTTGGTAAATAACCTCACCAAATCAAAAAGTGCAGGTACCACACCATGCGATGTAACAATATGCTGTTGATTAATTTCCCAGTTATAACGACCTTTTACCCATTGAATAAACGCTTGAAAATAAGCGTCATCAAATAATTTGGTATACCCGAGAATGCCATGTTCAAGTCGTTGTTTAATCGCATCCAGAATCTCTGGAGCCACAGAGAAATTCATATCTGCCACCCACATCGGGATTAAATTATCGATGTCAATTTCGGCAGAAAGCTCTGTGGAATCACCAAACAAATATTTACGATATCCATCATTATTTAGAGCATTGGTGCCCTTTCTATCAATCACTTTATCAAAGTTATATTTCATCCTGCTCACTCAATGATTATTTAAGGTTTATCACCTAATTATGAACTTAGGCGACTATAGCATATGGAAAATTCCAAAAGAATAAATATGACCTACCCCTAAGTTCTTAATTTTTTTCCATGGTAAGAACTTCTCTATATCACGCTATCAGACTTGTCTTTTATGGGCATAACGGCGTTAAATTGTGCAAGATACCAACATTTATCCCTTATCACTCTCAATCGCCAAGTACGACTCAAATTCATACATAACTTCTCTACTACCGTTTTTAAGTTAAAAATGCCAACCAAACTTTTTAAGCTAGAGTATTTCACTAAATCATGCTCATCTCATTAATTACACACTCAGGGTACTAGATCGCTAGTATTTTTAACCGCCGTAACAAGAAAATACAATCACTTTAACCTTAATGTACAAACTGTATAACATTTAACACTACTAAATTGACCATAAGTCGATTTACTCTCTATTGCCTTTATATCGATAAAACTATAATCTCACGCCCAAGTATCGCAGCACGGCCTCCAAACCAGTGCATATAAAAAGATACAAACACACACCTGCGGTTGAAAAAATCAAATAACTCATCATCTCTTCTGAAGAAAAATCGATGTTTCATCATCGAAATTTCCTAGTTGAGTTTCAATCGAAATAAGGGTGTAACGAACGAATTTTATAGGAGTACAAGATGAAACGAGAACAATGGGGATCGCGTGCCGGCTTTATTTTAGCTGCCGTAGGTTCCGCAGTAGGATTGGGAAACATATGGCGCTTCCCATATATGGCATATGAAAATGGCGGTGGCGCGTTTTTTATTCCTTATCTTTTTGCCATGATCACCGCTGGTATTCCATTTATGATCCTCGAATTCAGCATGGGTCAAAAATATCGCGGGTCTGCACCTAAAACATTAGCGAAAATTCACGCTAAGTTTGAATGGCTTGGTTGGTTCCAAGTTGGTGTCGCAGCCACAATCGCCGTGTATTACGTCGCTGTTATTGGCTGGGCAATTTCTTATCTTGGGATGTCATTTGACCAAGGTTGGGGAGAAGACACCAATGGCTTCTTCTTTGGTGACTATTTAGGTCTTGGTGACAATTCACCAACTAATCTAGGTGGCATTCAGTGGAAAATCGCCCTTGCTATGACCATTGCATGGGCTATTACCTATGCAGCCATCGCTCGCGGCGTTAAAGCCGGTATTGAACTTGCCTCAAAAATATTGATGCCTGTTCTCTTCTTAATGGTGCTCTTTTTAATTGCTCGAATGATTATGCTTCCGGGCGCTCTTGACGGTGTGAACTATATGTTCAAACCTGATTTCAGCAAAATCTGGGACGTAAAAGTATGGGCTGCAGCTTATGGACAAATCTTCTTTACGTTAAGTATTGGCTTCTCCATCATGTTAGCGTATTCAAGCTACCTTCCTGAAAAATCCGATATCACCAATAACGCCTTTATGACGGTATTGATTAACTGTGGATTCTCAATTCTTGCCGGTATCATGATTTTCTCTGTACTAGGTTACATGGCAATGGAGCAAGCGAAACCTATCACTGAAGTGGTTTCAGCCGGTGTTGGTTTAGCATTTGTTACCCTACCCGCAGCGATCAACCTACTTCCAGCACCTTATATCTTAGGCCCGCTATTATTCTTAGCGCTTGTTGTTGCTGGTCTTAGCTCGCAAATTTCTATCCTAGAAGCCGTGACCTCTGCAGTCATGGACAAAATGGAATGGAGCCGTACTAAAGCTGCGAACATTGTATTGGGAACTGGCTTTGTTATATCGATGGCATTTGCAACCAATGGTGGCTTATTGCTACTCGACTTAGTCGATCATTTCGCAAACAACGTTGGCATTATGGCGGGTTGTTTCATTGAAATTGTAATGATGACGTGGTTGTTTAAGATTTCTAACGTACGCGAATACGTCAACAAGATTTCCGATTTCTCGATCGGTGTGTGGTTTGATCTATGTTTGCGTTTTATCACTCCTGCAATTTTGGCCATTATTTTGGTCACAAAACTCAATCACATACTCACCGAGGGCTATGGTGGCTACGACTTAACATTAGGTTGGGTATTAATGGCTGGTATTTTAGTGTTCTCTATCGCAATCAATGTTATGAGTAAAAAGGAAAAATAATCATGGAAGCAAGTGCAATTTTTATGATGGTACTCGGTCTAGGCATCACTTGGGGTGGCGCTGCCATCTGTATGAAGCGAGCAATGGACAAGCAGTAATTGATATTTAAACTGTGAAATAGAAAAGCCGGACTTTAAACTGCCCTTCAATAGTTGGATCTAATTATTGAGGGGCATTTCATTTCAGGCTGATTATTGAGGTAAATATAATAAAGTATGATCATTTCATGATTATTAGAGAATAGTATCTATGCACGAGAAAATCGTAAATATCACTTTTACTCCTCGACACAAATGGATGGCCCAGTTACATTTATTCTCGATATTATTATCGCCTAGCTTAAGCAGATCGAACATTCTTGGCGAGTATTTATTTTAAGCTTCAATCTCACAAAAATTATCATTCTATTTTGATTATATTTTTCTTTTGCAAGAGATTAAATATAGGCCACCCAACAATACCAAGTATTATAAAATCCAAGATAGAAACCATATTGAGAAATGAAATAAATACAGCACTTAAAGGGGCATCATTTATGACATAGAAACTATATAAGTCTAAAATTGTAGTCCAAATTCCAGTTAATGTTCCTAATACTATACATATAGACATGTAAATCTTAAATCTTAAATCTTAAATCTTAAATCTTAAATCTTAAATCTAACCATTATCTATTTCCTAAATAACGCCAACTGTTTTCGGCAAGCCTACCATTTTCTATACGTGAGTATTCAACTAACTGATGTTGATCATTGTATGAAAAACACTCTTCAATGATACCGGCAATTGCAGTGCAATATAACTATCCTTTTCCAGACCATACTATAAAGGGTGGCATTATTTTCCCTCTACTGAACCCAATCTTCATAAGTTAAGCCATTAACACGGCTAAACTCTCTCACGTTGTTTGTTACCAGAGTACAGCCTGTTGCAATAGCGTGTCCTGCAATCGCAGCATCGTTATTGCCTATGCTCGATTTCCTATGGATAAATATCAAACGAAAGAGTGATATTTAACTCAGCAAGTTGTTGTATAAGAGTGGAATCAAATACATCACCAGAATTTCCATTTATAAACCATCCAATAAAGTATTCTACGTCCCCACCCGTTGAAACAATCTCATCAAAAAATTCGGCATTACTTTTCAAATGCTTGTTCGCTTTAAGTAAAAACTCGGGAAGTCGCTCATCATCTTCATGTGGTAATCTGAAAGTGCAATAAGTTTCATCATAGAACCCATCAAGTTTTGCTCCCGTTGGAGTTCGTCTTTCCTTTCCTGCACACCACATTCGACTTGGAGTTAGACCTAGCTCTTCACAAATCCGTTCTGGTTCTATATACGGATGCCTAACCCTAAGTGAAACTTTATATCGATACGAATTCATTATTATCCTCATCTGCCTTACGGTAAATATATTTCAAGTGGACCATGGTTTATATTATCTATTGGCTTTGTTCCAGCAGGGCAATTCTTTGGTCTTGATTTTTAAAGCTATTGTTACTACTTCTACCACTATTAGAGTGTGAAGGTAAAGCAGGTGGGATTATTCGCAGTAGTGTACCAAATCGCCCATCCGGATCCTTTCATTGGGTCGCCATTCACATAGGTATAGAGGTTAATCCCACTCTCTTCCTGAAGTGGGTCGCGGTTGAGCCAAGGGCCTAAATGGGGGAACGTAGAAACGATAACCAAAGTAAACCAACCCGGAGGCAAAGTTACTGCGCTTGGTGGAAAAACCAAACGGTTGCAGTGAGAATTTATCACCACTGGCCGTGCCGTAAAGTGAAAATTGATGGCTTTCTACTTTTTGACCACTTTGATTATAGACCGCATTCACATGACCAAGGTGGTTGGTGGCGTAGGTGTATTTTTCGTTCCCTGAGCTGCGCAGCAATAAACCACCCACTCCGCCGGGCATGTCTAAACGCCAACTGTTTTCGGCAACCACCGCCTCAGAGCCATCGAGCTCTTGCAGCTCTAATAACCCTAAACGGACAAATTTCTTCTCAGCGACAAGCTCACCATTTTCTAAACGTGAGTATTCGACTAACTGATGTTGATAATTGTATAAAAAACCTCCCACTAAACTTAGCAAGAGGTTAAAAACAATCAGACTTTATTATTTTTTATGTGTATAAGCCAAGGAAATGAAAATAAAGATTAATCTCTTGTTCTGCGTCTCTGTTAACCGTGAAAAAAGTTTCTTCTATACCCTGAATACATTTTTCTTAACTGACAATTTTCTATTTCAATCTTAACTATTTGAGGTTCGTGATAACGAGAATTTTTCTTTTTCCATTAAGCCTAACTCAAACGAAAGAACTTTAAATCAGAAGATACCTCGATAGGTAATTGAAAATAAGAAAGCTATCAATAAGTGTGACGAATTAAACCTTGAAGTATTCTTTCACTTTCTCATTGGTAAAAAGATACCAAATTAAAACAAAGGATAATACGATTCCAAACAAGACAGATAGCCACTGTTTCCAGTAAATATATGGAATAATCGAAATGGATATAAACGTAAGCGTAAATACATGGCGAGAAAACCGCCAGCGCTTAATTATTGACACGCCAAGAATAGGCATCCATAAACCAAAAGCTACCACAGGTAAACCAAAACCTAACTCCCATAACTCGGCGGCGGTAATTTCTTTACCCATAAAATTAACCGGCATATCAGGCATTACAATTATTAAAAGAAATAAAATACAAGCTAATGAACCTCCTGTTATACGTCTTAAAAAAGGTGGCATTTTTTTAGATTCTTTGTACATAATTTATAATCTCAACAGTCATTATGTAGATAAGCAGCCCCTTGTTCAGCCTCTATGTAAAGTATTAATTCCAAAAAGCATTCTCTATCATGGATACCCCCCACCCTCCTTGCCATATATATAATATTGAAGTCAATATTATTAGAAAAGATAGAGAAAAGGTAAATACAACTCTCATACGTTTCTGCATACCCTTCCCTTTGGGAGTTAAAAAATCTTTCCTAGACCATAGTAATAAGACAAATTGGGCCGGAGGGGCCTTCTTTCCTTTTTCTATATAAAAAGACTTGAGCATTAAGCCAGAGTAAATTGCACATAAAACTGTAAAAGCCCCTATAAAGGCAGAAAAGTATAACAATAATAGATATAGTTCTTTAGACATTAATTCTTTGAGCATCCACACTTTCCTTTTGCACCATATTGTAAATATAAACCAGCTCCAGCTCCAATATCCACTCCAGCACTTGTAGCATTGAAAGACAAATTTGGGCTAAGTGAATCATTGCTAGGATCTTCACTGATATCCAGTCCCACACTTTCTCCATGTCCACTAACCCCAACACCATCAAATGTTGCTGACCAATAAACTTCTGCTCCTACTGTCGTTCCACATGCTCCATTTCCATTATCAGCAAAATCAGCTCCAAAACCAAATCCAGTGCCTAATCCCCCGCGAATACGCATCCAACGATAGCCTGTTGAAGGATTATAACCACCCGTTACCCCGAATCCACCTATGCGAAAACCAACTGAAATTCGTCCATCCGGATCCACATACCCCATTGGATTGCTATTTACATAAGCATAGAGGTTAATTCCGCCCTCTTCCTGATTGTGGATCACGATTAAGCCAACGGCCTAACTGGGGAAAGTAGAAATAATAACCAAGGTATCTTCTATGAGAATTGGGAACTATTCACGAATATCGATAGTGTTTGTAACGTTTTAAGATCGGCGGGATAAATGAGCTTGCTTGTGTCTGACATAAAAATACCTCCTGATGTATTTTGCATACATTAGGAGGTTATATTTTTTATAAGATTAGAAAGACTGAATTAAGCCAGTTTTTCCATCTGTCCTTTGATAATTTCAGAGTGCGTACCGAATACCGCTTGGAAGTTATCCCCTTTAGCAAAGACACCCGCAGCACCCAACGCTTTAAGTTTATCTGTATCAACTTTTTCACCGTCGTTAACAGTAACGCGTAGACGGGTAATACATGCATCCAAATCTTTGATGTTTGCTTTACCGCCAAATGCCGTTGTAATGTTTAGAGCCAGTTCATCGCTGCTTGAATCTACTTCTACTTTAGACTCAGATTCATCTTCACGACCTGGCGTTTTCAAGTCGAACATTTTGATCAAAGCAGTGAATACGAAGAAATAGATAACCGCGTATATCAAGCCAATAACAGGTAGCATCCAACCGTTTGTAGAGTTACCAAACAGAAGCGTGAAATCGAACAAACCGTGGCTGAATGTCGTGCCGTGTTTAATACCCAGCATAATCATTACTACAAATGCAGAACCTGCTAGTAGCGCATGCACAACATAAAGTAACGGTGCCACAAACAAAAACGCAAATTCGATTGGTTCGGTAATTCCTGTTAAGAATGAAGTCAACGCCGCAGAACCCAAGATAGAAGCGACAACTTTTTGCTTATCACTCTTCGCAGTGACATACATAGCAAGACATGCTGCAGGAAGGCCAAACATCTTGAACATATAACCACCAGCTAAGTTACCCGCGGTTGGGTCACCTGCAAGATAACGAGGGATTTCACCGGTAACAACTTCACCAGCTGCAGTCGTGAATGAACCCACTTCATAGAAGAATGGTGCATTCCAAATATGGTGTAAACCAAACGGAATTAATGAACGCTCAACAATACCGTAAATACCGAATGCCACTTCTGGAGACTGGTAAGCCGCCCAATGTGAGAAAGCGGCAATTCCAGCGCCAATTGGTTGCCAAACGACAGCAAGAATCGCAGCAACCACACACGCAGCCAGCGATGTAATGATAGGAACAAAACGTTTACCACCAAAGAACCCTAGATAGGTAGGAAGCTTAATGGTGTGATAGCGGTTAAACAGCTCAGCAGCAACCAAGCCCATGATAACCCCACCAAACACCCCAGTGTCCGTGCCTTCGGCAACAACGCCCAATACACGACTCATGGTGAGGTAACCCAACGTTGCAGCTAGCGCCGCTACGCCATCATTTTTTGTGAAGCCTAAAGCAACACCAATGGCAAACAATAAGGCCATGTTAGCAAATACACCCAGACCAGCCTCAGTCATAATTTGCGCAACAATTTCCGGTAGGAATTTTGCTACTTCAGAGTTACCACCGATACCCAGGAGGATACCAGCTGCGGGCATACATGCGACAGGAAGCATTAAACTGCGCCCCATTTTCTGCATCGTACTAAAAATGTTCATAATTATCTCCGTTAATTCTTAACTCTATTGATATATTAATCAATAGCAAATTAAATACAGAACTCTTCGCTCATGTTGAAATAAACACAATTGAGAATATCTTTTTTACTTAGTTATTATTTAAAAGTGTGTCTTTAAAATTTACTTGGTTATTAGCATTGAGGGCTATCAATTTGGCTCTCGTTTACTGCTGCGGGTATCATACTGTGGTGAGAAAAGGCTTTTAGAGTACTCCATCACGCCGAACGTAACATAACGTAACATAGCGCAATAGACGTGCAATACCATGGTAAACTAGCGTTAGAACTCAGGAAATTTACAAAATGAGTTAAATGGTAAGTACGATTAAGGTGGGGTAACTATGATTGTGAATAAACGCATTCTTGTCGTGGACGATGATCAAGAGATTCGTGAACTACTGGATGAGTATCTGACCAAAGCAGGCTATACCGTATCGCTCGCATCTGAAGGTGAAGAGATGAAAAAAAGGCTTATTGAAGACGGTGAGCCAGATTTAATATTACTCGATATCATGATGCCCGGTGACGATGGCTTTACACTTTGCCAATACATACGTCGTGAATCCAATGTGCCGATTATGATGCTCACGGCTGTGTCCGATGAAACTGACCAAATTGTAGGGTTAGAAATTGGTGCCGATGATTACGTCGCAAAACCCTTTAGCCCCAGACAGCTTACAGCGCGAATCAAAGCGTTACTCAGACGAACTCAAGTAGTTGAAACACCAACCCAAAAACCACAAGTCTATTTCTTTTCCCATTTTAAACTTAATGCGAAAATTCACGCCTTGATCGATCTCGATACAGGAGACGAGTCAGAATTATCAGGAAAAGATCTGACGCTTTTAATGCTGTTTCTAGATAACCCAAATCAGATATTAGACCGAGATACGATTTCCCAAAGCATGAAAGGCCGAGATGCGCTCCCAACAGAACGGGGGATTGATGTGCAATTAAGCCGACTTCGCCATCGACTCGGCGACAATGGGAAAAATCCGAAACTGATTAAAACCATGCGTGGAGATGGCTATATTCTTGCGACGGATGTCACCTATGCAAACTGATATTCATCAACAAAAGAAAACGATACGCTCTCGGTTAGATCCACTTGTTCCACGCTCTCTCGTATCTAGAATGCTCTGGCTTACATTACTCTCTGTCTTTATTGCTCAATTAATCGCGACAACGATCTGGTATACCCAATCTAAGCAAAAAGAGATGGAAGGTTTAAGGTCGACCGCGACCAGTATTGCCAACAACTTCGCCTCCACTGCCAACTTTTTTCAGTCACTACCACATGAATATCGCCATATCATTCTCGATCAATTAAGAACCATGGGTGGGACTCGATTTTTTGTCTCTTTCAATACCGAAGAAATTTTAATTAATTCTATTGAAACCAATGAGATGCGAGAAAGTGTAATACAGGTTTTTCGGGAAGTATTAACGGATAAATCTCCTGGATATGACAATATAAGGATCCATTTTTCTGATCCAGATAACCTTCACGTACTAAGTAACGATCTGTTACTTTCTGATCTGCCTAAATCATGGGCACATTACACTTTGAGTCTTAAGCCACTTAAACCACCGATTTTAGTGGTTCAAATTGAACTCGCCCCAGAACAATGGCTTTACATTGCCGCACTTCTGCCATCTCCTTACTCGATGTTAGACGATACGATCATTTCAACCGAACAGCTGTTTTTTATCGGTTTTATCACTGCTCTTTTGCTGATATTTACCTATCTTATGGTGCGCATGCAAATTCGGCCACTGAGGAAACTGGCGAGCGCAGCAGACTCGCTAAGTATGGATATCGATCAAGATATTCTCCCAGAAGAAGGCGCTTCCGAGTTGGTTACCGCCACAAGAGCGTTTAATCGAATGCAACTAAGGCTTCAGTGTTACATCACTGATAGAGAGAAGCTTTTTAGTGCTATCTCACATGATCTTAAAACGCCGATTACTAGACTACGTATCCGATCAGAACTAATTGAAGATGAGCAACGTGGCGTCAAATTCAGTAAAGATTTAGACGAATTAGAGATAATGGTTAAAGGTGCTCTCCAAGCGGTTAGAGATACCGACATTCATGAAAATATTGAATTCGTCAATATAATGAAAGTACTGCAAGGTATCGCTGAACAATACAATGAAAATAGCCAGCGTGTTTATATTCACCCTGCAGTACTGTTTCCCGTATCTTGCAAACCACTCGCGATAAAGCGATGCCTATCTAACCTGATTAACAACGGAGTAAAATATGGCAATCAGGTTACGATTTCCTTCAAAGACTCCCCAGATACACTGGAAATCGTAATTTGCGATGAAGGCCCTGGAATACCAGAAGATATGATGGCGGAAGTCTTTAAACCCTATGTTCGTATTGCCACTGACAAAGAGGGGCATGGCCTTGGAATGGGTATATCAAAAAGCATCGTTCGTGCTCATGGTGGTGAGTTAACAATCAGAAATCGAGATAAAGTCGGCTTACAAGTTAGAGTTAGTTTGCCAAGAACCTCGGCCAATTAAAATGAATCCGATCCAAATAACAGGTCACACTATGATCCAAAAGATAGTCCCGCTACTCAGCGTTATTGTATTTAGCCATTCAGCTCATGCTTCTGAGTTGGAAGTATTGCATTGGTGGACATCGAGCGGTGAAGCGCAATCAGCACAATTGCTTAAAGAAAGTGTAGAAACTAAAGGACATCATTGGAAAGACTTCGCGATAGCCGGCGGTGGTGGTAAGAGTGCAATGTTGGTGCTTAAGGCTCGAGCGGTTTCAGGCAATCCTCCGAGCGCCGCTCAAATAAAAGGCCACGATATTCAAGAATGGGCTCAGTTGGGGTTTCTCGCCGAATTGGATAGTGTTGCAACAGCAGGCAATTGGAATCAAATTTTACCGCCAGTTGTCGCAGATACCATGAAATATAAAGGCCATTACGTCGCTGCACCAATCAACATCCACCGCTCTAATTGGCTATGGGTTAATTCTAAAATACTGCAAGAAGTTGGCGTCGACGTACCTGTGACATTAGATGAGTTCTTTAGCGTAGCAGATAAGATCAAAGCCGCTGGCTACATTCCTCTCGCACATGGTGGGCAAGCTTGGCAAGACGCAACTCTGTTTGAGACTGTCGCCCTCGCCATTTTAGGAGCCGATGAATACAAACAGGCGTTCGTCGCACTCAACAACGACACTTTATCGAGTGACAATATGGTTGATGTATTGCGCCAATTTAAAAAGATGCGTCAGTACATTGATTCTGGCTCCGCAAGTAGACAATGGAATGAAGCAACAGAAATGGTCATTGAAGGTACTGCAGCAATGCAGATCATGGGAGACTGGGCCAAAGGCGAATTTACCGCGGCTGGAAAGCGACCAAACGTAGACTACCGTTGCGTCCCTTCTCCTGGAACAGCAGGTATGTTTAGCTACAATATTGATAGTTTCGTTTTCTTTAAATCAGCCTCAGCAGAGTCTAAGCCGGCGCAGTTTGATCTGGCTAGCAGTATGTTATCTAAGGACTTCCAGAAAGCATTTAACCTAGCCAAGGGATCACTTCCAACTCGGAACGACCTACCAGTGGATGATTTCGACCAATGTGCCCAGTTATCCCACGCTGCGTTTGTTAATGCTTCACAACATCAAGGCTTGCTTCCAAGTTTATCTCAAGGAATGTCGAGTACGAGTTATGTTCAGGATGCCATTAACGAAGTGGTTTCGGATTACTTCAATGATGATGACGAATCGGCTGAATCGGCTGCACAGCGACTTGCTAGAGTGATTAAAGCGGCGAAATAAGTTCTCCGCTCTTTATATATCCATTGAATTGTTATCACTAGAAGGAGGAGTTAAGCACTACCTTTGAGAAACAATGATTCGAAATTATTTGTGGTCGTCTGTGCAACTTCAGAGAGAGACACCTCTTTCAGTTGTGCAATATAGCTTGCTACTTCAATCACATAGGCGGGCTGGTTCTCTTTGCCACGATGAGGGACTGGCGCAAGGTAAGGTGAATCAGTCTCAATAAGTAATCGGTCTAATGGCAGTTGCTTCACCACCTCTTTCAGCTCTGTTGCCTGACGAAACGTTACAATACCAGAAATTGAGATATAAAAACCGAGCTCCATCGCGGCTTGAGCAAAGGCTAAATCTTCAGTAAAACAGTGAATCACACCACCACACTTTTCAGCACCACCTTCGCGTAATATATGTAACGTATCTTCGCGTGCATTACGCGTGTGGATGATGAGGGGTTTATCGAGCGCATTCGCCACTTCAACATGCTGGGCAAACCTTAATTGCTGCTTTTCTGCTGTCTCCGGTTGATAGTGATAATCTAATCCCGTTTCACCAATCGCAACCACTTTCTCGTGACGTGCATACTGATAAAAAGTATCGAGGTCAAATTCGCTTTCAACATCTAAAGGGTGCACACCACAAGACGCATGAACTTGAGAAAAGGGTTCGATCATTTCCAACATTTTCGGAAATGCCGCTAAAGTCACACCAACAGACAATAATTGACTCACATTCACATCTGCAGCTTTTTTAACAACATCGGCCACATCTAAATGAAGATCTTCATAATTCAATTTATCTAAATGACAATGAGAATCGACGAACATAGTTATCCTTTAAATTCTAGAAGCCAGTTAATCACCAGCAATTCGGTATTGAGTCCAGTAAACTTCTGAGTTTTTTGTAACAGCAGAGTGAGGGATTGAGTTTGTTGGTAGAGTATCGGGTACGTGCATAGCTGACTAACGTTAGCGCTATGCGGTATTGCATCCATCTGCTCGACGGAAAAATGATACTTTTGCGCATCGGTCAGTAAGTACCAAAGCCAAGTTAAATGTACATCACTCTCCTTCGCAATCATCTTGCCTAAATCGAGAACTTCACTATCTGGTTGTGTGAGAAATTGAAGAAATTGAGTCACCAATATTTCAAAGGCCTTATCTTGTTTCTCCACCATAAAGTCAACTACAGACAGCGGTGCATAGCCGTTTAACTTAACAATGTAAGGCGGGATCGGCGACTCAGTTTGCGTTGATGCCCAGAATGCGACCTGCTCTTGATTCGGTTCTGGAATTGCGATTTGCTGACAGCGACTGACGATTGTTGGGAGCAATTGCGATAAACTGTGCGTCAGTAAGATAAAGCAGCAATTATCCGCAGGCTCTTCAAGTGTTTTGAGTAACGCATTCGCTGCAGATTCATTCATTAAATGGGCAGATGTGATAGCAATCACTCGATAGCCACCTAGTTGTGAGGACTCTTGAGCCAGACGATTCACTCGACGAATTTGCTCAACATTAATGGATTTCGCCCCATTTTCAGGCCCAACTTGATGAAAATCCGGATGGTTGTCTGCAGCAAAAAGGTCGCAATCGTGACAATAACCACATGGCCGATGCTCGCTCCGACATAAGGCACTAGCAGCCATTTGTTTTACAAACGCTTTCATCCCCATCCCAGGTTTTGCAACAAGCAAAGTGGCAGAAGGAATCTTGCGACTCTCTATAGATTGAGCCCATAATTCATAGCTTGTCTCTAACCAAGGATATAATGACATAAGCTACCCTATAGACTCGTATACCAATTGGTTAAAGAAGCAGCAATATCTCTCTGCACGGCTTCAATATTTTGGTCTGCATTAACAATCACGATGGATTCATCAGCATTTGCCAAAGCTAAGTAGCGATCACGAGTCCGTTGGAAAAAACTCAAATCCATTTTTTCTATACGATCGAGTTCACCACGACCTCGAGCTCGTTCCAATCCTACTTTAGGGTCAATATCGAGATACAAGGTAAAATCGGGTTTGAACTCGCCTAACGTAACTTGTTTCAATTGCGTCAATGTATCTGAACTTATCTCCCGACCACCACCCTGGTATGCCTGTGAAGAAAGGTCATGACGATCGCCAACTACCCATTTCCGATTCTCTAATGCTGGTTTGATAACATTCTCAACCAACTGAACTCGAGCTGCATACATCAACAATAATTCGGTTGTATCTTGCAGTTCTTCGTTGTCGTGATCTTGCTTAACCAACTCTCGGAGCTTTTCAGCAAGCCCGGTACCACCAGGTTCACGAGTCTGGACTAGCTCCTCAACACCAAGTTGGTGAAGCGTACTTACAATAGTTTGGATCGCAGTACTCTTCCCTGCCCCTTCTAACCCTTCGATGACGACAAACTTTGCGTTCATTTATTTGCTCTTAATTGTTTTAGGTAAGCCCGAACCGCTTTGTTATGCTGAGAAAGTGATTTTGAAAACACATGTCCCCCTTTCCCACTAGCAACAAAATAGTAATAGCGTGTTGATGAAGGGTTTAAAGCGGCATTAATCGAATCTGCGCCAACCATGGCGATAGGAGTCGGTGGCAATCCTGATATAACATACGTGTTGTAAGGTGTCGGTTTGGTTAAATCGCGCTTACGAATATTTCCGTCATACTCATCACCCATACCGTAAATAACCGTTGGGTCAGTTTGGAGACGCATGCCACGATTTAAACGATTAATAAAGACCGATGCAATGTCGGGACGCTCTTGAGGAAGTGACGTCTCTTTTTCAATAATAGAGGCCAAAGTCAACGCTTCGTAATCATTCGTTAACGGAAGTTTTTCATCACGACCTTGCCAAGCTGTATCCAAGACCTGACGAAGGTTAGAATGTGCTCGCTTTAACACATCTAAGTCACTCATTCCTTTGGTATAGTGATAAGTTTCCGCAAGGAATAACCCTTCGAGTTTACTCTTTTCTATTCCAAGTTGTTGTGCAATTTTTTCTTCTGGTAGCGAGTCGATAGTTTGAACCAAATGAGGAGCATTGTTTAAAATTTCGCGCCATTCATCAAATCGGCTACCTTCAACAAAAGTAATGGCAAATTGATGCTCTTTTCCTTTAATAAAATGATTCAACACCTGCTCTAACGTGCTGTTTTCAACAATCTGAAACGTACCAGCCTTGATAGAGACTAAATCTGGACGCAAGCGATGAAGGTAAGGCATAAAGAACGTTGGGGTGATCCAATCTTTCTTCACAAAATCATTGAGTAATCGGTTAAGCGAAGTCCCACTTTCGATAGTAACAAACTCTTGCTCTTCAATTTTTAATGGCTGCTCAACAAACTCCGAAACCTGTTTCAGTGTGTATTGATAGCCAGCAAATACGGCTATTAACGCAATCAAAATAACTATAATTAACTTTTTAAACACTCAATACTCGCTTTTGTAATTCACTGGTAAGTTCATTCGACGCCATAGGTACATCACCGATGGCTTTTATTGGTGCCATACCTAATAAACTATTTGTCATAAAAATTGAATCAGCCGACATCAGATCACTTAGTTTATAACAACTAACTTCAACTGTCGTGCCCATCGCTTTCGCATGTTCAATAACCACTCGTCTCATTACGCCAGCCACACCAGCTTGATGTAAATCCGGCGTACACAATACATCTTGTTTAAACCAAAATAGATTTGCTATTGTGGTTTCAATGACATGATCATTTAAATCCAGTACGACACCATCGACAAAACCATTAGCTTCCAATTCTTGTTTTAGCAAAATTTGCTCAAGGCGATTATTGTGCTTAAAACCTGCCAATCGCGGATTTAATCCAAGTCGTTGCTCGCACAAACCCAATGTGATGCCTTTTTGTTGCCATTGATCATAGTGCTGCGGATAGGGAAACGTATTAATGGTTACCGTTGGTGAACCTAGGCCCAACACACTGTATCCTCTTCCTCCAGTACCGCGACTAATATGAATTTTGATCCCACTACGAACACCCACACAGCTTGATAGTACTTCGTCTAGCCATTTTTCAACATTCGACCAATGAGAGAACGGGATACCAAGCGCATCAAGGCTCTGCTCCAAACGCTGGCGATGATATGGCCAATGCTCAATACAGCCAGAACGGACCGCCATAGTCGTAAAACAGCCATCTCCATATTGAAATGAGCGATCAAAAACAGAAATCTGCTCCTGAATTTCACCATCAATCCATACCATTTTCGCCTTCCCTTAAATAACAAAACGGCTCAATGCTATGCATCAAGCCGTTTAAACTCAAGTCAATAAACCTAATGAATTAGATTTTTTTAAAAATCAATGAACCATTAGTGCCGCCGAAGCCAAAAGAATTACAAATTGCATATTCCATACCTTCCACTTTGCGTGAGGTATGCGGTACAAGATCAATATCCAATCCGTCTTCTGGATTATCCAAATTAATGGTTGGGGGAACGACCTGATCTTGCAATGACTTGATTGTAATAATTGCTTCAACCGAACCAGCAGCACCTAAAAGGTGGCCTGTCATCGATTTAGTTGAAGAAACAAGTACCTGCTTCGAGCCAGCTTCTCCCAGTGCTCTCTTAATGCCTTTCACTTCAGCAACATCACCAGCAGGTGTCGAAGTTCCATGGGCATTAACATAACCCACTTGCTCGCCAGAGATGCCGGCATCACGCATTGCCGCTTCCATGGCCAAAGCACCACCAGAACCATCTTCGCTTGGAGACGTCATATGATAGGCATCACCCGACATACCAAAGCCAACTAATTCTGCATAAATTTTTGCACCGCGAGCTTTTGCGTGTTCGTACTCTTCAAGCACAATCACACCAGCTCCATCGCCAAGAACAAAACCATCACGGTCTTTATCCCATGGGCGAGATGCTTTCTGCGGTTCATCATTACGTGTAGACAACGCTTTTGCCGCACCGAAACCAGCCATGCCAAGTGGTGTTGACGCTTTTTCTGAACCACCAGCAACCATTGCATCAGCATCACCGTAAGCGATCATACGCGCCGCGTGACCAATATTATGCAACCCTGTAGTACAAGCGGTTGAAATCGCTATATTAGGACCTCTCAGGCCTCGTATGATTGATACATGACCTGAAACCATATTGACAATGGTAGACGGAACAAAGAATGGGCTCACTTTACGTGGACCTTTTTCTACTAAAGCTTGGTGACCTTTTTCGATTAACTCGATACCACCAATGCCAGATCCTACTGCAACGCCCACTCGAGGAGCATTGTCAGCATTTACTTCAAGACCTGAGTCATCTAGAGCTTGAATGCTTGCTGCTACGCCATATTGGATAAAAAGATCCATTTTGCGAGCATCTTTTTTTGACATGTACTCTTCGCAGTTAAAGTCTTTAACCATACCTGCAAAACGAGTTGAAAAATTTGTCGCATCAAAGTGTTCGATATTCTCGATACCACTTTGACCTGCTATAAGGGCTTTCCAAGAGGATTCTACGGTATTGCCAACTGGTGTTAACATACCCATGCCTGTGACAACTACACGACGCTTGGACACAATAATATTCTCCGGAGCTGAAAATATAAGAAGAGGTTATTAGATGAAGAGATAAAACTCAGGCGGCCAAGAGGCCGCCTGGAGAGATATAGATTACTGAGCGCTGTTTACGTAGTCGATCGCTGCTTGAACAGTCGTGATCTTCTCAGCTTCTTCATCTGGAATTTCAGTGTCAAATTCTTCTTCAAGAGCCATAACTAGCTCAACAGTGTCTAGAGAATCAGCACCTAGATCTTCAACAAAAGAAGATTCATTTTTAACTTCTGCTTCGTCAACACCTAGTTGTTCAACAATGATTTTCTTTACGCGTTCTTCTATGTTGCTCATTTTTTCTTTTCCTTTACAGATTTCGCTCATATGCGATGATTCCGTAGTTTATTAGAACTAGGGAAAGTTGCAAGAGGGTCATCGCTGGTCAAACCACAAATTTTAACGAATTTAACCGAAATTCAGACCGTTTTTGACATATATCATGCACAAATACTGCGCACTCAGTAGATAGTCAATAAATCAAGCTAAATTAAACTAACTTAGCCTTTTTATTCAGGACTACTACTATACCATATACATACCACCATTCACGTGAAGAGTTTCACCTGTGATGTAACCTGCTTCTGAAGACGCCAAAAATGCGACAGCAGAAGCAATTTCACGAGGATCGCCCAAGCGAGCTGCTGGTACTTGAGCCAACGTAACAGCACGTTGGTCATCAGTCAGTGCTTTAGTCATATCGGTTTCGATAAAACCTGGAGCCACTGTATTCACTGTCACGCCACGAGAAGCCACTTCACGCGCCATTGACTTGGTGAAACCTATTACGCCTGCTTTTGCAGCGGCGTAGTTTGCTTGTCCTGCATTACCCATTGTACCCACAACTGAGCCAACATTAATAACACGACCAGCACGTTTTTTCATCATGCCACGTAAAACGGCTTTTGATAAACGGAAAATTGACGTTAAGTTGGTGTCCATAATGTCCAACCACTCTTCTTCTTTCATCCGCATAATCAAATTATCACGCGTAATCCCAGCATTATTAACAAGAATATCGATTGCGCCAAACTCGGCGGTAATCGCTTTTAATGTCGTTTCTACCGATTCAGCCTCAGTAACATTAAGCGCAAACCCTTTACCGTTTTGGCCTAAGTACTCACTGATCGCTGCAGCACCATTTTCACTAGTTGCTGTACCGATAACCGTCGCGCCACGTTCTACAAGCGTTTCAGCAATAGCACGGCCGATACCACGACTTGCACCAGTAACCAGTGCAATTTTACCTTCTAGACTCATGAATTGACTCATGTCTGATTTCCTTTAATTACTTAGCGGCTTAAAGTTTAGCTGCGTCGAGCGATTTAATATCATTAACCGCTGCAGCACTAAGTGTCTTCACGATTCGCTTAGTCAGCCCTGTTAATACTTTCCCTGGACCAACTTCTAATAATTTTTCTACACCAAGTTCGTTGATTTTGACAACAGATTCTGTCCAACGTACTGGGCTATATAACTGTCTAACTAAAGCAGATTTAATTTTTTCTGGATCCGTTTCCATTGCAACATCAACATTATTAACGACCGGATATTGTGGTGCACTAAATTCCAACGCTTTTAACGCTTCAGCAAGTTTGTCTGCCGCTGGCTTCATTAATGCGCAATGCGACGGTACAGAGACAGGAAGAGGTAGAGCTCGCTTCGCCCCAGCTTCTTTACAAAGAACACCCGCACGTTCAACTGCCGCTTTTTCACCCGCAATAACAACTTGACCTGGTGAATTGAAGTTGACTGGAGACACCACATCACCTTGGGCAGCATCTTCACATGCTTTTGCAACCGACGCATCATCTAAACCTATGATTGCAAACATGGAACCAACGCCCGCTGGCACAGCTTCTTGCATTAACTGTCCACGTAATTCAACCAATTTAATCGCTGCTTGAAAATCAATAACGCCTGCGCATACCAAGGCAGAATATTCTCCCAAACTATGACCAGCCAGCACTTCAGGCTGAGCTAATTCGAGTGATTGCCAAACACGCCAAATAGCAACAGAAGAAGCTAAAAGAGCAGGTTGAGTACGGAATGTTTCGTTTAAATTTTCCGCCGGCCCATCTTGAACCAATGCCCATAAATCGTACCCAAGGGCTTGAGATGCTTCGTTGAACGTCTCTTTGACAACATCGTATTGTTCACCGAGTTCCGCAAGCATACCAACAGTTTGAGAACCTTGACCGGGAAATACAATAGCAAACTTGCTCATGTAATTGTTTCCTTTTGCAAACTAACAAGATTTGAAATGCATCAGCACTCCAAAAGCTAAATAATATTCATCAATTAAAATTTGACGAGCGCGGAGCCCCACGTAAAGCCACCGCCAAAAGCCTCTAGCAACAAAGTATGACCTCGTTGAATACGACCATCTCTCACTGCAACGTCCAACGCTGTAGGTACTGATGCAGCGGATGTATTACCATGCTGGTCGAGAGTAATAACAACCTGCTCTATTGGTAACGATAGCTTTTTCGCTGTAGCGGTAATAATGCGATAATTTGCTTGATGAGGAACCAACCAATCCAACTCGGATTTATCCATTTTATTCGCCGCTAAAGTATCTTTAACTAAACGGGATAGCTGGGTTACTGCAACTTTAAAAACTTCATTACCTGCCATGTATAACCATTTGTCATCACTCTCAGTACCATTTTCAGGAATACCTAAACTTAACAAAGGCCCAAATTCACCATCAGAATAAATATGTGTTGAAAGGATACCAGGCTCACTGCTTGCACCAACGACAGCAGCGCCCGCTCCATCACCAAAAATAATAATGGTGGAACGGTCTGTTGGATCACATGTCCGTGAAAGTACATCAGAACCAATAACTAGCACATTTTTACACATCCCCGATTTAATATGTTGGTCGGCAATCGACAAAGCAAACATAAACCCGGAGCATGCAGCAGCCACATCAAATGCGGGACACCCTTTAATGCCTAAAAGACCTTGAACCTGACATGCGGACGAAGGAAATGCCTTGTCGCTGCTCGTGGTTGCAACAATAATCATATCGATATCATTATTGTCGATACCCGCCATCTCAATTGCCTTTTCAGCAGCACGATGAGCCATTGTTGCAACGGTTTCATCTTCGCCAGCAATTCGTCGTTCTTTAATACCAGTACGAGTAACAATCCACTCATCATTGGTATCGACCATTTTCTCTAAATCGGCGTTAGTACGCACGTGAGAGGGCAGATAACTGCCTGTACCTAAAATTCTACTAAACATGAAGACTAATAACGCCTCTCGAGTAATACCGCTTCTAAGCGATCACTAATACGACTGGGAACCTGTCTGTTGACCTCGTGTACGGCCTCGCTAATTGCGTTCAGTAAGGCTGTAGTATCTGCACTGCCATGACTCTTTACCACAATGCCACGCAATCCTAGCAAACTTGCACCGTTATACTGGTCGGGGTTCAACGTTTTCAGCTCACTAAATAGGTCTGAAAACAACCACCTAGCAAACCAACCTTTTATCGATGAACTAAACATAGCCTGCTTTAGCTTATCGATAAAAAGTTGAGCTGTTCCTTCACATGTCTTCAAACAGACATTACCAACGAATCCATCGCAAACAACAACATCGGCTTCATCGCTCAATATTTGATTACCTTCTATGTTACCAATGAAGTTAATCGAGTCGGTTGTTTTCAACATTTCAGCACAACGCTTGACGACATCATTACCCTTAATTTCTTCTTCACCAATATTAAGTATAGCGACTCGTGGTGGCCTGTCTAAATGCTGTTCCGCCAACGCACTTCCCATTACAGCAAACTGAAATAGAGAATCAGCATCACTAGAAATATTCGCACCGAGATCAAGTAACCAAGTTTTGTTTCCGGCCATCGTTGGTAAAGCTGAAACTAATGCTGGTCGGTCAATTCCCGGTAACAATTTCAAACGAAAACGAGACAATGCCATCAACGCACCAGTATTACCAGAACTAACACATGCTTGTGCTTCTCCTTTAGCCACAAGATCAATAGCTAATGCCATAGACGTTCCTGAAGAATGTCGGAGTGCATATGAGGGCTTGGCTGAATTGGAAATGACGTGCTCGCTGGGTTGAATTTGTAACCGTTCGGCTAAAGAAGCACGGGCTGAAGATCCTTCCGCGTAGCCTAACGCCGAAAGTTGTGTGGTAACGTCGGTCTTATCACCAACTAAAATCACTTTTAGTTCTGGGAAATGCGACAATGCCTGCACGGCGGCAGGCACTGTTACGCGAGGACCAAAATCCCCGCCCATTACATCAAGTGCAACGGTTAAATGTTGCAAAGGTTAACCTTACTTTTCGATAACCTTTTTACCACGGTAGTAACCTTCCGCAGTCATGTTGTGACGTAGGTGAGTTTCACCTGAAGTCGCGTCTACAGAAAGAGCTGCTGTAGTTAACGCATCGTGTGAACGACGCATGCCACGCTTAGAACGTGTTTTACGGTTTTTTTGTACGGCCATTGACCCTACTCCTATAAGTATTAATGCTTAACGATGTAACTAACGCTTTAAGCTTTTTAAAACATCAAATGGATTTGGCTTGTCTTCCTCGACATCGTCTGGAAGTTCCCCGAAAACCATATTGTCTGAATTAACGCTACAATCCGCTTCATCATGCATTGCTATTTGGGGTAATCCCAAGATGAACTCGTCTTCAACTAATTGTATAAGGTCTAATTCACCGTACTCGTTCAGATCTACCAAATCGTACTCTTCCGGTGTTTCCTCTTCACTATTATCCTTATCAGGAGTATAGATGAAGCTGACTTCACAACTATGTGCGAAAACCTCATTACAACGTTGACACTCCAAGTCGACATCGATGTTAGCTTTACCAGAGATAACAACAAGTCGCTGCTCATCCATCCCAAATTTCAAAGAGACTTCTGCGTCGCGTTTTACGTCTTCGACAGATTCCAATAAACGCTTCAAAAGACTGGCTTGAATTATACCTTCATAATCAAGGCGCTTTTGAGCAGCTTTCGCTGGATCTACCGTTCGCGGTATTTTTACCTTTTGCATAGGGCGCGAATATTATCTTCCAAATCAAATTTAGTCAAAGAAAAAGGGAAAAAAGTTAGTTTTTTTTCCTTTTCCACCAAGCTGTGTTTTACTGGTGACGATTATATTTAACTTCGACTAATTAGACGACCTTTTTCTACTATTATGAAATCATTCCAACTCGTTCTTGCTTCAACTTCTCCGTATCGAAAATCGATCTTAGAAAAACTTGATATTCCGTTTGTATGCATCAACCCCATTTGCGATGAAACACCTTACTCAGGTGAAGATGCTTCTGATCTCGTTGCACGACTCGCGGCAAAAAAGGCACAGAGTTGTGTCGTCGAAACACCCAGCCTAATTATTGGTTCAGACCAAGTGTGTGTCGTTGATGGACAAATTATTGGAAAGCCTCACACCACAGAAAACGCAATTGCGCAGCTAAAGTCACAGCAAGGCAAAATCGTGAGTTTTTATACTGGCCTTGCACTGTTCAATTCGCTTACTGGAACAACGGACATTGAAGTTGAACGTTTCGATGTGCATTTTCGTTCACTCTCACATCAAGCCATCGTTAACTATGTTGAAAAAGAACAGCCTCTAAATTGTGCTGGTAGTTTTAAAAGTGAAGGGTTAGGCATAGCATTGTTCGAACGTTTAGAGGGCAAAGACCCAAATAGCTTAATTGGATTACCGCTGATCACATTAATTGATATGTTACATAAGCAAGGGTGGCAAGTTCTCTAACTTAACGACCCTAATAATGGTGACATACCAATCAATATCGAAAACTAACTATTTCTCTCGACGTAATCCAGAAAGCACTTTTTCGAGTTTATTCTCGAGAGGAGCGTTGATTTCCATTTTTTCATTGCTACCAGGGTGAATAAAGCGAATATTCGCCGCATGTAAAAATAGTCGTTGTAAACCGAATTGTGAGGTGTAAGCGTCAAAGCGTTGATCACCATAACGGTCGTCCCACGCAATAGGATGACCATTATACTGACAATGAACTCGAATTTGATGAGTTCGTCCAGTAATTGGACTGGCTTGAACGAGAGTTGCTTGAGAAAACCCTTCTATTACTTTGTAGCGGGTTTCAGAAAGCTTACCCTTTGGGTTTACACGTACAATACTATTTACGTCATTCTTCAATAAAGGGGCATTTACAACTTTATTGCTAGGTGACCAGTTACCCATAACCAAAGCAAAGTAGTATTTCTGGACCGTCTTCTCTCGAAATTGTGCTTGAAGGTGGCGTAACGCTGAGCGTTTTTTCGCGATCAATAGAATTCCTGAGGTATCTCTATCAATACGATGAACTAATTCTAAAAATCGGGCTTGTGGGCGTAATGCGCGTAACGCTTCAATCGCACCAAATTTTAAACCACTGCCACCATGAACTGCGATACCTGACGGTTTATTCAATACCAGAATATGTTCATCTTCATGTAGAATACAGGATTCCAATTGGGCTACTTTTTGCAATTTTGGATTCAAAGCAGCAGTAGATACATCATTAGATTGTTCAATTGTTACGGGTGGAATGCGAACCATATCCCCAGCTTGAAGTTTATATTCGGGCTTGATTCGCTTTTTATTAACTCTCACTTCACCTTTACGTACTATCCGATAAACGACACTTTTTGGGATCGTCTTTAACTGATTGAGTAAGAAGTTATCAATACGTTGACCAGCCATATCATCATCGATATCGACAAACCGAACTTCTGTTTTTATTTGAGTCATAATGTGCTACTAAATTAGAGTGTGGTCGAATATTCAGGGAAAGTGAAAATCCTTAACCACTGATGCTGAAGTGAACGCAATAATACCCAGATTTGCTCAAGGAATCATCTCATCATTTCTTAGAAAAACACCCATTAGGCGTAGAATTCTGGCCAAGAGCTTTATTATTCGTTATATAACCCGTTAAAACAAGGCTAATTCCATAAAGCTGATTGCCCAATCCCCTGTCCACTGCTATAGTTCATAATTGTAATAAAGGGTGTGATGTTATTTGTTCGTCCACTTCGTTTTTTACAAAAATATTGAGTAGGCAGGCGCGTTCTATATGCAGCAAACGGCATAAGACATATTAGAAAGCGAGTTTTCTTGTTGCTCTACTCAACATCTCTTCATGCCGAGTAATCTCCGTTACATTACGGGTCACAGAGAAATCCTTTGTGGTAACTGGTGTGTCCAAATAGTGCATCCCTCCAGCCGAGAGGCTGTAAATAATAGCCATGGGATCTGACACCATGAAGAGAATAAAAAGCAACGAGAATAATAATCAAAACAAAGAAATATAACGAGATTTTAAATGAAAAGAATGCTAATAAACGCAACTCAAAAAGAAGAGATGCGTGTCGCGCTGGTCGATGGCCAGCGCCTTTTCGATTTGGACATCGAAAGCCCAGGACATGAGTCCAAAAAAGCCAATATTTATAAAGGCCGTATTACTCGTGTTGAACCTAGTTTAGAAGCCGCATTTATTGATTATGGTGCTGAACGTCACGGATTCCTTCCTCTAAAAGAAGTTGCCAAAGAATATTTTCCTGCAGGATATACCTACCAAGGTCGACCAAGTATTAAAGAAGTACTTCGTGAAGGCCAAGAAGTTATTGTTCAAGTAGAAAAAGAAGAACGCGGCAGCAAAGGCGCGGCTTTAACAACGTTTATCTCTCTTGCAGGCAGCTATTTGGTTCTAATGCCAAATAATCCCCGCGCAGGTGGAATCTCTCGTCGTATCGAAGGTGATGAGCGTACTGAACTAAAAGAAGCTCTTAGCTCTCTCAAACTTCCACAAGGAATGGGCTTAATTGTTCGTACTGCCGGTGTTGGTAAGTCAGCTGAAGAACTCGAATGGGATTTAAGTGTTTTATTAAATCACTGGGGCGCAATTAAAGGTGCTTCTGATTCCAACTCTGCCCCATTTTTAATACACCAGGAAAGCAATGTAATTGTCCGTGCAATTCGTGATTACCTACGTCGCGACATTGGTGAAATCCTAATTGATAGCACAACGATTTATGAACGCGCTCTTGAGCATATTCGTTTGGTTCGACCTGACTTTGTTAGTCGTGTTAAAAAATACGATGGTGAAGTTCCGCTATTCAGCCATTACCAAATTGAAAGCCAAATAGAATCGGCTTTCCAACGTGAAGTGCGTTTACCTTCTGGTGGCTCGATCGTTATTGATCCAACAGAAGCCCTAACCTCCATCGATATCAACTCTGCTCGTGCTACAAAGGGCGGCGATATTGAAGAAACCGCTTATAACACTAACTTGGAAGCTGCCGATGAAATTGCTCGTCAACTTCGTCTACGTGACTTAGGTGGCTTAGTAGTAATCGACTTTATCGACATGACTCCAGTTCGTCACCAACGTGCTGTTGAAAGTCGCTTACGTGAAGCGGTTCGCCTTGACCGAGCTCGAATTCAAATCGGCCGAATTTCACGTTTCGGATTATTAGAAATGTCTCGCCAGCGTCTGAGCCCATCGCTTGCCGAAGCGAGTCACCACATCTGCCCACGCTGTACAGGTACTGGTGTAGTTCGAGATAATGAATCACTGGCACTTTCTGTCCTTAGACTCATTGAAGAAGAAGCCTTAAAAGACAATACGACTCAAGTCTTAGCGGTTGTTCCGGTTCCAATTTCATCTTACTTATTGAATGAAAAACGCCGCTCTATAAATCACATTGAACGGGCTCAAGAAGTCAATATCATTGTTGTACCTAACGCTGATATGGAAACGCCTCATTTTGAAGTTATTCGCATTCGAGAAGGCGAAGAGCAAGAAATGTTGTCGTATCTAGTACCTAAGAAACTCGACAGTTTACGTGAAGCTGAGAGCAAAGATATGGTTGAGGTTGATATTAAGCCGCGTCGTATTGAAGAGCCGGTATTAAAAGGGTTTGCATCATCAAACGCAGCACCTTCACCTGCTGAAAAACCAGCCGCGGCTCCATCGAACTCAAGTACCGAAGATAAGCCTTCGATATTTAGTATGATATCAGGCGCATTTGCAGCGCTAGGTGCTCTCATTGCTGGTTCAACAGGCAACAAAGAACCTGCTACACAAGAAGAAAACAAACCTCAGGAATCCAAAAATTCCTATCAGAAGAATAACAAGTCACGAGACCGTCGTCGCAATAAACCTCAAAAAGACAATCGCAGTGCTAGCTCTGTGAATGACTCGTCGACACCAAAGAATGACTCTGAAGAAAATCAACGTAAAGATAATGGTAATACTCGCAGACGTACTCGGAAACCACGCCAAGAACGTAATACCAAAACAAGCGTAGATAAGAATCAGAAAGTTGCTCAGGAGGGACAAAAAGTCGCTCAAGAAGCTCAGCAAGAAACGACGTCTAAGCCGAAGCAACAGAATCGTGACAAGACCAATACGGTAAAAGAGCGTCGTCAACGCCGTAAATTAACCAAGCAAATTCGAACCAAAGATACTTCTGAGGTAGATGACAGCCTAGCTCCAATCACCGCACCAGGAAGTATCGCAGCTGAAGCTGTATCACAAATTGTAGCTCAAGAAATGAGTGAAAATAGTGATGCAATTGAACAAACTGCAGATAATGGAAATACAGACAGTAACGCAAATAAGCAGCGTCGCAATCGTCGTTCTCCTCGCCACCTTCGTGCCAATGGTCAACGTCGTCGTCGCGGACGCGAGCGTGCTCCAAACCCATTTAGACTTCGAAAAGGCGGTGTTGCCTCGCCAGAAATGGCAATGGGTAAAGTGATGCCAAGTTATGGATTAACGGTTAAGACTTCTAAACCAAAAGTTGAAGACTCAACAGCTGTTGCTCTGTCTGAGACGCCAGTATTAGATATCGCTTCTAATATTGGTGGCGTTGCATGCCCTGAAATGGCAATGGGTAAAGTGATTATCTCATCACAGAAAGAAGCAGTAGATCTAATTGTTGAAGAAACGGTCGCTGTCGAAACTAAAACCGAACCAGCGATCGAAACTGTTGTCACTAACGTTGATTCTGAAGTTACGTCAGAACATGCTGAACCAGTACAAGTAACGCCTGCGGATGAAACTTTATTATCTGGGCTAACAAATACTGTGAAAGGCAAAGCAAGTGCAGCAATGACAAAAGCTCCGGCGTCTTCAACTGAATTAGCAGAAATAACCATTGTGGCCGCTCCAATTAAGGAAGATCGCTACACACCACTTGGAGCTGGTAGCCAGACGGCCACCAACAAAGCAAGCGCAGGAATGACTAAACCTCAAGCGTTCTAAGCTAAAGGGGTTCAAGTTATATTAATAAGAGCAACCTTAGGGTTGCTCTTATTTTGTACTAAAATAATATAAGAACTGAGTGATTATTGAACTACATCACACTTTTCTGTAGCATTTCTATCTTACGCCCACTTACCTAATTACACATTCACCTATTCTTTATTTTACAAAGGTGTCTCAAATTAAGTTTGCGTCGGCAATTACACTCACTTAACTATTTGAAATAATCATGGCAGATAACTCTATAACTTCACAACAATCAATTAAAAACGATGTCCTCTCGGGCCTCACGGTAGCACTTGCGCTAGTGCCTGAAGCAGTTGCATTTGCATTCGTTGCTGGTGTTGACCCGATGGTAGGGTTATATGCCGCATTTATCGTTGGGCTAATTACCTCCGTTTTCGGCGGTCGCCCAGGCATGATATCTGGCGCGACAGGTGCCATGGCTGTTGTCATGGTTGCTCTTGTTGCCGAACATGGCGTTCAATACCTATTTGCCGCTATTTTATTCGCTGGATTACTCCAAATTTCAGCGGGTATTTTTCGCCTAGGTAAGTTTATTCGCATGGTACCTCATCCTGTAATGATTGGATTTGTAAATGGATTAGCCATTGTTATTTTCCTTGCGCAACTTGGTCAGTTCAAAGTCCCTGACGCATCGGGTACATCGTTTGAATGGCTTGCGACTGGCGATATGGTATTAATGTTGGGCTTAGTATTGCTCACAATGGCGATCATTCATTTTCTTCCAAGGTTTACTTCTGCTATCCCTTCTTCACTCGCTGCGATAGCGACAGTGACACTAATAGTTCATTTATTTGGGTTGGAAACTCGTACTGTGGTTGATTTCTTACGTACGATGTCAGGGGATGCATCTGCAACTCTTGCTGGCGATCTTCCAAGCTTTTCTATTCCAATGGTGCCATTCAATTTAGAAACCTTAATCATCATCCTACCTTACGCTGTTATTTTAGCGGCAATTGGTCTTATCGAATCACTGCTTACTTTAACGGTACTTGATGAAATGACCAATACACGAGGACGTGCTAACAAAGAGTGTGTCGGTCAAGGACTTGCTAACGTGACTTGTTCATTCTTTGGCGCAATGGGTGGTTGTGCAATGATTGGTCAATCGATGATCAACATTAACTCCGGTGGACGCGGACGACTCTCAGGAATCGTTGCTGCCTTGATGTTACTGTTCTTTATCCTATTTGCCTCATCTCTTATCGAAATGATTCCATTAGCGGCACTTGTCGGTGTTATGTTTATGGTTGTAATTGGTACGTTTGAATGGGCAACCTTTAAGCTTGCTCGCCGCGTTCCAAAGAAAGACTTCTTTGTCATCGTTTTAGTTACCGTTGTAACAGTATTTACCGACCTCGCCATTGCCGTTGCGGTAGGTGTTATTACTTCTGCTCTTATGTTTGCATGGGATCATGCCAAACACATCTATGCGACCAGCAAAAATAATGAAGATGGTTCAAAAGAATATGTCATCCATGGTCCAATTTTCTTTGGTTCAACCGCAAACTTTCTTGAATTGTTTAACGCCAAAGATGACCCGAAAGAAGTCATTGTCGATTTTGGGCAATCACGCGTTGCCGATCACTCTGCAATCGAGGCAATCGAAACCCTAGCAGAGCGTTATTCCGTGTTAGGTAAAACGCTTCATCTACGTCATTTAAGCCCAGATTGCCGCAAGCTACTCAATAAAGCGGGCAGCCTTGTGGAAATCAATGTTAAAGAAGATCCATCTTATAAAGTGGCAACCGATGTTCTTGCCTAAATAAGTGATTTTCTTTGAGCTACATTAGAGCCAATTCTAAAAGCCTAGAGCATTATGCTCTGGGCTTTTTCTTACTATGATTCTTCCGCCCTAGTACCTTAGAGTCACGCTTTTTTGTTACGCTCAAAAAGAACCAATATTCAAATACTATCCTCTTTTATATATTGGTACCTGACGCATTACAAACACCACTCAATTCAACTCAAACCATTCATTAAAGCCAACCATGACATCACAACCTTTTGGCTCATGTTTCCTATTAGATAACTAAGTAGCAAAGACATAAAAAAACCCCAACCAATGGCTGGGGTTTTTAACTAAGAATTACTTATAAAGCTATTAATTATTAAGCGTTCGCTTTATCTTTTTTAGTAGCTGGTTTTGCCACTTGGTCTGCTTTTTTCTTAATAACAGTTGTACCTTCGTAAGTTTCACCTTCAACGTATGGTGCGCCATGGTAAGAATCAATCAGAACTTCTCTAAGTTCAGAGATTAATGGGTAACGTGGGTTAGCACCAGTACATTGGTCATCAAATGCATCAACAGAGATTGCGTCAACTTGAGCCATAAAGTCAGCTTCAGATACGCCAGCTTCTTTGATAGACATTGGAATATCTAGGTCTTTCTTCAACTCATCCAACCATGCAAGTAAACGTTCAATTTTCTGTGCAGTATTGTCACCAGCTTGTGACAAACCTAAATGGTCAGCTACTTCAGCATAACGACGACGCGCTTGTGGGCGATCGTACTGAGAAAATGCAGTTTGCTTAGTTGGATTGTCATTCGCGTTATAACGAACAGTGTTAGAGATAAGTAATGCGTTAGCAAGACCGTGTGGTAAGTGGAATGCGTTACCAATTTTATGTGCCATTGAGTGACACACACCTAGGAATGCGTTCGCAAATGCAATACCGGCGATCGTTGCAGCATTGTGTACTTTCTCACGTGCGATTGGGTCATTTGCACCATTCGCATAGCTTGAAGGTAAGTATTCTTTAAGCATCTTAAGTGCTTGCAGAGCTTGACCATCAGAGTATTCGTTCGCAAGAACTGAAACGTAAGCTTCTAGAGCGTGAGTTACGGCATCATAGCCACCAAACGCGGTTAGAGACTTAGGCATATTCATTACTAAGTTCGCGTCAACGATAGCCATCTGTGGAGTTAGTTCGTAGTCCGCAAGTGGGTACTTAGCACCTGTTTTATCGTCAGTAACAACAGCGAAAGGCGTTACTTCTGAACCAGTACCAGATGTTGTAGTGATACATACAAGTTCTGCTTTCTCACCCATTTTAGGGAATTTGAAGATACGTTTACGGATATCCATAAAGCGCATTGCTAATTCTTCAAATGCTGTTTCTGGGTGCTCGTACATTACCCACATGATCTTAGCAGCATCCATTGGTGAACCACCACCTAGAGCAAGAATTACGTCAGGTTGGAAGCTCTGCATTTGAGCAGCACCTTTCTCAACAACTGACAACGTTGGATCCGCTTCTACGTCGAAGAATGTTTGAACTTCGATACCTTGTGCTTTTAGCAAATCAACGATTTCATCTGCGTAACCATTATTAAATAGGAAACGGTCAGTAACTAGGAATGCACGTTTCTTACCTTCTAGGTCGCTAAGTGCGATTGGAAGGCTACCACGGCGGAAGTAGATTGATTTAGGTAGTTTGTGCCACAACATATTTTCAGCTCGCTTCGCTACAGTTTTCTTGTTGATTAGGTGTTTAGGACCTACGTTCTCTGAGATAGAGTTACCACCCCATGAACCACAACCAAGAGTAAGAGAAGGTGCAACGTTAAAGTTATAAAGGTCACCGATACCACCGTGAGTGGTTGGGATGTTTACAAGAATACGAGCTGTTTTTAGTTTATCGCCGAAGTACTTGATACGGTCAGCATTAACATCTTGGTTAGTATAAAGGCCAGATGTATGTCCAATACCACCGATTTCGACCATTGTTACCGCTTGAGCCACAGCGTCTTCAAAACTGTCAGCACGGAACATACCAAGACATGGTGATAGTTTCTCATGGGCAAATTCGTCATCATAAGAAACTTTACCAAGGCCTTCACCAACAAGAATCTTAGTATCTTCAGGAACAGTAACACCCGCCATTTCAGCAATAGCGCAAGCTGGCTGACCAACGATTTTCGCATTTAGTGCACCGTCGATAAGAATCGTTTTACGAACTTTGTTAGCTTCAGCTTTGCTTAATACATACGCTTTATGAGACGCAAAACGCTCTTTAACTTCGTCATACACTTCATCCATTACGATGACAGCCTGCTCAGAAGCACAAACTACGCCGTTATCGAATGTTTTAGACATAAGAACAGAAGCAACTGCACGTTTAACGTCAGCAGTGTCATCGATAACAACAGGAACGTTACCCGCACCAACACCGATAGCTGGCTTACCAGAAGAGTATGCGGCTTTAACCATGCCTGGACCACCAGTTGCAAGGATAAGTGCAATACCATCGTGCTTCATAAGAGCATTTGAAAGCTCAACTGAAGGCTGATCAATCCAGCCGATAATATCTTTAGGCGCACCTGCCGCAACTGCTGCATCTAAAACGAGTTTAGCAGCGTCATTGGTTGAGTTTTTCGCACGTGGGTGTGGAGAAAAGATAATACCGTTACGAGTTTTAAGAGAAATAAGAGACTTAAAGATCGCAGTTGAAGTTGGGTTAGTCGTTGGAACGATACCACAGATGATACCAACAGGCTCAGCAATGGTCATTGTGCCCATGCTTTCATCTTCTTCTAAAACACCACAAGTCTTTTCATCTTTGTATTTGTTGTAGATAAATTCTGAAGCAAAGTGGTTTTTGATTACTTTATCTTCAATGATACCCATGCCAGATTCCGCTACCGCTTGTTGTGCTAGAGGAATACGGGCTTGGTTAGCAGCTAAAGAAGCTGCACGAAAGATTTTATCAACTTGTTCTTGTGAAAAAGTTGAAAACTCTTTTTGTGCCGCTTGTACGCGAGCTACGAGTGCATCAAGTTCAGCCAAATTTGTTACAGGCATATTGAATCTCCTAAATTAAAAAACATTAAAAACTTTTTATTAAGTAGTCAGTTTTCGGTCTTGGGAGAAAACGTAGAGTTAAGCCCAAATTTAAAAAATCTAACTTAGTAAATAGCTTTCACGGATGAGTATAGTCGTTCGATTTATGAAAACATTGATTCAGATCACTTCTGCAAAACTAATTAATCACAGCGAAAATTGATCTAAAAACAGGATTAATAATTATAATATTTTCAATAACTTGGAAATAATCATACAAAATTATAAATAAAATTAATTTTGACCTGTAAAATAAATAACGTAAAAGCACTCAATATACGCAGCAACCTACTGTTATTTATATAGAATAGAGTAAAAATAAAACCCAGACACAAGAAAAATCAGGCTGTCCATCCTATAATCAGCAGATCAACAGCCTAAAAAAAAGAATCAAAAAGTGACCAGTTAATTTATCTCAAAAAAAAAGTGTACATTAGAGCTTTCAGTTATACAACTAGCGCCCATGCAGCATAAGTCAGACAGTGGTGCTCATATTTCCTATTTATACAGTATAAAAATTAGGATTTGATAATTTATAAACAGAATAATTAAATTGTTTTGATGATAAACTGAAGGCGAGAAAGGAAGTTATGTCGCTCATAGAGAGCGAGAAAAGTAGAGGCGTGCTTTGGACAATTCAAATAAGAAACATAATTTACGTGAACAACTCTATATCATCATTTTTGGCACTCATACTCGTGCTGGTAAGATGTTCGATCTATGTTTAATCGCTACAATTATCGCATCTCTCATTGTCCTAGTGTTGGAATCGATACCTGATATTAACCAAGATTGGCATGACACACTTCGCTACTTTGAATACCTTTTTACTGGATTGTTTACAATAGAATATATTGCTCGTCTCTACTGTTCTCCGAGGCCGGCATCCTATGCGAAAAGCTTTTATGGGATTATCGATTTCATTGCAATCTTGCCAACTTATCTCTCTCTCATCTTTCCGTCGGCCTATTTTATTAGCGTGATTCGCTTACTCCGAGTTCTTAGAATTTTTCGCATATTAAAACTGGTTCGCTATTTACAAGACTCCAATATCCTTCTCCGCTCACTATTGGCGTCACGACGAAAAATTTTTGTATTTTTTACCGCCGTGCTCGTTTTAGTCACTATTTTTGGTGCGCTTATTTATGTGGTCGAAGGGCCTGAGCATGGTTTTACCAGTATTCCGAAAAGTATTTATTGGGCTATTGTTACCATCACCACTGTTGGGTATGGCGACTTGGTCCCGCAAACAGCATTAGGACAAATATTAGCTTCCTTAACGATGCTTTTGGGGTATTCAATTATTGCTGTACCGACGGGAATTATAACTGCAGAGTTAAGCGGAGAAATGAATGCTCATAAACAGTTAGTCAAATGCCCTAACTGCTCGTTGAGTGGTCATGATACGGATGCTATGCACTGCAAACATTGTGGAAGTGAATTAGCCGATCCCGATAAACGAGTGGTCCCGGTAATGAGAGATCACTGATATCAAATTGGCATCGGAGAATTCGCTTTAGTTCTCAGCCAACTAAAAGGTATCGCAAACCTTTAGTTGGCCACTTTCAAAACCTTTTTTAAACCAAGCCATTCGCTGTGCAGAGGTTCCGTGAGTAAAGGCATCAGGAACAACATAGCCTTGTATTTTTTTCTGCAGCGTATCATCACCAATAGCACTGGCCGCATTTAGTGCTTCGTCAATATCACCCTCTTCCAATGAGTTAAAATCGTTTTTGCTGTAATAAGCCCAAAGCCCTGCATAGCAATCGGCCTGTAATTCGACTTTGACTTGAAGTGCATTATCTTGAGTTTCTGAAAGGCTTTGCTTAGCATTTTGTACGTCTGATAGTGTACCGACCAAGTTTTGGACATGATGACCGATTTCATGTGCAATTACGTAGGCCTGAGCAAAATCTCCAGGAGCATAATGGCGGTTTGCTAACTCATCAAAAAATGACAAATCCAAATAGACTTTTTGATCTGCCGGACAATAAAACGGACCGGTTTGCGAAGACGCATAGCCACAACCACTATTTACCGCATTGCGGAACAATACTAACTTTGGCTCGGTGTAAACTGCTTCATGTTGAGCAAATATCTTCGTCCAGATATCTTCTGTTTGAGCCAATACTGCACTAACGAACTGGGCATTGGTATCATCTTGCTGTGAATGACTCACACTCGCTTGAGTATTGGTTGAAGTTGTAACTCCCAATAGAGACATTGGATTAAACCCGAGAACATAGGCAATGCCGCCAATCACTAAAATAATACGACCAATTTTAGTGCCAATGAGTATTCGAATAACCGGAAGTAGCATTCCCATACTTCCACGACGGGCTCCACTGATACCAACAGCAGAACTGTTTCGTCGATCCTCGATATTCGAACTTCTTCTATTTCCTTTCCATCTCATACTATTACCTTATCGCGATTCTTATCGTATTGAGTTTTATTATGTCCAATAAAAAAGAGCACCCTAGAGTGCTCTTGTCAATCTGATGAACCACTAATACTTACTTAGAATCAAGAATAATACGAAGTGTACGACGTAACGGCTCAGCGGCACCCCATAACAGTTGATCACCAACGGTAAAGGCATTTAAGAAATCATCACCCATAGACATCTTACGTAGACGACCAACCGGGATAGACAGTGTACCTGTCACTTTCGCAGGACTAAGCTCTTGAGCCGTAATGTCACGATCGTTTGGAATCACCTTAACCCATTGGTTATGAGAAGCGATCATTTCTTCAATTTCATCCATTGGGATAGATTGCTTTAACTTAATGGTTAATGCTTGAGAGTGACAACGCATCGCGCCAATACGCACACACGTGCCATCGATAGCAATCGGTGAAGCTGATGATCCTAGAATCTTATTGGCTTCGACTTCCGCTTTCCACTCTTCTTTACTTTGGCCGTTTTCACGTTTCACATCGATCCAAGGAATCAATGAGCCCGCAAGAGGTGAACCAAATTGTGATGTAGGAAATTCACTTGAACGAATCGTTTCAGCCACTTTACGGTCGAGGTCTAATATGGAGCTTGATGGGGTTGCCAATTCACCTTTAACGCTATCGTGAATCACACCCATTTGAGAAATAAGCTCTCGCATATTTTGAGCACCAGCGCCTGAAGCAGCTTGGTACGTCATAGCACTCATCCACTCAACATGGCCTTTTTCGAATAACCCACCTAATCCCATGAGCATCAAACTAACTGTACAGTTGCCACCAACAAATGTATTGGTACCAGACTGAATTCCTTCTTGGATTTGAGTTAGGTTAACAGGATCAAGAGTGATAATAGAGTCGCTCGCCATACGCAATGTAGAAGCAGCATCAATCCAATACCCTTTCCAACCAGCCTGACGCAATTGAGGGTAGACTTTTTCAGTGTAGCCACCGCCTTGACACGTGATGACCGCATCGAGCTGTTTCAAGCTTTCAATATCAAATGCGTCTTGTAGCATTCCAGCGTCTTTCCCTAGGTTTGGCGCTGGGATACCTATCTGTGATGTGCTGTAAAACACAGGTTCAATATGGTCAAAATCACGCTCCTCGACCATGCGCTGCATCAATACAGAACCAACCATTCCGCGCCACCCAACTAAACCAACTCTCATCACTCTCGTTCTCCAATGGTTATTTTAATTCATGAGTACCTTTCCATGAGTTGTTTAAGGTAAATCTCAAGATTAAAATTATAATATCTAGTTTGACTCTTGTTCAGCACTGACTCTTATCAATACCAAGTCGAATTATTCTACACTAAACTTTGTTGCAAGCTAAGTGCTATGCGGCGACTTTGTCACATAATTACGCGCAAATATAATCGCGTTACGTAAACGTAATTCCAGTACCTCGATTTGCGTGTCAGTGGGCTTGATTCCTCGCTTTAGCATAGCTTCCATTTGCATTGCATTTTCTTTTAATAATTTAGCCCCAATACTCGCCGCAACTCCCTTTAAACTGTGAGCGACAATAATAGCGTCTTCATTTGAACGCTCTATAGCGCCTTTGAATTTAATGGCATCATTTTGATGATCATGAATAAAGACATTAAGCAATTGTTCTACCGCTGCATCGTCGTTAAGTAGGTTGGACATATAACTAATATCGATCGCATCAGCCGTACTATCTTCGACGAGCTTTTCGGGCTCATTCAATTGAATCGAATCTTCAGAGCGAGATTGTTTCCGAGCAATAATGACAAGCCAGATTAGCAAAATGAAACTCAAAGTCGCATAGGCATAATTGTAGAATAACGACATCGTATGAAAATAATTTCCAACTCTCTCGTTCTCTTTAAATGTGTCGTTAGCAAGAAGTTGATCTAAGAGTGTTTCAGCTCTCACGTAACTGGCTATGACATCATTAGCCGATGCCAAACTTTGATTAAGATCGGTTGCTTCCTCGGTATCCAGTAACGTGCCCAGCTGATAAAGGTGATCAAATTTTCGATAGTTCAGATCGCTCTCTTCATGATTAGCGTATAAAGAATCTAAAACTGTCGCACCGACCATGTCAAAATATCCTTGCAATTCAGGATTTTGATTATATTTCTTACGCTTAATATGAAGCTGTTCTACAAAAGTTTGTAAATCGATATTAATCTTTGAGAGCCGTTCAAGATCGTCCGTATACGCACCAATTGAATAAATAAAATATTCAAAATCTAGGCTAATAAAACTCTCATCTTGAGTCATTTTAAGAGCACTTAACAGAGACCGAATATCTTCGATCTCCTCTTCCAAACGCGCGGATGAATAGGAAAGTGACCGTGTATGAAAGATAAGTTGCGTACGAGTTGACTCAAGCTTATTTATCAGTTGGTTTGCTAAAGAATAGCTTTGGTGAGTTGAACGGTTTAACTGATAAGTAATTCCCACCGCTAAAAACCAAAACAAAAAGACCACAAGTATTGTTCTAAGTAGTGTTTTACGTTTCAATTTCATGTCCTTTACTCAACAGATAATTAAATTGCATAACTCAAAAGAGCCACTACCCTTTGCGGTTAAGTTGCTCTCTCAAGTTTGGTGGTGTCCCTTTAATCGTTAACGTATCCGTTTCTGGGTCATAAACAATACGGTCTCCTAAAAGGCTACTGTCAAAACTAACATTAATGCCCCCTCCAGCGCCAACATATTTGGTTAGCTTTCGAACCATAGCGCGGTCCGCCGGGAAGCTCTCCTCGAGTTCATAACCATTCACAGTGGTGTATTCATGTAAATTAGAGCCTTCCTTTGAAGGCGGTAACTCTAACGACAACTCTTTAATTTGAACTTCATCGCCAGATTTAAGTTGCTCATTACAATATGAATGGACTTGTTTTTTAAAGTCTTGAACTTCTTCTTTTTCAAAGCTGGCATCGCTACAAAAATCGTCAACCGCTTGCATTAAAACCTGGTTTTGCTGCTTTGAATCCAATCCCACATCTGCTTGTAGAAAATCTAAGAAAAAATCAGATACTTTTCGCCCTACTCGACCTTTAATAAACGAAAGGTAACGTGTTGAATCTCTATTTGTTTCATAGGTCGTTAAATCGATACGAGCGACGATATCCATTTTATTGATATCAAGATAGTCTGTCGCACTGATGTCTAGCCCTTCTGTGACTTTTAAGCTTTGGTTTGTTGGTAATAAAGCAATTAACAAATAGTCTGTTGCAAGTGATTGATATTGTGCCATCACCAAGATACCTGCATCAGCAAATGGATATTTGCTCAGCTCCTGTTTTAAACTGTTCACGCTTGATTCGGAAAAAGCATGAAACGATAGTTCCCCAATTTGAAGTTCTTCAAGCCAGTCTTTAAATTTGCTTTCTGACTTAAACACTCCAAACCCTTTAGCCGCTTTGGCGTTAAACACTCGATGCAGTTCAGAAACAAGATTTTCGGCAAACGCATCGTGCTTTAATGAATGCTCGCGAAGCTTCACCACTAGTTCATCAGATTCGTTTTTGTATAACTGGTGTAAAATAACGTTAGATAGGATCATGCTCATAGTGAATTTGTTGTCGTTGAGGTTTCAGTTAGACGCTATACTAGGGTATCATTAGGTGTTTTTCTATCATCTTCAGAGTTTACAATGCCAATTACATCGAAATATAGCGATCAACAAATTGAAACCATGCTCGCTGAAGTTGCTTCTGTGTTTGATAAACACGATGCATCGTCAGAACTCGTACTTATGATTGCAGGTAATATCGCAACAAATGTACTTAACCAAAACGTTGCCGCGTCTCAACGTAAGGCTATTGCGGAAAAATTCGCTGAAGCACTCATTTCTTCAATCGATAGTTCTGTCCACTAAATCACAGGTAATTTGTTAAGACATGGTTGAAAGTGATAACACTTACGGAGAGCGCGTTTCACGATTAGTGGGATGGGGACATTGGTTCGCCTTCTTTAACATCATTGCTGCGATGTTAATTGGTACTCGTTATATCGCTCAATCAGGGTGGCCCGAAAGCGTATTAGGACAAATTTATTCAGCGGTATCATGGGTTGGCCATTTTGGGTTTCTCGTCTTTGCTATTTACCTTTTAATTGTCTTTCCACTCACCTTTTTAATTCCATCAAGAAAATTATTGCGTATAGCCGCAATTTTCTTAGCGACCGCTGGATTAACCTTACTCCTCATAGACACTCAAACCTATCAAGCACTCAATCTCCATATCACTCCTGTCGTATGGGAAGTCCTTTTTAGTGATGCTGATTCTTCATTTTCAAATGATCTTCACAGCTTGTTTATCCTAATACCGGCAATTTTCATATTGGAAGTTGGTTTATCAGAATGGGTATGGAAAAAGCAAAGAAGACTATCTCACAAACATATTGGCCGTCCGCTAGCAGCAATATTCTTCCTCTGCTTTATCGCGAGTCATATTATCTATTCGTGGTCCGATGCCTCGCTTTATTCACCAGTAACAAGTCAACGCTCAAATTTCCCACTCTCCTACCCGATGACAGCTAAAGGGTTCATGGAAAAACATGGTTTATTTGACCGTGGTGAATATGAACAACGTCTTAAAGAGAATCCGGAACTGGTCAATCTTGTAAATTATCCATTAGAGCCCATTGAGTTTAGTCGTCGTCCAAATAAGCTAAACATTATGGTCGTAAGTATGAATAACCTCCGAGCAGATAAGATAACCAAAGAATTGATGCCCGAGACATACAACTATGCATCTAAAAATCAATGGTTTTCTAATCACTATAGCTCTAGCAACGACATGTTTGGCCTATTTGGCTTATTTTATGGGCTGCCCAGCAGCTATGCGAGTAGTATCGAAGTTCAAGGTAGTTTGCCAATTCTCTTTGATGTGCTCGAACAAAATGATTACCAATTTGGTTTATTTAGTGGTGACAATTTCTCAGACCCCATTTATAGCGAAACTATCTTCCGTGGGATGACATTAAATCGACTACCTGAGAATGGTCAAAAAAGCCAAGATCAAACCTCAATCGAGGCTTGGGCGGCTTGGGAAAAACAACAGACAACACCTTGGTTTAGTTATCTTGAATTAGTCACTTTAAAAAATTATGCCGCTATCAACGATTCGTCAGACGTTCAAACAACCGTCGAGAAGCTACAATCCAGCTACGACGATTCCATTAAGATGGCAGATCAAGAGTTAGCCAATTTATTAGCTCAATTAAATGAGTTACAAAATACGGTCGTCGTTATTACCTCCAATCATGGAATGGAGTTCAACGAAACCAATACTAACTCTTGGGGATCAAATACCAATTACAGCCAGTATCAACTGCAAGTACCAATGATCATACATTGGCCAGGAAAAGTAGCTGCAAATTATACGCATCGCTCTAGCCATCTCGATCTTTCAGTATCGTTATTGCAAGAGTTGTTTGGAGTTTCATCTAACCCTAGCGACTACAGTAGTGGCCGAAATTTATTTAATGAGACATCCCGTCGTTGGATTTTAGCGGGAGATGCACGAGAAATGGCATTAGTCACTGGAGATCACACAACGGTTGTCGACAAGTTTGGTAATTTTAAAGTCTATGATCAAGATTACCGTCGCCTGAAGGATGAAAACCCCACACTCCCAGTGCTTATGCATGGGCTAACCGAGCTACAACGATTCTATAGCAAAGATAATTAAATCAGCCTGTTAGAAGTTGACTCCATGATTTAAAAGGGTTAGATTACGAAAATCGGACTGTAGCGCAGCTTGGTAGCGCACCGTCATGGGGTGTCGGGGGTCGGAGGTTCAAATCCTCTCAGTCCGACCATATACAGCAAAGGGTTAGCTTCGGCTAACCCTTTTGCGTTTCTACTCTATGACTAATCTAATGACTAAAAGACTCGTATTTGTGTCTAATTTGAACCAAACCTAGCTCTATGGCTCCTTACACTTCCTATCATCTTGTCAATTTCGGGGATCATAAATTGCTGAACATACCGGCTTTCTAACTTGCTTAATCTGTCTCGCTTTCGATAAAACGTTTTCCAGTGAATGCCTTTAGGTTTCAACCAATATAGAGAGGTCTCGAACATGTTCCTAATATCATGTTTATGAATGGGACATTGCCGCCACAGTTCACTTCTCAACTTAATAATCCTATGGCGCAAGCGGTCTGCTTCGGAAAGGCTTTTTGATTTATGATGAAGGTTAAAGCAAACACGACAACCGAAAGAATTGTTTAAGTAGAAAAGGGCTGTCCTCGGTTTTGAGCAATAAGGACAAATTAAATACAGGCGATAACCGTATCCAACCTTTCTTTTATCCAGTTGAATACGTTGGTGGCTTAAATCCTTGGATTGGAAAGAGTATGATCCACCAGCCTCGATTGCTGCCTTAAATTGATCGGGTTTAATGGTTCGGTATTGATAGGTAAAGTGTCTTGTTCTCTTTGCTGACATCAGTTTCAACGCTTCTATGAATAGATTTTACAGTTATACCAATACGAAATAGTAAGCAAAGTTAGGGTTTTCTTAGTTCTCGAGTTATTTATGGTGCTCGCTTTTACTTTTTATAGCGTCCTGAAACATAACTAACCTACCTCATATCTCTATACATATGGCTTTATATAAAGTAGTGCAGTTTTTGCACCAAACCTCTTTTTCATCAATTTAACCACAAAAAAGGCGAAACCCCTTGCTATGACTGACTTCTACCCATTTGCCGCTAGTTGGGTATAGTGCAATTTTTGCACCTTGCTATCTGTCGATTTATCTGGGTTTAGTGCAGTTTTTGCATCATACCTAGGGGGGTTTAGTGCAATTTTTACACCGTGTGTTCTGTTAGGTGACAACGGGCGCCAATCGCTTCTAAGTGGCTTGGCTGAGGGTTTTAAATTCATGTGTCCTTTACCTTGATATTCATCGACACCATACCAAGTAACAGCAAATAAAGTTGGAGGCTTACCACCCTTTCTTTGCGTGGTTCCAACTCCTGCTATAACGATGAGATCGTTATCCTGTAGCGATTTTAATGCAGACCTTAAAGTATTATTACTACCAAAATAGTCTTTCATACAATCCCACGTAGCAACTAGGTTGCCATTATTGTATCCGTTGTAACGACGTAGCATTAGCGTTAACAATTTAACTGCATTACCTGATAGCTCCGCATAGCTAGCTGAATCCATAACATAATGCGGAATACCCATAAATTTAGATTTTTTTTGTTTCCTATCTCGCGTCATATCTAACCTCTGCGAGCTGCTAACGCTGCGAAATTAGATATTGAATAATATCGCATGAATGTATATCCTTTTTTCGTATGGCTAGCGGCTAGGTCGGGAAACTTCGACCGCTAACCATGGTTTTATGAAAGGGCTTTGGTATTTAGTTGCTAGAGTCCTTTTTCTTTTCCGCATCATCATTCGCAGCGGTATCACCATAGATAGTGAGCATGTCACAACGATGCTTAATCCAATCTACTCCCCGCCAATTGATACCCTTTCGCAGTTGCTTATCGAGGTTTCTAGTTCGCATCGACCAAATCTTGTCATTAACTCGCTTTCTCATTGATTCACGGTCATTAAAAAACTCATCAATCTGCTCTGTCGTCATCATGTGATATGAATAATTACCATGCGCACGCTTGGTTGTTATCTCTACGCCATGCTTTATCTTGAGTGTTGAGATAACCGCATCTTCTTTATCAACCTCAATGTCGGCATAGTCTCTTTTCGGTGGGCTAGTAGTGAGACCATTAAGCAAGTCGATTAACAGCCGCCTTGGGGTTACATCCATTTGAGATAATTCATGGAATGCTTCGGGGTGGTTCATGTGAAGTGATTCGAATGTTATAGACATGATTAACCCTCCATATTCATAGAGGGTTGATTCTGGCTCTTTCGAGAATTCAGCCAATCGTATAGATCTTGTTTATAACACCCTACGCGCCTAGCTGAGAGCTGAATTCTTGGTGCAAATTCACCTTTACGTTCTAAGCGTTGTAGTGTTGCTGTAGAAATACCGCAAAACTTTGCGATATTTTTATTGCCTGAAATTATTTCTTTATCTTGCATAATAATCACCGTTATTGATTGTTAGTGATTATGATCTTAATGATATTTGAGATGAAAGCTGGACAGAACAGACGAAGTTTTTACAAAAATTGTCCATATTTATCTAATGTTCTGTCTGTATATTTCCTTGCTGCATCAAGAGAGGCGAAATCTAGAAACTGATAACACAACTTATGGATATGCTTTTTATCAATCCCTTTCATCTTCATTCTAGTAACATAAAACCTCTTAAGATTTTTCCCTGATTCGTCAAGAGTGGTGAGTTCCAATTCAGCTGTAAAATCTAAATAAGAACATGCATCATTAACCAACTCGCTAGGCAGAATATTGACCTCCGTATTATCATATTCGGCAGGAACTCTACCATGTCGATCAGCCCAATTTTTCATATCTGGCATATTGATGAGCCTTTGTAACTTTTGTGAAACTAGTCTAACTTGTTCCAACCTCTCTAGATGCAAAGAAATATCGTCACCCATCCACTCTATCTCTAGCAATTCACAAAGGACATCCGTGTATCTTTCAACAATTTCTTCATCTACTTTCACTGCTACCCGAATTCTCTCACGTACCATGTGCCTATTCATTACATATTGCCTCGACATGGTTAGACCACTGCCCTAATGCATCTCTCTGCATTTCGAACAATTCATTTTGTTGCTTGCCTTGTAAGTAGACCCTTAACATTTCTGGCAAGCTGTGATTTACAAGAAGCTCAACTATATGTGGCATTACACCAATAGCATTCATTCCAGTAATAACTGTTCGCCTCAAGTCGTGTGGCGTCCAATGTTCAATATTGAAATCAGCCTGTTTTCGCGCAATTGCCCTAGTAATAACTTTCTCACTCATGGGCTTATCACCTTTTGGGGACGGCATGACATATTTGCTGCCATTAGCGTATTCTTTGAGTTGCCTGAATAGCTCAATAACCTGATTTGATAACGGTATGGTGTGGTCTTTTCCATTTTTGGTGTTTGGCATTAACCAAGTCCCATTGATAAAGTCGATATGCTGCCATTCGGATAGAGTTATCTCATTTCTACGCTGTCCAGTAAGAAGCAAAATTTTAGTTGCTAAGACCACTTGCTTAGATAAGCCAAGTTCGGGCAACTTACGCCAAACAATTGCTATCTCATCTAATGACAAACAACGCTCTCTAGGCTTTGGAGCGTGGTATTCAGACTTTTTCAGGTTAGCGGTAGGGTCATTTGCTAAATAGCCCCTGCGTACTCCCCAAGAGCATATTTGACGAAGTAACCCAAGTATCTTTCTAGCGTGTGGATGGCTGCCTCTAGCAGTAATCGGGTCAAGGCACTGGTTGATATGTCGCACTTTTAAAATGCTAAGTTTGATGTGACCGATACTAGGGGAAATGTCGGCTTTAATTTCTCGGTCGGGAATATCTAATCTAGTTCGGTGGTGGGCTGCATATTTAGCCATCCATTCACGGCATAGGTCATTCACCGTATTTACTGCTTCCTGATTTCTCTCTAATTTAGGGTCGATGCCTTCTAATACAAATTGCCTAGTTTCCGCATGCGCATCTTCGGCTTTTCTAAGCGACATTTCAGGATAGCGCCCATAATCAATTCGGTATTGTTTACCCTCAAACGTGTACTTTCCTTGCCATGTCAAAACAGCTTTTGCAGATTCACGTAGAGATAACCCCATCTCATGGCTATGCATAGTTTGTTGCCCTGTGGGGGTTTTAATAATTCGCTCTAAATCTCTCTTACCTAACGCCATGACTAATCCAATGACTAAAATAATTGACTACCCTTGAATTTCATTGATTCATCAAGAACCCAATAAAACCAAGGAAAACGCCATTTTATATGATAGATTGATTATATATGACCGCTTATGAATTATACAGATTTAATTGGTTATAGTCATGGGGTGTCGGGGGTCGGAGGTTCAAATCCTCTCAGTCCGACCATATAAAAAAGAGCAGCTTTGAATTCAAAGCTGCTCTTTTTACGTTTCCATGATTAATTTTACTACTTCGAAGCACGCGCCCTTTTCATATGCACGCTAGCAAACTATGTCACTTCACTGCACGTTTCTTAGCTGGCTTTCTTTTAGCGCCGGCCTTATTCCTATAACTAGACCGCTTGGTAGTAGTTGGTAAGTATCTTAATGATTCAGGTATTGGTGAGTTTTTCACTTGCTCAACTAGTGTGCCAACGTTAACCACAAGGTTATCTATAAACGGCTGATATTGTTGTGTTCTTTCAGCCATACCCTGCAACTGATGTTCCCATATTGCGGTCATATCAGGATAGGTCGATTGATCTGGCAGAGCATTAATCAAACCTCTGGCGGCAATACTACTTCGGATCGATTTTCCTTCACGAACAAGAAGCTCACGTTTCACTAAAGTATCGATAATTCCAGCTCGAGTCGCTTCTGTGCCAATACCATCAGTTTCTCGCAGAATCTTCTTCAAACTTTTATCTTCAACAAATCGAGCAATACCTGTCATTGCGCGTAATAAGGTTGCTTCACTAAATGGACGTGGTGGCTCAGTTTTACTCGCTTTAATCTTACCTTCACGACAAAGTAAACTTTTACCTTTTTCCAAAGGAGGAACAGTGTCGACACCCTCTTCATCTTCGGCTTTCTTACCTGCTAACGCTTTCCAACCAGCACTCACTAGTGAACGGCCTGATGCAACAAATTCTCCTCCAGCAATATCAAAGCACAACTTAGATTCCGCATAGACAGCTGCTGGATAAAATTGCATTAAATATTGCGTCGCAATCAAACGATAGACTTTATACTCATCACTGTTAAGCGACTGACTGCTGAGTGCTTTTGGTGTGGGAATAATCGCATGGTGAGCATCAACTTTACTGTCATTCCATGCCTTCGATTTCAATGTTAAATCTGCACTTTTGACACCAGACACCAATTCGCTAACGTTCTTCGAAATTGCTTTCACAATGACAGGCGCTTCTTGCCAGTGTTCTTTAGGTAAATGACGCGAATCAGAACGAGGATATGTGATCAGTTTATGTCGCTCATATAGAGACTGACAGGTATCCAGTACTTGCTGAGCACTCATGGTGTAACGCCTTGCAGCATCAATTTGCAATGCGGATAGTGAATACGGTAATGGTGGCGCGACTTTTGATTGCTTTTGCTCCGACTCTTTAACAACAGCAGGTTGACCAGCTATACGACTCGCCACGTTTTCAACTAATTTCAGATTCAGAACTCGCCCGTCTTCATCCTGCCACGGTTGACATGCCTCACTCGGTTTCCACTTTGCTCGAATATCAAAAGAGGTGTCCTCAGACTTGTATGGTATCAAGGCATGTAACGTGAAATAGTCACGAGGGACAAAGTTCTCGATTTCCTCATCTCGGCGTACGACTAACCCTAGAACGGGAGTTTGAACTCTACCAACCGATAGAACGCCTTTATAGCCGGCTCGTTGCCCCAATAGCGTATAGGCGCGCGACATATTGATACCGTACAGCCAATCAGCTCGCGAACGCGCCAATGCCGAGACAGAGAGAGGAATAAACTCTGAGTTGGCTCTTAGTTGACTTAATGCACGCTTGACTGCACTGACATTGAGATCGCTAATCAGAAGTCTCTGCATAGCCGCTCGCTTAGATTGACTAACCTTACAATAATCAATCACCTCATCAACTAACAACTGCCCTTCTCGGTCTGGGTCACCAGCATGGACAAGATCAAACGGCTCTTTCAATAATGCTTTGACCACTTTCAATTGTGCGGCGGCTGATTTTCTCGGCTTCAGTTGCCATTTCTGTGGAATAATCGGCAAATCATCCAGTCGCCAACTTTTATAACGACTGTCATAAGCATCGGGCTGGACTTGTTCGAGTAGGTGACCGATGCACCAGGTGATCACATCACCATTTGCGCAATGAATCGCACCTTGCTGCTTACGGTGAGGTTTAGGCAAGGCATCTGCAATTGCCCTTGCTAGGCTGGGTTTTTCTGCAATAAAAAGTCTTGGCATCACACAATTAAAAAGGCCACAATATTTGTGGCCTTAACATAGCAATAAGTCTTGTAAATTTATACCGTTTATTCTTCGGTTGCGTTACGAGCAGCCGCTTCTTTTACAAGTGGTTGTAACTCACCTTTTTGGAACATTTCCAAAATAATGTCACATCCGCCGACTAACTCACCTTCAACCCAAAGCTGGGGAAATGTTGGCCATTGCGCGTAAGCCGGCAATTCAGCACGAATGTCTGGATTTTGAAGGATGTCCACATATGCGAACTTTTCATTACATGCCATCAGAGCTTGAGAAGCTTGAGATGAAAACCCACAACTAGGAAGTTTTGGAGAGCCTTTCATATAAAGTAGAATCGAGTTCTCTTCAATTTGCTGTTTAATTTTATCGATTGTTTCCATGATTTCCTCTATTACACGGTGAGGTTAAATAATTATTGAGTCATTCTAAGTCATCTAAATAGAATAAAAAGCCCAAAAAAATTGTGGTTAATGCCCATATATTTTCATTCAAAGCGGTTAAACTAAGATATTACGGGTCTGCTCTCAAGTAGTATCACCTACAATGAAAGGAATTCGCAAAGGTAAATTTGCAAATTTGTGCTTTAAATAAAGTAAAAACTTGCTAAACTACTCTCAAGTCAGCTGTATCGACGAAAATAAAAGAAAAATATCTAATATTGGAAGCAAAATGAAAGACACTGTTCTTTCTATACACAACGGAGAATCGAGCAATGGCAATTGAACTACCAGCACTTCCTTATGCAAAAGATGCACTAGAACCACACATTTCTGCGGAAACATTGGATTTTCACCACGGTAAACACCACAACACATACGTGGTTAAGCTTAACGGTTTAATTCCTGGTACTGAATTTGAAAATAAAACGTTAGAAGAAATCATCAAAACGTCAACTGGCGGTGTATTTAACAATGCAGCTCAAATTTGGAACCACACTTTCTACTGGAACTGTTTGTCTCCAAACGGTGGCGGTGAGCCAACGGGTGCTGTTGCAGATGCAATCAATGCGGCATTCGGTTCATTCGAAGAATTCAAAGCAAAATTCACAGATTCGGCAGTGAATAACTTCGGTTCATCATGGACTTGGCTTGTTAAAAATGCAGACGGTTCTCTAGCAATCACAAATACTTCAAACGCTGGCACGCCAATCACTGAAGCAGGTGTGACTCCTTTGCTAACAGTAGACTTGTGGGAACACGCTTACTACATCGATTACCGTAATGTTCGTCCTGACTACATGGCAGGCTTTTGGGCATTAGTAAACTGGGATTTCGTGGCTGAAAACCTAGCTTAATATTCAGTAACTCCTAAGTAGTGAAATGATAGCCTGCATATTCTGCAGGCTTTTTTATTATACAAAACAACTTAAGATTTTCCCTACCCTGCCGCTACCATTCTTGTAAGCGGAGGATATATGTCAATTCAAGCGTTAGAATCATCACATTCAATCGATATACTACGATTTGGTCAGGATGTTGGACAGGCAGTCCACAGCCAGCGCAGAGCTGACTTTTCATTGCTCCTTGCGATGATTTGTGATGATGCCCAATATCATACTCCTATTGATTCTATTCCTTCGGCTGATGACTTATCATTGGATGAGCGCTTTGCCGTTCCCGCTGGCCAAAAGATGACAAGTGACGAAGCAAGTTATCAACGAGGGGCGCAGATCGCGGAACAATTTAATCAAGGAGGACTCAGCGCAGCACGTTTACAGGCTTACCTTGCACCCGATGCCCTTACTTATATGCCAGAGCACACCGGAAATTTACCAGAAGATGTTTACTATAACTTGTCTGAACACCAGAGACAGAAAGTGAAACAGACACAGCCTAAAACATCTCAATATGATTTTCAGCTCTACCATGATTTAATCGCGAACCAACGACAAAGTGAGTTATCAGTCCAACTTTAGCGATATTTAATGTAAATTCACTAACATCCCGCTGAACAGTTTGTGAATCACTCCAAGAAACCTGCCTTTATTTACAAAGCTATTAAAAGAATATGATGGGATTCACAACCTATATTCCTAGAATGAATCATTCTTAAGTTTATTCACGATGAAAAATATCAATATAAATTATGTGAGGAAGGTTAGGCGATGCACGTACAAAATTCTGTTGTAGTTGTAACATCAGCCGGTTCTGCACTAGGAAGTGCACTTGCCGAACACTTTGCTTCATTCGGAGCAAAGGTCGTCTTAATTGATCACCAATATCATCAACTTGTTGAAACCTATCATCGCTGTAAAGCTGTGTCAGAAGATATTCACTACTATTTTGTCGATGGATATAACCACAGTACTATCGCTGAAATTTTTGACTTTGTTCAACTAAAGTTCGAACAAGCTCCAGATGTTCTTATTAATAACTGGCCCACACATCGCCTCCCCTCCGTTGTTGATGAAAACCCTATTGATCGTTTTACTCACAATATTACAAGCATGGCATCAACTCTGTTTTCTTTTGTGCATTTATGTTCTGAAAGAATGAGAAATGAAATGAAAGAAGGGGTCATTGTGAATGTCGTTTGCAACTTACAAGAAGAAAAAGAGTGCGATTACACTTCGTATATGGTCTCAGGTTTCACTCAAACATGGGCTAAAGAGCTAGATGCTCATAACATTCGTGTGGGAGCCGTTCTGTCGACAAGTAAATTGATTCAAAGACAAAAACATCCGAGCCAGATGATCGATGAATTTGTTCGTAATACCGAATATATTATTGAAAACGAATATTTTAGTGGCCGAGCAATGTCGGCCTAATGTCATCAGAGCTAGTCGCCAAATTCGTCTAGATAGTTGTCAAATTCATCTTCTTCTGCGGCATCAAAGTCGTCAATAACAATTTCTGCGTTGTACGCCTCGCGCTGCAAGTAAACATCTCGAGTGAATGCATAAGGATCAGGAGAGCTCTCTAAAAGTGACTCTTGACTAACTAGAGCGGCCCGACTTTCTAAGCCTTCAATCAAAAATTTACCCGCTGCGCCCCAAATATTGAGATAACTAAGAGGTAAATAAGTATTGTCAATAAAACTCGCGGCATTTCGAACTGTATAAGGCCCAGCCCCAGGAACCATGAGGTATGCTCCATCACCGACACCATAATGCCCTAAAGCATCGTCAAATCCCTTAGACCCTTCACTAGACAATCCTGCATGCGATGCAATATCAAAAACACCAAGTAGCCCAAAAGTAGAATTGAGCCAAAAACGGTTAAAATGGTTCAGAGCTTTCTTCCCATTCCCCATTAGTAGGTTATTAACGATGGTTGACGGTTCACCAAGATTGGAAAAGAAATTTGATAAACCGTAGCGCAATGGTGTTGGTGTATACGTAACATAAGCAATTGCCGTTGGCCTAAATATATAAGGGTCAAGGTAATCGTAATTCAATGTCCATACGACTCGGTTTGCGCTTTCCAAAGGATCGTAGGCTCCGTTTGCTTGACTGTCCGGGCGAGAACTGCACCCTACCGTAGCAATGGAAACTAAAATTAATAGTACTGTGCGATAAATTTTTAAAGTCATAGTTTACGTAATTGAACAAAGTTCGATTGCCATAAGAATCATCTATTAATACTTCTTATTGACTTCAACTTCAACTGTTTGCTCAAAACCTCCTAGTTCGCTTTCACCAAAATAGTCACCCTCTTTTGTTGCTACATTCCCGTCTTGGTCTAGTCTGACCTTAACTCTGAACTGCTCCAGTGAGCTTAATAATCGCTCTTCAATCAGGCTACTATTGTCGTTTAATTCAACAGTAAGTGGAAAAGAAAGCGCATTTAGGCGTACTGCGGCAACAGGCATCGGTGAGCCAAATTCATCATGAATAGATACGATGACAGCCATGTCTTGCGTAACAGGAATATTAGGTGCAACGTTTACTGTAACCTTAATCGACTTGCTGCTAATTGGCGACTGCTTCTGTAATAGGCCATCAGCTTCTTTTATTTTTTTATCTAACCAAGCATGCCGTTCATCATTGCTTCCTAAAATGGTCTGCATCTTTCGCCAATAATCAATCGCTAAGGAATACTGTTTATTATCGTAGGCATTCAAAGCGAGTAATGAATAGACTCTAATATCGGTTGAGCCTGATTGGATTAATTCGTTCAATAATTGAACGGACTGACGACGATTATGTTCGTCACCGGTTGCCATCAACGACTGAGCATAGCCATAACGAATACTGCTATTATCTGGACTTTCTGAATACGCCTTAGCCATTGCAGCGACAGCATTGCCTGCATCAAAGTTAGCCATTGCTATTTTACCTAATAACAACCACCCCATTGCATCCGATGGTGAATGATGTAAATGAGTCCGTAACGCTAAAGACAGGTCATCCATTTCTTGATCACTTAGAGGTACATTCCCACTGTCGACAAGGCGTTTCGATAATTCGGGTAATTGCGCACTTACCTGCTGCCAATGAGTCACCTTCTGATAACTCCCTAACCAGTAATACATCCCACCACTTAACGAGACCATAAGCACCAAAGATAAAGGTATCAGTACTGAGTTTAAGCGTTGTCGTTTATCTGATGTAACGTCAGACGACGATGGCACCTGATCGGGAACATCTTGTAGCAAACTTTGTTGAAGTTCTGTTACCAATTCAGCTTTATCGGCAATCAAACCTTCACTATCTTCACTTTCTAGTTCAAATAAGCGCTGTTTAAAGAAAGCTTTATTGAGTGTGTCACGACGCTCTTGGTCGTTTGCATCCGCTTTTTGAGTCAGTGGAATGATGATTAAACATGCTGCGAGCAAAAACATCAGTACGGCGACAATCCAAAACACAATCATGAATCTCGCTCCCTAGTCTCAATTGGGGTTTCATCCTCTTTCAGTAACTCGGCAATCCGAGCTTGCTGATCGGCATCGAGCGGTGTCGCTGTACGTACCGTTTGACGACGCGATTTAGCCATAATAAATCCAACCCCAAATACAATGACAATGAACGGCGCAAACCACAGTATCGCCGTTGAAGGACTTAGCTGAGGATTGTAATTAATAAATTGCCCGTATCGAGCGACCATATAATCGACAATTTCGTCTGAGCTCTTACCTTCTTTTACCATTTGGTAAACTTTAGTTCGAAGGTCTTGAGCCAATGCCGAATTTGAATCAGCAATGGTATTATTCTGGCATTTAGGACAACGCAGCGTATTGCTCAATTCTTTGAATAAAGCTTCCTGCTCCGTAGTCTCAAACTCATAAACATCAATCGCCGCACTAGGTGCCTTAGCGAAGATCAGAACCACTACCAACAATGAGAGAAAAATTGATAATTGCTTCATTTGGCTTCCTCATTCAATTGAAGATAGATAGGTTGAAGAGTATCGCGCCAATTCTGAGCATTCACGTCCCCAACATGGCGATACTGAATTATCCCTTTTGCATCAATAATGAAGGTTTCTGGAGCTCCATATACACCTAAATCAAGCCCCAACATCCCGTCACCATCATACAAAGTAATCAAATACGGGTTTCCAAGGCGTGTTAACCATTCAAATGCCTTAGCACGGTCGTCTTTATAGTTAAGACCGATAATCTTTACGCCTTGCTTCGCCAATTCATTCAAGTATTGATGTTCGGCATAACATGTTGGACACCAAGTTGCCCAAACATTTAACAGCATTGGCTGACCTGTAAATATTGATTGCTCATACTGTTTAGTCGGGTCGGCTAAATCCATCAAACTAAACGTTGGGACGGGTTGACCAATCAAAACTGATTCCAGCTTTGTAGGATCATCTCCCTGAGTATTTTTTATCAACTGAATAACAAACACGACAGCAAGTAGCATGAACGCAATCAGCGGAATAAAGAGTTTTTTATTCATTGCGAGAGCCTTCTGTATTTAACTTTCTAAAACGATACCGCTTATCGGTCATGGCAATAACACCACCGATTGCCATCAAAATGGCACCAAGCCAAATCCAACGTACAAACGGTTTGTAGTAAATTCTCACCGCCCACGATTGCCCATCATCTAAACGCTCACCCATCGCAATATACAAGTCCCGTGTAACACCGACATCTATCGCTGCTTCAGTCATCATATTTTCTGCAGAAGAATAGTAACGTTTTTCCGCCGTAAGCATCGCCACCAGATCTTGAGATTGTGTTACTTTGAACTCGGCCAAATAAGTCTGATAGTTGGGTCCTTGAGCTTCTCGTACTTCAACAAACTCGAATTCATACCCCGCAACTTCATAGCTCATACCTGGCGCCAAACGAACATCTTTTTCAACACTTAAGTTTTGTACCATCGCAATGCCAATGATAGTGACGGCGATACCTAAGTGGGCCAGTACCATTGCCCAGTGACTGCGCGGTAATACTTTTAACCCAGTCACTAAGCTGTGTTTATGAGTCGCGCGTTTCACGATCTCATATCCATGCATTAGGGTTATCCACAAGGCCATTGTCCAGCCAAGCCAAACCATAAAATGGAATTGAGCAGTCGCCAACCAACTCACACCAGCGGCAAGTAAAATTGAGCTGATACCCATAAATAGAATCGGACGTTTTAAATGACTTAAATTATCTCTCTTCCAACGAATTAGAGGCCCGATACCAAGCAGCACAGCAAGTGGAATCATTAACCATGTAAACATCAGATTAAAGAATGGCGCGCCAATAGAGACCGAGCCCAACCCTATCTGCTTATGTACAAGAGGCAGTAATGTACCAATAAGAACCACAACCAATGCGGCCACAATGATGAAGTTATTACTCAGTAACGCATTTTCTCTGGAGATCAGTTGATAATTACCTGCGGCTCGAATCTTTGAACCATTGATGGCAAAAAGAAGCAACGAACCACCAATAATTAGGACTAAGAAACCTAGGATAAAAATCCCACGAGCAGGATCGGATGCAAAAGCATGGACCGAAACCAAAATTCCTGAACGAACTAAAAAAGTACCTAGCAAACTTAACGAAAATGCCGATAACGCCATTAACACTGTCCACGCTTTAAAGGTGCCACGCTTCTCGGTAACCGCTAGAGAGTGAATTAATGCGGTACCCGCCAACCAAGGCATGAGTGACGCATTTTCCACCGGGTCCCAAAACCACCAGCCACCCCAACCTAATTCGTAATAGGCCCACCAAGAGCCTAGCGCAATACCTAGGGTTAAAAATACCCAAGCGGCCATAGTCCAAGGCCGTGACCACTTGGCCCAAGCAGTATCAAGGCGGCCAGCAGTTAAAGAAGCAATAGCGAATGAAAAGGCAACAGAAAACCCTACATATCCCATGTACAACATTGGAGGATGTATGATTAAACCAGGATCTTGAAGTAGTGGATTCAGATCTCGTCCATCAATTGGAAAAAATGGTAACGTCCGAGTAAATGGGTTAGACGTTATGACAATAAACAGAATGAACCCTGTAATGATCACACCCATTACCGCAAGCACTCGAGCAACCGAGTCCCTTGGCATGCCACGGCTCCATATGGCAACGGCTACCGCCCAGCCTGCTTGAATAAGCACCCACAGCAATAACGAGCCTTCATGAGCTCCCCACACTGCGGTTAAGCGATAGTACCAAGGTAGCTGGCTGTTTGAGTTTGTCGCGACATAAAGAACCGAAAAATCATTTGAGTAAAATGCCCATAATAAAACGATGAATGAGCAACTTAAAAATAAAAATAAGCCGAAGGAAAGCGACCTAGCGCTATCCATCAACGATAGGTTTCCAGTACGAACGCCAATCGCTGGTAATACCGTAAGTAAAACAGAAAATGCCAACGCAATAAAAAGGGCTACGTGTCCAAGCTCTACTATCATATCTATCAATGTCCTAGGTGTTGTTAGAGCGTTTACTGCGCTATTGCTTCATGATTTGCTTTCATCGCTTCTTCGATCTCTGGAGGCATGTAGTTTTCATCATGCTTGGCAAGAACCTCGAATGCCTCAATCGTTTTACTATCGACTAATACACCTTGAGCAACGATACCTTGTCCTTCCCGAAAAAGATCTGGAAGAATGCCATCGTAAGTTACGGTGATTGAATCGCCGATATCGTTAAGATCGAAACTCACCTTTAACGAGTCACTGTCGCGTTTAACCGATCCCTCAACAACCATCCCACCGACTCTCAATCGTTGTCCAGTTGATGGTTTCTCACCATTTGGTTTCCCGTTTAAGATTTCACTGGGTGTATAAAAAAGATCGATATTCTGATTGAGAGCATACAGAGTTAAACCAACTGTCGCTCCCAAACCCAATACAATAGATAGCACGATTGCTAACCGTTTTTTACGTCTAGGATTCATAGAGTATTCTCCATTGTTTTTGCCGCTTCAATCCTAGCCTGACGCTCCAATTCTTGTTTAACTTGAGCCAAAATTTTATTTTTCTTTCTCATACTACTAATAAGTAACCATAACCCTGAAATAAACGTAATCCCAAATGAGCTCCAAACATATACGGCATAACCACCCATAGCAATAAAGTCACTCATTGAATCAAAATAGAGCATCTATGTCTCTCCATTATTGTTGATAACTAGTGCCTTGACCCAAGGTCGGTGATGTTCACTGGCAAGAATTTCGTTACGCAGTCTAATCATACTAACCAGCGCAAGAAATACCCCAAACGCGGCAATATTAATCAAAAGTGGCCACAACATTGAGGATGAAATTGAAGGTTTCGCGAACTTCGTAATAGAAGCACCTTGATGAAGTGTATTCCACCACTCCACTGAAAAATGGATAATCGGTAAGTTAATCACACCAACAATCGCAAGAATACCGGATGCCTTTGCAGCAACTTTACTATCATCAAATGCGTTATATAAGGCAATAACACCAATATAAAGAAACAATAGTATCAACTCAGACGTCAAGCGCGCGTCCCAGACCCACCAAGCTCCCCACATTGGTTTCCCCCAAACAGCGCCAGTCACTAACGCTATAAAAGTGAATACCGCACCAATAGGCGCAATCGCGATCGCGGCCAGGTTCGACATTCTTACCTGCCACACTAAGCCGATAAAAGCACTAATGGCCATCGTCAAATACGCTCCCATCGACCATATTGCCGATGGAACATGGATATACATAATTCTAAAACTATCTCCCTGCTGATAATCCGCAGGTGAGAAAGCAAGCCCCCATATGGTGCCGACAAGCAACAACACGATACACGAGATCATTAAATACGGAATTAATAGTCCACAAAATCGGTACGTTGTTTCTGGTTTTGCTAAGGGGTGAAGCCACTTCCACATTTTACTTCTCTCTATTACTCAACGCTAACTCTGAGCGATAAACCAATCAATATAGGTGTCATTGTCATTGACCCCGTCAGCATTGCGGCTAATACCGCTAATTGTCCAGTGTATGATACGCCAAGTGAAGCTGACTCTATGGCTGAAGTAGCAAAAATTAGCACTGGAATATACAGCGGTAATACTAATAAACTAAGAATAACACTGCCTTTTCTCAATCCAACCGTTAATGCCACTCCAATCGCACCAATAAAACTCAGAGTCGGTGTTCCGACCAACAAAGTTAGCATTAACGCAACCCAACTATCCCATTCAACTGCCAACAAAATAGCGAGTAATGGACTGATAATGAGCAAAGGCAATGCTGTTAATATCCAGTGAGCGATGACTTTTGCCAAGACAATAACAAATAAAGGAGTTGGAGCAAGCAAAAGCTGTTCTAACGCACCATCGTTGAAGTCATCTCGAAACATTCGTTCTAGTGATAATAATGTCGATAGTAATGCCGCAACCCAAACAATCCCAGCAGCAATACGAGTTAATATCCCAGGCTCTGGCCCTAGAGCAAGGGGAAACAAGGTAACAATCAGAACAAAGAACCATAGCGGATTCAACACTTCAGATTGACGTCGATAAGCCAATAGCAACTCGCGTCGAACAATTAACACAAATGTCGTTAACATATTGGGGCTTCACCTAAGTTGATAGACTTCAACCGATTGCTTTCTCGAAACAAATCTTGGTGAGTCGTAAACACCAACATTCCTCCACGCTCGACATGTGAAGTAAATAATGATTCTAAAATTGCGACGCCTTTTTTATCAATCGCCGTTAAAGGTTCATCCAAAACCCATAATTTTTTTTCACTTAACCATAAACGAGCTAGAGCAACACGACGTTGCTGACCTGCAGAAAGATGCATCACTGGGATATCTTCACGTCCGGCCAAACCTACCTTAGCCAAAACCGTATAGATCTTCTCATCAGATTGAGTGTTATGGTGTAGCGATTGATAAAACTGTGCATTTTCCAAAGCTGTTAGCTCTCGTTTAACACCCGTTTGATGTCCAATAAACAATAATTCACTGTTGTATTCATCGCGACATCTCTTGATGGTGGACTGGTTCCAATACACATCGCCTTCGTCAGCGACACCCAACCCGGCAAGAATTCGCAATAATGTCGTTTTGCCACTGCCATTTTGCCCTTCAACTTGAATAAGTTCGCCAGGAGAAACGGAAAATGAAAGGTTGGATATTAGCGGTTTGTTTCCACGGATAACCGAGAGGTTCTTAATGTCTAGCATGATTTAATTCACTGGTCCTTCTTGGGCGCTATCTTAACACATGCGCGCCAAGGTCAAATCAGTAAGTACAATAAACCCCTCAAAATTGGCACTTCATCTACTATTTACACAAATAATGAAAATTAAATAAAAATAAGGGAACCATTTGGTTCCCTTATTTATTCTAACTGCGAGGATTTTTTCGTATCGCTGCATTTGGCTCAGGTATCCCGCTCTTTAATCTTTCAGGAAGACTACTAAGGGGCGGAACCTTTTCTTTGCCCGCTAATTTTTGCTGTAACGAATACATTAATTCAGCTTCAGCTTGAGGTAATTCACATTCACTGATCACCTCGTCGATGTCAGCTCCGAGCTTAACGAGTTTGCTTGCTCGAGAATACAGTCTCGAATCTGTATCTTCTTGTTCGAGTTCAACAAGACGCTCGTTTAACAAGACAAGAAGCTCCTGCTGGTCAGTCACTTTTTGTCCTAAACCAATAACGACAGAACGTAGTTCAAGCAATTGTTTATTGGTTTTAATTAATTGGTTGCTTACTTCTTCACGCTGCACCTTCTCGTGTTCAATTTGCTTCATCGAACTTCTTTTCACCTGTCCGATAATCACAAAAAGAACCAACACAACAACAAGGCATACACCCAATATGATCGGCGTCTCAACCGCTGCAAGATTTACCATTATAAATGAGCCATTTCGTCCCATTCTTCATCTGATAGAAGCTTATTCAAATCAACCAAGATCAATAGCTTACCATCTCGATTACTTACACCTTGGATAAACTTAGCGCTTTCATCAGTACCAACACTTGGAGTCGTATCAATTTCTGAAGATTTAAGATATACAACTTCCGCTACACTATCGACTAAGATACCAATAACCTGATGCTCAGATTCAATCACAATAATACGCGTATTGTCCGTTGTTTCGCCTTGAATCAGACCAAAACGAGAGCGTGTATCAATGACCGTTACAACATTACCACGCAGATTAATGATACCTAGTACGTAATCTGGCGCACCAGGAACGGGAGCGATTTCGGTATAGCGTAGAACTTCTCGTACTTGCATTACATTAATGCCGTAGGTTTCTTCCTCAAGTTGAAATGTCACCCACTGAAGTACTTCGTCATTCGAAGACCCATCTTTTCTTAGTTCTACTTCGTTCGCTTCAAACATAACTTTTCCTCTATTAAGCCGTTTCCGACATCAATGTTCTACAATTTTTCAAGTGCGTTTACATCTTGGCCAGCATCTAACATCTGAATTAGCGCCTCGACATGAATTAATGCACACATTTTTTCTTTAACCATTCCTGCAAGCCAAGGCCGCTTTCCTGCGGTTGAACGCCATCGAACTTCATCAGTTTGAATCAGCTCTGTCCCTTTCAATGCTCCACTTGCAAGTCCCCATAAACTTTCACCTAGCATGACAATATAATCATAAGACTCTTTATAAGAATCATCGATTAACTTGTCCGGCATCACCCATTTAGCGGTATCTACGACGTCAAGTTGATTATCTTTATTTGATTGCAGCCCTAAATACCATGAAGGTCGACCAATTAAGTGACTGGTCTCTTCTAAACGATGAATACCGCCTAATTCGTCAAGTGGCACCGCAAATGTCACGCCATAAACATCAAAAAATAGAACTTGAAACGCATGTTCGCGCTCAGTTGATGTCCAAGTGGCCTCATTCAAAATAACTTGGTCTTCAACTTGGTGTTCTATTTCTTCTGAAACTTCAACTGATACACTCAGCTCTTCTTCGGAGTCAATTTCTACATCCGACTCTTCCGCCAGCGCTTCGACCTCAACCACCGGCTCGTCTTCAATATCCCATTCTTGAATTTCTTCAATATCGGGTTTATCTACAATATGTAAATTCACCGTATTTTGCGTGATCAGGTCATCAACACCACTCACGTTTGTTACTGGATCACTGCCTTCGAGGCGATCGAGTAAACGCTGAACATCGACAAGACTTGGTGCTTCAACCTCACCGACTGACCGCATAGGCAAAAGTGGCTCTGCATCCAATTGTAATTGTGGTACAACTTCCAGCGGTTGGTTAATTTTCTGTTCAGTTTGTGCCACTATTTCTTGATCTAGTTCCAATTCTTCCGCAACTTCATCAAGTAATGCAGAAAAATAGTCCTTAAGAGCTTGCTCGCTCGACAATGTTTGATTAGGACTCATCGATCGCCAACCTCTCGAGGTAAATTAATAGCTGTCGATATGCAAAAACTCCCCGACTTCCTTGAGCAAAATAAGATGCAGGTAACCGTTTCAGGCTCGCATCACGAAATTTTGTGTCAATGGGAATAGCGGAACTCCAAACTCGTGTCGCATAGTCCTTTTTAAGCTGAGTTAATGTTTGTAACGATGCCTTCGTTCTTTTGTCGTACATAGTAGGAACGATCGTCACTTTAAAAGACTTCTTACGCGACTTCTGCATAATATCTAACGTTCTTACCATTCGCTCTAAGCCCTTCATTGCTAAGAACTCGGTTTGAACTGGAATCAGTATCCGGTCACTTGCCGCCAGAGCATTCACCATCATGACTCCAAGAATCGGAGGACAATCAATCAAGACATAGTCGTATTCTTGTTTTAATTGAATTAATGTCTTTTTTAAGACTAATCCCATACCGCTTCGATTGCCCATCACTCGATCTAACGTCGCGAGAGACATATGACCTGGGAGCAAATCTAAACCTTCAATGTTACTCTTCATAATTAAAGGTTTGATATTTGGTAAAGTAAGCGATTCAAGTTGAAACAAGTCAAACAGACTGCTCGATAACCCATCACTGTCATACCCCATGTAGGTCGTTAATGATGCATGAGGGTCAGTATCGACAAGCAAAACTCTTTTCCCTTGCTGACTTAATAGGCCAGCAAGAGTGATGGTTGTAGTGGTTTTTCCGACTCCACCTTTTTGATTGGCGATACTCCAAACAATCATGAATATTCCTACCTTAGCCCTAGTTCAACCAGCATTCTTTCCGCTACGCGGTCGAGAGGTAAATCTTCCGACGATATTCCCGCTTTAGCCACAGCTTGAGGCATGCCATAGACGACGCAACTTTCTTCGTCTTGAGCCCAAATTGTAGACCCCGATGCCTGTAGCATCCGAGATCCTTCACGGCCATCTGCTCCCATTCCTGTTAAAATCATCGTGAGAGCTTTGTCTGAAAATGTTTTAGCGATTGAACCAAAAGTAACGTCAACACTTGGCTTATAGTTCATTCGTTCACCGCCATCGAAAACTTTCAACTTAGCGGATCCAGGGCGCCCTTCTACCATCATTTGTAAACCACCAGGTGCGAGATACGCCACTCCAGGACGCAATATGTCGCCATCTTGAGCTTCTTTAACTGAGATTTTACACAGAGTATTTAAACGACTGGCAAATGCATTAGTAAATGTCGCAGGCATGTGCTGTACGAGTAGAATTGGATGTGGATAATTTGCAGGTAACTGGGTCAAAATCTTCTGTAACGCAACCGGTCCACCCGTTGATGTTCCAATCGCGGTTAGTTGGTAACGCTTTCCAGAGGCTTTAAATCGCCCCGCAGCAGAACCAAATGCTTGAGGAGATGTCGTTCTCTCAAGTGGCGATGTTCTTGTCGATGTCACCGGTTTCGCTGATGCCGTCTGACGTGCTAATCCACTCCCACTTTGTGGGCTAATGGATGATGTTGTCGACTTTTTCGCAACAGGTGCGATACGACGAAGAGACGACTTTTTACGAGAAATTTCAATAACTCGTTGCTGAAGCAATGTCACCGCTTCGTCTCTATTTCGGGCAATATCCTCAAACTTTTTAGGTAAAAAGTCTAAAGCTCCGGCATCAAGTGCATCTAGTGTTGCCTTGGCTCCATCATGAGTTAATGAAGAAAACATCAAAATGGGTGTTGGATGGGTCGCCATAATTTCTTTAACAGCAGAAATACCATCAAGTACAGGCATCTCTATATCCATAGTGATCACATCAGGCTTAAGCGTTTTGGCTTTTTCTATCGCTTCTTTGCCGTTTGTTGCGACATCCATCACCTCCATACGCACGTCCGAATTAATGATTTCACTTACCCGACGCCGGAAAAAGCTTGAGTCATCAACCACTAACACTTTAATTGCCATATTTCCCTTACTCCAATTACGTCATTAAATACGAGACACAGATGCGTATCGTTTTAAAAGGTCTGCTATATCAAGAATAAGCGCAATATGACCATCACTCGTAATCGTCGCTCCTGCCATTCCTGGTGTACCTTGTAGCAATTCATCTAAAGGCTTAATAACCACTTCTTCCTGTCCAATAAGAGTATCAACAACAAAACCAACTCGTTGGCTCCCTAGTTGAACAATAACTACGTGACCATGTCCTTTTCTTGGCTCGACAATACCTTTTTGAGGTGCAAGCCAGTTTTGCAAATAAAATAACGGTATCGATTTCTCACGTACAATGATTGTCAACTGACCATCTACGATATTGGTACGGCTTAAATCTAGGTGGAATATTTCATTCACACTCGCTAAGGGAAGAGCATATGGATGATCAGCAACACCAACCATTAACGTTGGTAATATTGCTAACGTTAGTGGAACCTTAATGGAAATCTTCGTTCCTTTACCCATTTCTGAGTCGATGTCAATCGAGCCATTCAGTGTATTGATTGCCGTTTTAACAACGTCCATTCCGACGCCACGGCCTGATACTTCAGAAATCTGATCTTTACTAGAAAACCCAGGAGCAAAGATAAGATTAAAACACTCGCTATTGGTTAATCGAGCCGCCGCATCTTCATCCATAAGGCCGCGTTTCACCGCTATCGATCTAAGTTTATCTGGATCCATCCCTGCGCCATCATCGATGATGCATAGTTCAATGTGATCACCTTCTTGAGACGCAGATAAAATCACTTTACCAGTCTTAGATTTACCGGATTTAACACGGTCAGCTGGCATTTCGATACCATGGTCAACAGAGTTTCGAACCAAGTGAATCAATGGATCTGCAAGTGCTTCTACTAAGTTTTTATCGAGGTCGGTATCTTCACCGCGCATTTCCAAAACAATATCTTTATGCAGTGTACGCGCCAGATCTCGAACCACTCGAGGGAAACGACCAAACACTTTCTTGATTGGTTGCATCCGAGTTTTCATCACCGCACCTTGTAGGTCTGCCGTGACTACATCAAGGTTAGAGACCGCTTTCGACATCTCTTCATCGTTGCGATTCAACCCTAAACTAATCAGCCTGTTTCTAACGAGAACCAATTCCCCAACCATATTCATGATCACATCTAACGTTGATGTATCAACTCGTACCGTTGCCTCTGCTTGAGGTTTCTTAGCCTGAGCCGCTGTCTCTTTTTTCGAAGCGGCTGGTTTTTCAGCAGGAGCTTTTGCCGCAGCAGGTTTCGGCGCTGGTGCTTTGGGTTTCTCAACTTTAGCTTCAGGTTTTGCTGGTGCTGCTGGTGCCGACGGAGCGGCTGGTGCTTGCGCTGGCTCTGCTTGTTCTAAATTTGGACCTTTACCCGAACCATGAAGATCATCGAGTAACTTTTCGAATTCATCATCGGTAATATTATCATCGCTACTTGAAGCAGATTCTTGTGCAGTCGGCTTACTAACCGGTGGCGAGTCATCTGAGGGGCCATGACCAGAGCCATGTAATTCATCGAGTAGTTTTTCAAACTCATCATCGGTAATATCATCGGAAGCTGGAGGCGCTTCAGCGACAGCTGGTGCCTCATCATTGGCGTCATTTGGCGATTGACCTGCCCCATGTAATTCATCCAATAACTTTTCGAATTCGTCTTCTGTTATTTCATCAATAGAACCCTCATCTGCTTCATTGGAAGGAGCGAGTACCACTTCAGGTTCTGGCTCAGGCTCGGGTTCTTCGGCAACAACTGGTTCTACTTCCGGTTCAGCTTCATCTTCTGATTGTGGCTTTGAAAGACGATGAAGTTCTTTCAATAATTCAGGATCGGCTGCCACTAGCGGTTCACTTTCCTGTACTGCCTGGAACTGCTCATTGACGGTATCTAGAGAACGTAGCATCGTATCCATTAAACTGGCGTCAACATCACGTTGTCCGTTACGTAAAGTATCGAACACGTTTTCTGCACCATGACACGTTTCCACTAATTCAGTGAGCGCTAAAAACCCTGCGCCACCTTTCACAGTGTGGAATCCTCTAAATATGGCATTAAGAAGGTCTTTATCGTTCGGGTTATTCTCCAAATCCACCAACTGCTCAGATAACAGTTCTAGGAGTTCACCCGCCTCAACTAAAAAGTCCTGTAGAATTTCTTCGTCTAATTCGTAGCTCATGCAGTACCTCTAAAAACCTAAGCTTGATAACAAGTCATCAACTTCATCTTGAGAAGAGACAGCATCTTCCCGCTCATAAGCGTTAATGATTGGACCTTCTGGGCCCACTGGCTTGCTTACTTCATCTGGTTTATCTTGTAGTTTATCAGTACCAAATACTGTAAGAACGCCAATTAGTTGCTTCTCTACTTCGCCAACTAACTCAATCACGCGTTTTATAATCTGTCCTGTTAAATCTTGGAAATCTTGAGCCATTAGTATTTCAGTCAACTGCCCTTGAAGCTCCGAGCTGTTTCCTTCAATCTGACTTAATAGATCATCTATTCCATGACACAAAACTTTAAACTCACTGATATCTATTCGACCTTGCATGAGCTGATTCCACTGAGGTCTCACTTCAAGCAAGCTCCCATGCAGCTTCTCTGCGATCGGCATACAACGTTCAACGGAATCCATCGTTTTATTCGCAGCAACTTCCGTCTTAGAAATCACGTATTGCAAACGATCTTTGGCGTCTGGAATTTCATCATTCGCAATTTCATTCATCCGTTCATCTAGATGAAATTCTCTTAACGAATCATGTAATTCTCGCGTTAGTGTTCCGATTTGATTAAACATCGGGTTTTCTAACTGACGATTACAGATCTCGCTTAAAAGAGCATTTGCACTATCTTGCTCTTCTTGCTCTAAGTACTGTACGAGTTGTCTCGCTTGTTCTAATGAAATCATCCTGTCTTAGCCTTTCACATGCTATTGGATCAAATAATGAACGATATATATATCCATTCCTCATATCACATAAAGCGTCGAGTTATAATCGTTCAAAAACTTTATCGAGCTTCTCTTTAAGAGTACCCGCGGTGAATGGTTTAACGATGTAACCGTTCACGCCAGCTTGAGCAGCTTCAATAATTTGCTCACGCTTTGCTTCTGCCGTGATCATCAACACTGGTAAATGCTTTAAGTTATCATCTGCTCGGATGTTCTTGAGCAAATCGATACCTTGCATTCCTGGCATATTCCAATCCGTAACCACGAAATCAAAATCACCATTCTTAAGCATTGGTAGTGCGGTCAACCCGTCATCGGCTTCAGAGGTATTATTGAAGCCAAGATCACGAAGTAGGTTCTTTACAATTCTGCGCATCGTTGAAAAGTCATCAACAATCAGGATTTTCATGTTTTTATTCAAAATAGCCTCCACTGAGATAGAGATCAGTGACAAAAATTAATCATCTTGAGTCCAAGAACTCAATTTCGTTCTTAAACGTTGCATAGTTTGGCTCAGTATTTGACTAACACGTGATTCACTCACGCCAAGTACTTCACCAATTTCTTTTAAGTTAAGCTCTTCATCATAGTAGAGCGAAAGGACTAACGCTTCTCGCTCAGGCAGTGATTTGATTGACGTTATAAGTGCATTGCGAAAACTTTCATCGGCAACACCTTTAAACGGAGTATCATCTTCCACCATTTCGATGGGCGATATTGCATCATCGGAAACACCTAGATCTTCGATACCCACCACTCTCGAACAATTAATGTCCTTAACTACAGTATGGTACTGATCTAGAGACATTTCTAAATAATTTGCAATTTCAGTGTCGGTGGGATCACGATTTAGCTCTCCTTCTAGCACTGACGTGGCTTGAGCGATCTCACGACTGTGGCGATGAACTGACCGTGGAACCCAATCTCCGCGGCGCATATCATCCAACATTGCACCTCGAATACGGATACCAGCATAGGTTTCAAAGCTTGCACCTTTGCTACCATCATAATTTTTTTGCGCTTCAAGCAAGCCGATCAACCCTGCTTGTATTAAATCCTCAACCTGAACACTGGCAGGCAAACGAGCCATCAAATGATGAGCAATCCGTTTAACTAAAACGGAATACTTTTCCAAAAATGCATTCTGCCCCTGCAAATTACCGCGGTGATCATATGTGAGTGGCTTATTCACTAACTTATTCCTCCGCCGTGTCAGATCGATAAAGTAGGCGTTCAACAAAGAACTCTAAGTGCCCACTTGGCGTTTTAGGTATTGGCCACATTAGTGCTTTATTAGCGAGAGAGTTTATCGCCAATGACGCTGGTGATTTAGGGAACGCTTCGACAACGATTTTCTGTTTTTTAACGGCCTGTCTAACATTATCGTCTAGCGGTATACATGCAACCAGTTCAATAGTGACATTCAAAAAACGTTCAGTAACTAATGTTAGCTTAGCAAACAATTCTCGACCTTCCCGATAACTTCTAACCATATTCGCAACGATTTTGAAGCGCTGAACCTGATGTTCTCGACTAAGTAGCTTAATAAGCGCATAAGCATCAGTTATTGAAGTGGGTTCATCACAAACCACTATTACGACATCTTGAGCAGCTCGAGAAAAACTCACTACCATATCTGAGATACCAGCCGCGGTATCTACTAACAAGACGTCCATCTCTTCATCCAAATTGCCGAACGCGCGAATCAGTCCCACGTGTTGCGCATGAGAAAGCTCTGTCATCGACTGAGTTCCCGATGTGGCTGGGATTATTCGTATTCCAAAAGGCCCCTCTACAATGGCATCACTTAATTCGCACTCACCTGCAAGGACATGGCCTAAATTTTTCTTTGGTCGAATACCAAGCATAATGTCGACATTAGCCAACCCGAGATCAGCATCCAATACCATCACTCGTTTGCCTTGACGGGCCATACTAATTGCCATGCCAAGTGTTACGTTAGATTTGCCAACACCACCTTTTCCGCCGGTAACCGTAATTACCTTGGTGAGAGAGGGTTTACTTAAACGGCGTAATCCGCTCGCTTGATCTTGTATCATATTGTTCGTCATATCGATTCGCCGCCTAATATCCCTCTGAGTCACTACTCCAGTAGCGAGGCTCATTTTCATCAGAGTCTTCAAGCAATTCATTTGCTTTTGCTACCATGAATTTCGGTTGTGCGAGTACAATATCTTCAGGTACTCGTTGGCCATTTGCGATATACGCCACTGGCAATGCATTCTGTACAATCACACTCACAAATTCACCAAGGCTCAGTGATTCATCTAACTTGGTCATAATGCAACCGGACAAAGGAATCCGCCGAAAGTGATCGATGGTTTCTTGTAATACTTTCCTTTGAGCTGTTGCAGGTAAAACCAAATAGCTATGAATATTCTCTCCACTATTTTGCATTAACGTATCTAATTGCTCTGACAGTCTGACATCTCGTTGTCCCATACCAGCCGTATCAACAAGCACGAGACGCCGATTTCGCAGCTGATGTATAACATCGGCTAAATCGTTGGAATCTTTAGCGACTTTTACAGGGCAACCCATAATTTTTCCATAAATTGCCAATTGTTCATGCGCTCCGATTCTAAAGGTATCTGTGGTGACTAACGCCACACTGTCAGATCCATATTCCATTGCGGCACGCGCGGCCAATTTAGCAATTGTCGTGGTTTTTCCTACTCCAGTGGGACCAAGTAACGCGACAATCCCACCTCGTTTCAAAATATCTTTTTTTGCCACAGGAATTTGGTCTGCTACGAGTCGTAACAGAGCTTTCCACGCTTTTGGCGGTGCAGTATCTTCTGGGATATAGCAAGCAAGTTGATCCGCAAGCTCTGATGAGACTCCCATCCGTTCGAGTCGCTTAATCAGCATTGCTCTTAACGGCTCTCGACGTTCAACCTCCTGCCACATCAATCCCGAAACCTGATGTTCGAGTAATCGCCGAATCGAATTAATATCTTCACGCATTAAGTTCAATTCACCGTCGCTCTCTTCATGAGAGTTAACATTCATATTAGGAGATTTAGACACCCCTCCTCGCCCACCAGCAAGCGAATTTGAAGCCGTTTCGTTTCCTCGGCGGTTTTGCGACGGTTTTCTACTACTACCTTGATCCCTTTGGCTGCCTTTCGCTTGACGTTTTAACAATGCATCCAAAGAGTCGGCTTGCTCAGAGTTGTCCGCAGATGAATCATCCGTAGAATATTGATTGAGCAAATCTGCAAACCGTTTCGTCATTGGAGCTTCATTCTGGCTACCACGACGACCTAGTTGAACCTGATCATCTGCTAGGTTGCGTGTTAGCGGAGCAGATCGAGTGACAGGTGCGGGTGTTTTGTGACGCGGTTGACTGTTGTACTGCTGAGCCGATGATTTAGGTAGCGTGTTATCGCCGTCAACCGCTGCGACGATTTCGACACCACCGGCAACTTTTTTGTTAGACATGATGACGGCATCAGACCCAAGTTCTTCTTTGACTTGTAGCAACGCCGCTTTCATATCTTGAGCGAAAAAACGTTTAATTTTCAATGCTAAAATCCACCATCAATCAACTGTACTCTCAAGTTAATTTCCAACTGCTTGAACAATTCGAATCTGTTTTTCATCTGGTATCTCTTGATAAGAAAGGACTCTCAAGTTCGGTATTGTGTTCTTCACAAACTTCGCCAATGTTGAACGAAGTATTCCTGAAGTTAAGAGAACCGCGGCTTCACCTTTAAGCTCTTGATCTTGAGTTGCTTGAGTTAATGCTGATTGAAGACGTTCAGCTAAACCCGGTTCAATGCCAGCAGACTCTCCACCAGACGCCTGCATAGTCTGATGCAATATCTGTTCCAATTCTGGAATTAGAGTAATAACTGGCAGTTCAGGCTCGATACCATTGATTTCTTGAACGATAAGGCGTTTCAAGGCGATGCGTACAGCGGCAGTCAATACGTCAGGTTCTTGACTCTTTCCTGAGTATTCAGCCAGTGTTTGGACGATCGTCCGAATGTCACGAATTGGAATGGCTTCATTAAGTAAATTCTGTAGCACACGAACAACAACGCCTAAAGAAACACGATCTGGAACAAAGCCATCCACCAATTTAGGCGCTGACTTCGCTAGCATATCTAATAGGTTCTGAACCTCTTCATGGCCTATCAATTGTGAAGCATTATTGGTTAATAGTTGACTGAGGTGGGTCGCAAGCACTGTTGCAGCATCGACCACGGTATAGCCTAGTGCTTGTGCTGTTTCACGCTGTTCGTCTGATATCCATACCGCTTCTAAGCCAAAAGCAGGATCGAATGTATGTTCACCCTCAATCGCACCATAAACTTGGCCTGGGTTTATCGCCAACTCTTGGTCCGCTTTAATTTCAGCTTCACCTACAGCCACACCCATTAAAGTAATGCGGTAACTATTCGGCGTGAGCTCTAAGTTGTCTCGAATGTGAACGGGTGGGATAAGAAAACCAAAATCTTGTGATAGTTTCTTCCGTACACCTTTCACACGCTCAAGTAACTCGCCGCCTTGATCTTTATCTACCAGCGGGATCAATCGATAACCCACTTCTAATCCTATAATATCAACAGGTTGAACATCATCCCATGACAGTTCTTTATTGATTGGTGCTTCTACAGCTGGTGTATCTGGAAGTTGTTTTTCTTCTTTTTCTTTACCTTGCTTACGATTAATCCAATAAGCACTTCCTCCAGCCAATGATGCTAGAAGTAAAAACGAAAAGTGAGGCATCCCTGGGACAACACCCATAACAGCCAAAATAATCGCAGTGATCATCAGAGCCTTAGGGTTATCAACAAGCTGGAAAACAACTTGCTGTCCCATGTCTTCATCAGTATTTTGACGCGTCACCATAATGGCTGCGCCAATCGACAAAAGAAGAGATGGAATCTGTGCGACAAGGCCATCACCAATGGTCAATAAGGTGTATATCTCAATCGCTTCACCAAAACTCAATTCATATTGAGCCATACCAATACTCAACCCACCAATAATGTTGATGAAAAGAATCAAGATACCGGCAATCGCATCACCTTTGACGAATTTAGAAGCACCATCCATCGAACCATAAAAATCTGCTTCCTTTGTCACTTCAAAACGTCGAGTCCGAGCTTGCTCTTGGTCAATCAGCCCTGCATTTAAGTCAGCATCAATTGCCATCTGTTTACCCGGTAAGGCATCCAAGGTAAAACGCGCACTAACTTCTGATATTCTTCCCGCACCCTTGGTTACAACCATAAAGTTAATGATCATCAAGATAAGGAATACAACAAGACCAACAGCGTAGTTCCCGCCAATTACGACATTACCAAATGCTTCTATCACATTACCCGCGGCACCTGCGCCTTCGTGACCTTTTAAGAGAACAACACGGGTAGAAGCTACGTTCAATGCTAAGCGCAGTAAGGTCGCAATTAATAAAACGGTCGGAAAAGCCGCGAATTCCAATGGTCGACGAGTGTAAATCGTCACTAAAAGTACCACCATGGAAAGCGCAATATTGAAAGTGAAAGAGAGGTCGAGCAAAAAGGCAGGGATTGGCAATATAATCATTGCGAGTGTTGCCAATACCATGACTGGTGCGCCTACTGCTGGTAGGCCTCGCTGTGAAACATTGGGAAACTTATTACTAAACGGTAAAGTAAACTTCATAAACCTTTTTGCCACTGTTATCTCAAAATATGAGCACGAATTTGCTCAATCAAGATATCAATATGCAAATATCGAACCATAGAAAAGTCAATTTTATGGCTCGAGATTAAATCGGTTTACTTTATATATTTTTCAAAGAGTTATATTAAGGACGGTTCTGCCACAGTAACTCACCTTGTTTTGATGCGACGTCAAATTCTACGCACGCTAGTCCAGATGTTGGAAACATTGGAGCGGATAAATCAGCGACAAATTCAGCGGTTAAATACCCAACCAACGGGAGGTGAGACACGAACATAATAGACTGTAGATTTTCTAACTCAGCCAAGGCACACACATATTCGTATACCTGTTCTGATTGTCCGTAAGGTGTAATGTCATCATATAATTCAACGGATTTTGCATCCAATAAAGGCGCTATTTGTTGCCATGTCTCTTGCGCGCGAACATAAGGACTGACGAAGACCTTATCTATTTTCGCTGGCATTTTATCTAATGACTGGGTAATTGTGGCAAGAGATTCATCTTTCCCACGCTGGGTTAATGTTCTCTCTGCATCACAGGAAGCTAAAAGCCCGGCTTCTCCATGACGCATAATATAAATTTTCATAGTAACGACCTTTTACTCTACACCCCAAGTCCAGACATTCTGTAGTTTGGTTAAAGTTTAAACGCAGCGATATTTATTATTGTGTATATACTCGATATCTTAATGGTTTTATAAGCACGAAAACACTATTTTGCTCATAAAAATAGTCCTAAGACGTTGCGAGTAATCAAATCAACGCCATACTAAATGATTAAACGACGAACGAGAACTAACATTGTGCATATAAGCCCGAATGATTCCAACAACTACCGCTACCTAACTCTATCAAATCAATTAAGAGTTTTATTGATAGAAGATTCGACGACCCAAAAATCGTCTGCAGCACTCGCGGTGAATGTTGGTCACTTCGACGATCCGATTGATCGTGAAGGACTTTCTCATTATTTGGAGCATATGCTTTTCTTAGGGACAAAAACCTACCCTAAAACCAGTGAGTTCCAAAGCTTCATAAATCAGCATGGTGGGACTCACAATGCGTGGACTGGCACAGAGCATAGTTGCTTTTTCTTCGATATTAGTCCAAATGCTTTTGAACAAGGCTTAGATCGCTTTGCTCGATTCTTTTTTGAACCCTTATTTAATGAAGAAGCGCTTGATAAGGAACGCCAAGCGGTTGAGTCGGAATACAAACTTAAGTTAAATGATGATACGCGACGCTTATATCAGGTACACAAAGAGACGATCAATCCAGAGCATCCGTTTTCAAAATTCTCTGTTGGTAACTTACACACATTAAACGACAGAAATGAAAAATCGATTCGCGAAGAAATCTTGTCATTCTACCAACAACAATATTCTGCTGATATCATGACTCTTGCGATAATTAGTGACCAATCCCTTGATGATATGGAAGCACTTGTAACGCCTTTATTTGAACAAGTGACCAACAAATCGTTACGTGGAAAAAAAATAGACATTCCATTTACGACTGAAGAGCAACGTGCGGTTTATATACAGATAGAACCGTTAAAAGAGATTCGTAAGCTCACCTTAAGCTTTCCGCTTCCGTCAATGAATCAATATTACCAAACAAAGCCCCTTTCCTATTTTGCTCATCTTATCGGTCACGAAGGTGAAGGCAGTTTATTATTGGCATTGAAAAATAAAGGTTGGATTACCGGGTTATCTGCAGGTGGTGGCGCGAGTGGGAGTAATTACCGTGAATTTAACATTAGCCTCCAACTGACCAACGACGGCCTAGAATTCATTCAAGAAATAACCCAAGCAACTCTTCAAACTATCGAGTTGATTCGTCAACAAGGGCTTGAAGAATGGCGATATATCGAAAAGAAAACAGTCATAGAATCAGCATTTCGTTTTCAAGAAAAAACCAGAGCGTTAGAAACGGTATCGCACCTAGTGATCAATATGCAGCACTATCATCTCGATGACACTATTTTTGGTGACTACATGATGACAGAGTATGACGAGGCGGTATTAAGAGAGGTTATCGATCAATTTACGTTAGACAACTTGCGTGTAACATTAGTCGCTTTTGACGGTGAATATAACCAAAAAGCCAACTGGTACTTCACCCCTTATTCAATGAGAAAACTGAGTGATGAAGAACGAACTCTGTTAGCGACGCCACTGGCCGATCTCGACATCCACCTACCTAAGAAAAATCCGTTTATTCAGGATGTACAAACTCCCAAAACATTAGAACAGTATCATGATACACCACAGATACTGAAAGAGAGTGAAGGGTATCGTTTATGGCACATGCAAGATAGCCAGTTTAGGGTTCCTAAAGGGGTCATCTATATCGCAATAGACAGCCCTCATGCGGTATCGAGTCCACGAGCGATTGTTATGGTTCGTCTATGTGTTGAAATGTTTCTCGATTCGCTTGTTGAGGAAACTTATCAAGCGGAAATCGCAGGTATGAGTTACAATATGTATGCTCATCAAGGTGGAGTAACTCTTTCACTCTCTGGGTTCAACGCCAAACAACTCGAACTCCTCAAGTTAATATTGCACCGGTTTACTCACCGAGAATTCAACCAACCTCGATTTGATACCATTAAAACTCAGCTAGAAAGAAGCTGGCGTAATTCTTCATTAGATCGCCCATTATCCCAACTCTTTAATGCTCTTACAGGATTGTTGCAACCGAATAATCCACCATTTACACAACTTTTAGAGGCCCTTGAGACAGTTGAACTTAACGACCTAAAACCTTTTGTTGATCAAATAATGACACTACTGCACATCGAAGTGTTTGTCGTAGGTGACTGGACTCAAGCAGATGCCGTTGAAATCGGTGACACGGTTTATCAAACATTATTGGCACAAGATCAACGTTATGAAGAGTCATTGCGACCTTTAATTATGCTTGGTAATCAAGGATCATTGCAGCATGAAATAAAATGCAACCAAGAAGACTCTGCCGTTGTGGTTTATCATCAGTGTGAAAACATATTGCCACGAAATATCGCACTTTATTCACTGGCGAATCATTTGATGTCAGCAACCTTTTTTAATGAGATCAGAACCAAACAACAATTGGGCTATATGGTAGGAACAGGAAATTTACCACTTAACCGCCACCCAGGAATTGTTCTGTATGTCCAATCTCCTCACGCCTCTCCTACTGAGTTAATGAAGTCGATTGATGAATTTCTCAACGCATTCTATATGGTGCTACTGGAGTTAAATGAGTATCAGTGGCAAAGCAGTAAAAAAGGGTTAATAAATCAAATGTCGACACCTGATACGTCGCTTCGCAGTCGAGCTCAGCGATTATGGGTTGCCATCGGAAACAAAGATCTCGAATTTAACCAACGTCAAATAGTCGTTGAAGAGCTGGAGTCTTTATGCCGTAGCGATATGATTCGATTTGTTGTTAATCAACTAAAACCTAGAACAGCCCATCGTCTCGTTATGCATAGCTTAGGAATCGGTCATACCGACGCAGAAACACTTGATATTGGTAGTGCTATCACTTCGTTAAGCGATCTTCAATCGATGCCAAAAGATTGTCGGCTAGGGTAAATCCGATATTACGTAAATAACGGTGATTGTTCCGACAAGATCACCGTTTTTAACGCATGAGGATGAAGTTTAATCGTTACCCCACTCCACTTAAATGCAATTGTTGGGTTTGGCAATCGTTCACCGCTTGCTTTTGGTTCTGACATTTTGACACTCACTCCCAGTTCAGAAAAGTCATCCCAACAACGATTCAAATGAGGGAATTGATGGCGAATAAAAGTAACAAATTCATCCATTGAATCCACGCGGCAGGGAATCACAAATTCCACATGTTCCCACCCCTGAATTGGGTATGTTTTCCCCTTTGCTGGGTAAGGAAGTTCTACACAATCGGTTTGCCATTTACCGACAACGATAGGCTGGTTTAATTCAACAACGACGATCGGACGTCCATTGATTTCAGCTCTAGAAATAACCTCTCCCATTTTGGCCCATTCACTCTCGGCTCTTTGTGCTTCGCAGTGTTGATTGATCCTCATTGCAACATGATCCATGTTCAATGACGCCACATCCAACCCAAGGATCTTCATAAAACTATCAATTTTATTTGAAAACAAAGAGATACCATCAATCATCATCACAGGTGAAAACTCAAAATTGGGTTCATGGTGTGTCATCTAGATCATCCTTATTGGTAAGAAACGACAGCATAGTAACAGCCAGATAGGAAAAGTAGAAAATTCCTTAACTCCGCTCTATAAGATATCGAATAAAATTGCTATTATGTGCGCCAATTTTTGAACAAGATCGAGATATAAGTCACCCAATCTGGTGAGTCCAATATGTCTCCTAACATTTCGTTAAATCGAAGGACAAACGTGTGAATATCCAAGCACTCATAAACGATAAAGTATCACAAGCCCTAGAAGCGGCGGGCGCACCAGCAGGTAGCCCAGCAGCCGTACGTCAATCTGCAAAACCACAGTTTGGTGATTACCAAGCGAATGGTGTTATGGGTGTAGCGAAAAAGCTGAAAATGAATCCACGTGAATTCGCTCAAAAAGTGTTAGATGTTCTCGATCTTGACAGCATTGCAAGTAAAACTGAAATAGCAGGCCCTGGTTTCATCAATATCTTTCTTAGTGAAGAGTTTCTCGCTAAACAAGCTGAAATTGCTCTGGCCGACTCTCGGATCGGTGTAGCGAAAGATGCACCATTAACGATTGTTGCAGACTACTCTGCGCCTAACGTTGCTAAAGAGATGCACGTGGGCCACTTACGCTCAACCATCATTGGGGACGCAGTCGTTCGTACCTTAGAGTTTCTAGGTCATAAAGTTATCCGTGCGAACCACATTGGTGACTGGGGAACTCAGTTTGGGATGCTCATCGCCAACTTAGAGCGTGTCCAGCAAGCTTCTGGTGAAGTGTCTATGGAGCTTTCTGACTTAGAAGGGTTTTATCGTGAATCGAAAAAGCTCTACGATGAAGATGAGGAATTCGCACTAAAAGCTCGAAACTATGTTGTTAAACTGCAAAGCGGCGATCCTGCTTGTGCAGAGATGTGGAAAAAACTCGTCGATATTACCATGACGCAAAACCAAGGTAACTATGATCGCTTAAATGTCTCACTATCTCGCGATGATGTGATGGGCGAAAGCATGTATAACGACATGCTACCAAGCATCGTATCTGATCTGAAAGCACAGGGTTTAGCGACAGAAGATGATGGTGCTCAAGTTGTATTCTTAGATGAGTACAAGAATAAAGACGGCGATCCTATGGGTGTTATCGTACAAAAACGTGACGGTGGCTTCCTATACACAACAACCGATATCGCATGTGCTAAATACCGTTATGAAACACTTGGTGCAGATCGCGTACTCTACTTTATCGACTCACGCCAACATCAGCATTTGATGCAAGCATGGACTATCGTACGCAAAGCTGGCTATATTCCAGAAAGTGTCTCGCTAGAACACCACGCTTTCGGCATGATGCTGGGTAAAGATGGTCGTCCATTTAAAACCCGCGCGGGTGGCACAGTACGTTTAGCCGATTTACTGGATGAAGCAGAAGAACGCGCAAATGCGTTAATCGAAGCGAAAAACCCAGATCTTACAACAGCTGAAAAAGCAAATATCGCCAATACTGTTGCAATGGCTGCGGTTAAATATTCTGACTTATCAAAGCACCGTACCACAGATTATGTATTTGACTGGGATAACATGCTTGCGTTTGAAGGCAATACTGCTCCGTACATGCAATATGCTTATACACGCGTCGCATCTATTTTCCAAAAAGCATCCATCGAAATGGATAACCTGGCTGGCAATATTCAAGTTAGTGAAGAGAAAGAAAAAGCGCTCATTGCTAAGCTTCTCCAATTTGAAGAAGCGGTTCAAAGTGTCGCTCGTGAAGGTCAACCACATATTATGTGTAACTATCTATTCGAGCTTGCAGGTCAATTTTCAAGTTTCTATGAAGCCTGTCCTGTTCTAAACGCTTCTGATCAATCCATTAAAGAGAGTCGTTTAAAACTCTCTGCTCTCACTGCGAAAACTATCAAACAAGGCCTTTCTCTACTTGGGATTGAAACCTTAGAAAGAATGTAGATATCGAGTTAATTAAAGAACAAACAAAAGGCCGCACTTCAATTGCGGCCTTTTTCAATTACATAATCACATTCAGTGATAGTGAGTCAGGTTGATGAATCCGATAACGAACCCTCATAACATAACCATCCGAATTAGTATCAACAGTTCGCGAAATAACGCCCTTTTTTAACCATACCGATAGCATTGCGTCGACACCGTCTTCGCTCATTTTAAACTGCTTAGCGAGTTGGAGACGAGTCACTGAACCACGCTGTTCAATGTAACTTCGCAACTCCTGCAATATCATAATAATTGTGCCTCTATCTGACGTAATTTATTACCGTGAACGGTCAGCCAACGGTAGACAATCATTAACGATACCCCGATGCCAACAATCCACATCAGACTTTGCTGTGGATGTGATGTTAAATTGGTTGCTTGATAAAAAAGTGTTGCAGATAGATAGCCAAGTCCTGATGTCCAGATTCCAATGAAGCGAGCAAACTTAGCTCCAAATTCACGAACATAAGCTCCCATCGCAGCCACACATGGCGTATATAACAAAATAAAGATCAAATACGAAAATGCTGCGCCGCCAGTAACAAATTGATCCTGAATATTCGCGAAAATTGAGACGTTCACTTCTTGCTCTTGTGCAACCGCTTCAGAGTCTGAGAGATCACCCACTTCGATACCAAATGGGTCACTAAAACTTAATCCCGTCAAGTTTTCCGGAATCGAGATAAACGCCGCTTTAATACTCTCTGTTAAATTGAATTCACCTGCATCTTCACTTGCATCGGTGTACAGCGTGTTTAACGTCCCAACTACGGCTTCTTTAGCAAAAATCCCTGTAATGATACCCACCGTTGCTGGCCAATTATCTTTTTCGACACCCATTGGCGAGAATAAAGGCGTAACCGTTTGAGCTGCTTGAGATAATACTGACTTTTGGGTCCCTTCATTACCAAACGTTCCATCAGATCCAACGGAGTTAAGCAAACTAAGGATCGTCACTACAACAACGATAGTTTTCCCTGCACCCCATATAAAGCGATTTAGTTTTTGCCAAGTTTTAATCACGACATTTTGAAGCGTTGGTAATTCGTAATCCGGCAACTCCATAACAAATGAATCACTTGAACCAGGGTATAGTGTTCGCTTTAGTACGATACCCGTAAACACTGCCGCACCGACACCCAACAGATATAAGGCAAAAACAATATTCTGACCATTGCTAGGAAAAAATGCGGCTGCAAATAGGGCATAGACAGGTAAGCGAGCACCACACGACATAAACGGCGCCATCGAAGCAGCCAGTTTACGCTCACGTTCTTGATCCAAAGTACGAGTTGCCATAATTGCAGGAACTGTACAGCCAAACCCTAAAATGAGTGGGACGAACGCTTTACCCGGTAAACCAATACGTTGCATTACTTTATCAAGCACAAATGCCGCACGAGACATATAGCCAGAACTTTCTAGGATAGTCATAAACAGATAAAGACAAGCGATTACCGGAATGAAAGTCGCAACGGTTTGAATACCGCCACCTATCCCATCAGCGAGCACTGTAACCAACCAAACAGGCAAATGCGCATCCAATACATGATGAGCCCCATCAACCAATAATGCTCCAATGGCGATGTCGAAAAAATCGATAAAAGCACTGCCAATGTTTATCGAGAACATAAACATAACGTACATGACAAAGAAGAAAAACGGCACGCCAATCCACTTGTTGAGTACAAATTGATCGAGTTTTTCTGTCACACTATTACTTAATTTTCCTTGAGTACGACGAACGCTAACACACTGCTGATGTAGGTACGTATATTTGGTATCAGCAACATGCAGGTCGATATCAATATTACAGGCATCTTGTTCTTTCTTAACTTTCAAGCGCCCAACGTCATCTAGTTGGTTTATGATTAATCGATCATTTTCAAGTGCTCGAATCGCAAGAGCTCGCGTAGTCACATTTTGCTGCTGCTCAAAAAGAGGGGAAAGAGAGTCTATAGCAGCTTCAAACTGTGGTTCATAGTTTAAAGGTAGTTCTTTTAAAACAATACCTTGGACTAGATGCTTATGTGATTTTTCTTTAAATTTAGTGACTTGGTTTTTATCGTGTGCTGATAAATCTAAAACCGGACAACCTAAAAACTTCTCTAGTAGACCAATATCAAGCGTTTGGCGAACTCGCTTGAGTGCATCCATTTTATTTAGAACCACCACCATAGGGCGTCCTAATTCACGAAGCTGCAACGTCATATATAAACTGCGCTCTAGGCAAGTCACATCAACAACGTTAATAATCAAATCTGCGGGATGAGTCAGTACGGCACGTGAAGCGATAGATTCATCAACACTATTGCTATCGTTACCACTGTCTAACGCATAAATTCCGGGTAAATCTGTCAGTAAAAATTCATCACCAGTATGAGTATAATAGCCCGTCTTCTTTTCGACAGTCACTCCAGCCCAATTACCCACTTGCTGTTTTGAGCCAGTCAATCCATTGAAAAGTGTTGTTTTACCACTATTAGGGTTACCTACGGTGAGAATATGGTACTTCATTGAATTAACTCCACCTCAATAGACGAGGCTATTTTTTCTCGTACAGCAAGAGAAACTCCTCTGACCATAACTTGTAGTGGATCTCCCATTGGGGCTCGGCGTACTAAAGTTACGGAAGTGTTGGGAAGCAAACCCATGACCATCAAGCGTTTGCGCGCTTCACTGTCTAAATTAACAAATGCCAGTATATCTGCACACTGTCCTTCTCTTAGTTCACTCAACTTCATAAACTACACCTTAAAAAACCCAAATGAGAAGAATTATTATTACTAATTGAATGATAACTGAAAATGTGAAATTCAATTTGAGATAAATCAACGTTGGCTAAAACTGCGCTACTAAAAGGTTACGTAAATTCCAACTACCACGATGAAGAAAATAAAAAACCTTCAAATGTATCGAAAATAAGACAGATAAACCCAATATACGGTGCTATATTTAAATGGCTTATCTTAATTACGTCTATATGCGTTAGCGTGTAGACATATTCTTGAGATTAGCCTGTCTACTTATATTTTTGGTCGTTGGGATAAGTTCTCACGACACGAAGCCCAATAAACTGATTACTATCATTTTAAAGGAATTCGATATTGGCGGTTTTCGCCCGTGGTATAGCCTCCCCCGCTATACCACGTAAGTTTTTCTTCTTACTAATAGCATTTACTGCTCTACAGCAAAACAACGCTCAAACTCATCGGCCAACTGTTTTAATAGTTCAAAGTAGCTACCATCTGCAACATCTACATCGCTCCCTAATGGGTCTAATGTTCCGAGCTTAGCTGATGTACCACGCATAACGGTATTGATCACTGCTGGCGAGAATTGAGGCTCTGAGAAAACACAAACCCCTTTTGTCTCTGATAACGTTCGCTTAATGTTCACCAGAGTCTTAGCACCCGGTTTTCTTTCTGGAGATACAGTAAAATGCCCAAGTTTACGAAGTTGATAATCTCGCTCAAAGTATCCATAAGCATCGTGAAAAACATAGTACGGTAACTGATTAAATGGTGACAATTGTGTATTTATAGTCTGGGCCAACGCTTCTATCGCGTTATTAAAGCGCTGTAGATTGCTGCGATATTGCTCAGCATTTTGGCCATCTAAAATGATCAACTTGTCCACAATGGCTTGGGCGGTGCCCAATGTAGCTTTTTTTCCTAACCAAAAATGCGGATCCAATGTTCCATGATTATGCCCATCATCTTCATGATCATCACCATATTGGGATAAACCGACGTGACCAAGCTGACTGACTGTTAAAACACTCTTTTCATCAACACTTTCTAGGATTTTATCCATAAAGGGTTCTAATCCACTTCCAAACCAAACAATTAAATCCGCTGAATGAATTTTCTTTATATCCGATGGACGCAACGCATAATCATGAGGAGACGTATTGTTATCAAGTAGAACTTCTGAATCAGCGACTCCTAGAGTGAGTTCATGAGTAATCATCTGAATGGGCTTAATACTACTAAGTACCGTAATCGCCCATGATGGCATCGCCAACAATAAAGCAACAACCGCTGTAATTACGCGAATTTTTACCACAATATCTTACTCCTGAATGCTAGCCTAAATAAGTGCCGAATGTTACATTATAACATTAACAATTGTAAATGAGTTCCATTCATGTCACCACTAATCGAACTGGATAGCATTTGTGTTTATTTTGGAACACGACGGGTGCTTGATAATGTTTCTTTCGCCCTTGAACGAGGAAAAATAACCACCTTGATCGGTCCAAATGGAGCGGGAAAGTCAACTTTAGTACGCGTTATTCTCGGATTACAGGCTATCGATACAGGTAATATATCGAAACTACCTAAGATACGGCTCGGATATGTCCCTCAAAAACTTAAACTCAATGATTCCTTACCATTAAATGTTTATCGATTTCTTCGGTTAGCCGGAAAATATAGCGAACAAGAAATAATGAATGCATTAAGTTTGGTTGGTGCTGAACATCTCACTACCAGTAATATGCACACTCTTTCTGGTGGCGAAAGCCAGCGAGTCTTACTTGCCCGTGCGCTTCTCACACGGCCGGATATTCTCGTACTGGACGAACCCGCTCAAGGTGTCGATCTACAGGGCCAGATTGATTTATATGAGTTAATCAATACGCTTCGGGTCCGTTTTAATTGTGCAATATTAATGGTTTCTCACGATCTTCATTTAGTGATGGCAAAAACCGACAATGTTATTTGTTTACACCACCATATATGCTGCTCTGGTACACCTAAGCATATTAGCCAGCACCCAAACTACATTGCACTTTTTGGTCAGACAACCAAAGATAGTCTGGCATTTTATCCTCACCAACACGACCATCACCATCACGATCTATCGGGCGAACCTGTTCACGGCGATGCTGATATTTGTGGATGCCATCACCACGGACACCATCATGATTGATTTTTTACTCCCTTCGATATTCGCGGGTATTGGCATTGCTATCCTTTCAGGCCCACTAGGCTCATTTATCGTCTGGCGAAAAATGGCCTACTTTGGCGATACCCTTGCTCATGCTTCTTTGATGGGGTTAGCGCTAGGCTTCTTACTTGACGTTAATATTAATGCGGCACTCATCTGCAGTAGTTTAATTCTATCTGCGGCATTGGTGCTCTTTCAGCGTCAGTCTGTGCTCGCTAATGACACCTTACTTGGCATTCTAGCTCATAGTGCCCTTTCGATTGGTTTAATCGCCGTTAGCTTCCTAGACGATGTTAGAATCGACTTAATGGGATATTTGTTTGGTGACTTGCTTTCAGTTACCCCTGAAGACCTCATTTTTATTTGGCTAGGTGTTTTTGTGGTTCTTGGATTGCTAAAGTTTCTATGGCACCCGTTGCTCTCCTCAAGTGTAAGCGAAGAACTTGCGAGTGTTGAAGGTGTTAATGTTGAATTGATGAAAATGATACTCATGCTGATGATTGGAACTGTAATTGCAATTGGGATGAAGTTTGTTGGCGCTCTCATTATGACTTCACTACTAATTATTCCAGCTGCAACGGCACGTCGAATTTCCACATCACCGGAAACGATGGCAATCTATGCTGCTGTTATTGGCTCACTTTCCGTTTTATGTGGTCTGGGATTATCTTGGAGTTTTGACACCCCGGCAGGCCCGTCGGTTGTCGTAAGTGCCTCGCTATTCTTTATCTTGAGTCAGTTAGCTAAAGTTCGAGCTTAATCCAAGTTCATCGCTTTGCGTAAAACGATTTCCAATAAAAAAGTCCTCCAATCAATTGGAGGACTTTTAATGTAAATAGCTTATCACTTATAAGTAAGCGACGTCATAAAGAGCAAATTACCAACCAGTGATCTCGCGTAGTGCGCTACCAATATCAGCTAGGCTTTTCACTGTTTTAACACCTGCAGCTTCAAGTGCAGCAAACTTGTCATCAGCGGTACCTTTACCACCAGAGATAATCGCGCCAGCATGCCCCATACGTTTACCTGGAGGAGCTGTCACACCTGCGATATAAGATACAACTGGCTTAGTGACATTGTCTTTAATGAATGCCGCAGCTTCTTCTTCCGCTGTTCCACCGATTTCACCGATCATCACGATTGCTTCAGTTTCAGGATCTTCTTGGAACAACTTAAGAATATCGATGAAGTTAGAACCTGGAATAGGATCCCCACCGATACCAACACAAGTCGACTGTCCAAAGCCTTCGTCTGTCGTTTGCTTCACTGCTTCATAAGTTAGCGTTCCAGAACGAGAAACGATTCCCACTTTACCTTTCTTATGAATGTGACCTGGCATAATGCCGATTTTACATTCATCAGGCGTAATAACACCCGGACAGTTTGGACCAATCATACGAACACCAGATTCATCCAAACGTACTTTTACGTCTAAAAGATCGAGAGTCGGAATACCTTCTGTGATAGTAACGATTAACTTAATACCTGCATCAATCGCTTCAAGAATCGCATCTTTACAGAAAGGAGCTGGGACATAAATAACTGATGCCGTTGCACCTGTTGTTTCAACAGCGTCTCTAACAGTGTTAAATACTGGCAAGCCTAAATGAGTCTGACCGCCTTTTCCTGGCGAAACACCACCAACCATCTGCGTACCGTAATCGATAGCCTGCTCAGAGTGGAACGTACCTTGACCGCCGGTAAACCCTTGACAGATTACCTTAGTATTTTTATCAATTAATACAGACATTATTTGCCCTCCGCAGCTGCAACTACTTTTTCCGCTGCTTCTTTAAGCGAGTTCGCGGCAATGATGTTTAATCCACTTTCAGCTAGCTTTTTAGAGCCAAGTGGTGCGTTATTACCTTCAAGTCGAACGACAACTGGCACTTTGACACCAACCTCTTCAACTGCACCGATAATACCGTCGGCAATAAGGTCGCAACGTACAATTCCACCGAAAATATTTACTAATACGGCTTTAACATTATCATCAGAAAGGATGATCTTGAATGCTTCGGTTACACGCTCTTTGGTTGCACCGCCACCAACATCTAAGAAGTTTGCTGGTTGACCACCATGAAGATTAACGATATCCATAGTACCCATCGCAAGACCGGCACCATTCACCATACAACCAATGCTGCCATCAAGAGCAACGTAATTTAGTTCCCATTGAGCTGCGTGTGCTTCACGTTCATCTTCTTGAGACGGATCGTGCATTTCACGTAACTTAGGCTGACGATACATTGCATTTGAATCAATATTAATCTTACCATCTAGACACAATAGGTTACCGTCACCAGTAATCACTAATGGGTTAATTTCTAGAAGCGCTAAGTCGTATTGTGCAAACATATTTGCCAAGCCCATAAAGATCTTGGTGAATTGTTTAATTTGATCGCCTTCTAAACCGAGCTTAAATGCTAGCTCGCGACCTTGATAACCTTGAGGACCGACGAGAGGATCGATAGCTGCTTTATGAATCAGCTCTGGCGTTTCTTCTGCCACTTTTTCAATCTCAACACCACCTTCTGTCGACGCCATAAAGACGATTCGACGAGAAGCACGATCAACTACAGCGCCGAGATATAGCTCGTTAGCAATACTCGATGCTTCTTCAACTAAAATTTTAGTGACTGGCTGTCCATTTGCATCTGTTTGATATGTCACTAAGTTTTTACCTAGCCACTTTTGTGCAAATGCTTTTACGCCATCTTTAGTATCGTGCAGTTCAACACCGCCCGCTTTACCACGTCCACCTGCGTGAACCTGACATTTTACTACTTTTTTCTCGGTGCTAATGCGGCCAGCCGCTTCAAACGCTTCTTGTGCTGTATCACAAGCATAGCCTTCTGGTACTGGCAATCCGAACTCAGCAAATAGCTGTTTCGCTTGATATTCATGCAAATTCATTGTGAGATTCCATTGTTTATTATTATTCCATAGAGCTCAATGCTTTCGGCATATAGCTTTACATCTGTAGGGTACTCATAAAGAGTGGCCAACTACTGCTTTCATCACCAGTTGGCTTGGAAAGACTAGACGTTGAGCAAGTCTAGTCCTTTTTCTTTTAGACGTCTAGATATCTAAACGCTAATTACCTTATACCGTGTAATTTCTATACATCAAGCAATAGTCGAGCTGGGTCTTCAAGTAACTCTTTAATTGTTACAAGGAAACCAACCGATTCTTTACCATCGATTAAACGGTGATCATAGGACAGAGCCAGGTACATCATTGGCAATATTTCAACTTTGCCATTAACTGCCATAGGGCGGTCCTGAATCTTATGCATTCCAAGAATAGCCGCTTGTGGCGGGTTGATAATTGGTGTTGACATAAGTGACCCAAATACGCCTCCATTAGTGATGGTGAAGTTACCACCCATCAACTCATCTACGGTTAGTTTTCCATCACGTCCTTTAATTGCTAGCTCTTTGATGCCTTTTTCAATATCAGCCATACCAAGCATGTCACAATCTTTCAGTACTGGAGTAACCAACCCGCGAGGAGTAGAAACGGCCATACTAATGTCGAAATAATTGTGATACACGATATCATCGCCATCAATTGAAGCATTCACTTCAGGGTAACGTTTAAGGGCTTCTGTCACAGCTTTAACGTAGAACGACATAAAGCCTAAACGGATATCATGACGCTTCTCAAATTGCTCTTGATACTGTTTACGAAGATCCATGATAGGTTTCATGTTCACTTCGTTAAACGTTGTTAGCATTGCAGTACTATTTTTTGCTTCCAACAAACGCTTCGCTACCGTCTTGCGCAAACGAGTCATTGGAACGCGCTTCTGACTGCGTGCCGCTGCTGGTACTTCTATTGCTGGAGCTTCACTTCCCGATGCCTTTGTAGCAGAGGCTTTAGCTGCAATATGAGCATCAATATCTTCACGAGTGATTCGACCACCTACACCGCTTCCGGTAACATCTGATGGCTCGATATCGTGCTCACCTAACAAGCGACGAACAGCTGGCGTTAGCCAATCGTTAGACTCTTCGGTCAATGATGCTTTATGGCGCTTATCTGGAGATGGTTCCGTTTTCTCAGTTGAATCTTTCGTTGGCTCACCAGCAACAGCTCCTGGTTTTAACTTCGCCAATAATTGTTTGGAAAGCACGGTTGCACCTTCCAATTCAATAATAGACTCCAACACTCCAGATTCTGGTGCAGGAACTTCAAGAACCACTTTATCGGTTTCAATATCAACCAATACTTCATCACGTTCAACAGCTTCACCTGGCTGCTTATGCCAAGTAGCAACAGTAGCATCAGCAACTGATTCGGGTAAGTCTGGAACCAGAATTTCAATTGTCATATCTGTATTTTCCTTTTACTTCTAGTTCTTAATCAAGCGTCAAAGCATCATTAATCAATGCTTTTTGTTGTTTCATGTGTACGGACATATACCCTACCGCAGGAGAGGCAGATGCTGACCGTCCAGCATATTTAAGATCTGATCCTGCAGGAATCGCAGCGCGGAAATTATGCTGGCTGCTGTACCATGCACCTTGGTTTTGCGGCTCTTCTTGACACCAAACAAAACCCTCTACATTGACATACGGAGCGATCGCGGCTTGTACTTCTTCCATCGGGAACGGATAAAGTTGCTCAATTCGCACAATAGCAACATCGGTCTGTTCATTGTTACGACGCTGTTCAAGCAAATCGTAATAGATTTTACCTGAGCAGAATACGACCCGTTTCACCTCGCTAGGCTCTAAAGTATCAACTTCAGGGATAGCGGCTTGGAACGTACCATTCATTAAATCATCTAACGATGAAACACAAAGTGGATGGCGTAGTAACGATTTAGGCGACATAACTATTAATGGACGACGCATCGGGCGTACAACTTGTCGACGTATCATGTGGTAGACCTGAGCAGGAGTCGAAGGCACGACAACTTGCATATTCTGCTCTGCACACATCTGAAGATAGCGCTCTAAACGCGCAGAAGAGTGCTCAGGACCTTGACCTTCATATCCATGTGGAAGCAACATAGTCAGACCACATAAACGTCCCCACTTTTGCTCACCTGATGAAATAAACTGGTCGATAACAACTTGAGCACCATTTGCAAAATCACCAAATTGCGCTTCCCAAATAGTTAACCCACTTGGTTCAGCCGTTGCATATCCATACTCAAAAGCAAGTACCGCTTCTTCAGAAAGAACCGAATCAATAACTTGAAATGGCCCTTGATTCGCATGAAGATTGCGAAGAGGAATATAGGTACTCGCGTCAGCTTGATTATGCAATACAGAATGACGATGGAAGAACGTACCACGGCCTGAATCTTGACCAGATATGCGGATACGATGACCGTCATCAAGTAACGTGCCGTATGCCATAATTTCAGCCATACCCCAATCGACCTGTTTTTCACCTTTCACCATAAGAATACGGTCGTTGTACGCTTTTTGTACTCGACTTTGTAATTTATGGCTTTCAGGGAACTCTGTCACTTTCTTTCCAAGCTCTAAAAAGCGCTCTTCAGGAACCTTGTCATTCCATGCTTCATCCCAGTCATGGGATAAGTAAGGTGACCAATCAACAGAGTGCATTGTCATTGGACGCCATTCTTTAACGACCACTTCACCTTGATCAAGTGCATCTCGATATTCGTTGACTAATTGAGTCGCCGTATCGGTGTCAACATCATTGCGTTCAATTAGCACATCTGCGTAGAGTTTTCTCGGAGTAGGATGTTTTTTGATTTTTTTATACATCAAAGGCTGAGTCGCACTCGGCTCATCCGCTTCGTTATGTCCATGGCGGCGGTAACAAACCAAATCAATAACAACATCAGCTTTGAACGTATTACGATAATCAAGTGCTATTCGAGTGACGAATGCAACCGCTTCTGGATCATCAGCATTGACATGAAAAATAGGTGCTTGGACCATTTTCGCAATATCAGTACAGTACATAGTCGAGCGAGTATCTCTCGGATTAGATGTGGTAAAACCGACTTGGTTATTCACAACAATTCGAACTGTACCGCCAACCTTATACCCACGAGCCTGAGACATGTTAAAGGTTTCTGCTACTACTCCCTGACCAGCGATAGCTGAATCACCATGAACGGTAATAGGGAGCACTTTGCTTCCATCTTTATCATCTAGTCGATCTTGACGAGCACGAACCGAACCCATAACAACCGGGTTAACAATTTCCAAATGTGATGGGTTAAACGCTAACACTAAATGAACATCGCCACCCGAAGTCGCGAAGTCTGCCGAGAAGCCTTGGTGGTATTTAACATCACCGGTTCCCCATGATTCATCGTGTTTTCCAGCGAATTCATCAAACAGGTCTTGAGGTCGCTTACCTAACACGTTGACTAACATGTTCAGGCGGCCACGGTGTGCCATACCAACAACAACTTCTCTCATCCCTTGTGAACCCGCTTGACGGATCAACTCTTTTGTCATGGGAATGAGAGCATCACCACCTTCGAGAGAGAAACGTTTTGCACCTGGGAATTTAGCGCCTAAGTAGCGCTCTAACCCTTCGGCTGCGGTAAGTTCATCAAGAAAAGTAACTTTCTCTTCCTGAGTGAAAGATGGTTGGCCAACAACAGATTCTAAACGTTGTTGAATCCAACGTTTTTGTTCTGTGTCGGTCATGTGCATATACTCTGCACCGACAGAACCACAATATATCTTATTAAGAGATTCATAAATATCACTTAACAGCATGGTTTCTTTGCCTATGGCAAGTGAACCAACGTTAAATGAATCCTGCATATCTTTTTCATTAAGATTATGAAATTCTGGAGCTAACTCTGCCACTGGGGCACGTTGCCAAACCTCAAGAGGATCAAGCTTCGCTGCCTCATGACCGCGGAAACGGTATGCGTTAATCAGCTGTAATACTCTTACTTGTTTTGCATCGACATCGGGATCACTAACTTGGACATTGTAATGCTTTGTCTCTTGCGCGAGTCGACGGAAGTAGTCACGGACACGTGAATGCGGCTGATCAGCTACATTATCAGGAGCTGAAAGCCCCTCAAATACACGTTTCCACTCCTCACTTACCAGATCGGGATCACTTAAATAGAGTTCGTATATATCTTCTACATACGTTGCATTGGCGCCAGCCAAGTGTGAAGACTCGAGCCATGCCTTCATCACGCCGTTGTGCATATATTCCCTTTACTAGTAGTTTTAACACGTTGCGACTACCTAAATTAGATGCCGCGCTATCTGTTCAAAAAAAGCAGGCCTAAAGGCCTGCAAATTGTCTAAATCGAACGGTTGATCAGCATAGTTTTAATATGACCAATCGCTTTCGTTGGATTTAACCCTTTAGGACAAACACTTACACAGTTCATGATGCCATGACAACGGAAAACGCTAAATGCATCATCAAGATCAGATAGTCGTTCATCTGTTGCCGTATCTCGGCTATCAATCAACCATCGGTAAGCAGCTAATAACCCTGCAGGGCCAATAAATTTATCGGGATTCCACCAAAATGAAGGACATGATGTTGTGCAACACGCACACATAATACAATCATATAACCCATCAAGATGTTCACGCTCTTCTGGTGACTGTAAATTTTCACGAGAAGGAGGTAATTCTTCATCCGCAATTAAGTATGGCTTCACTTTGGCATAATTGTCGTAAAATTGTTTCATATCGACGATCAAGTCACGAATTACAGGTAGACCTGGCAACGGACGAATTACAATCTTGTCACCACTTAATTCTGACAATGGTGTAATACAAGCCAATCCATTTTTACCATTCATGTTCAAACCATCAGAGCCACAGACTCCTTCACGGCACGAGCGTCTAAATGAAATTGATGAATCCTGCTCTTTTAAGAGGATTAAAGCATCAAGTAACATCATGTCTGAGCCTTCTTCTACCTCAAGCACATAATCCTTCATGTATGGTTTTTGGTCCACATCAGGATTATATCGGTACAAAGAGAAATTCATTTTCATAATCAGGTCCTCTCCTTAGTACGTACGAGCTTTAGGTGGGAATGCTTCACGATGCACAGGTTCCATATTTACACTTCGCTTAGACATACTTTCAGTCTCAGGGTTGTAAATAGAGTGGCATAACCACTGAGCATCATCACGGTCTGGGAAATCAAAGCGAGCATGTGCTCCTCGACTTTCAGTTCGGAAGTTTGCAGCAACGGCTGTCGCATACGCTGTTTCCATAAGGTTTTCTAACTCAAGGCATTCAATACGTTGAGTATTAAACTCCGTCGACTTATCCGATAAATGCGCATTTTTCAAACGCTCACGAATAACTTTCAGCTCAGCCAAACCTTTTTCCATCGCATCACCTTCACGGAATACGGAGAAATTATTCTGCATACATTGCTGTAAGTCTTTTCGAATTTCAGTTGGGTCTTCACCGTCTGTACTGTTTTCCCAACGATTATAACGTTCTAACGAACGTTGAATATCATCTTCAGTCGCGGGCTTAGCGTCAGCTTGCTTCTTCAACGTTTCACCTAAGTGTAGTCCCGTCGCTCGACCAAATACAACTAAATCAAGTAGAGAGTTACCACCTAAACGGTTTGCGCCGTGCACCGATACTGATGCAATTTCACCACAAGCATATAAACCATGAACATCAACATCTTGACCATTAGCATCTTGCTTGATTGCCTGACCAGAAACCTGAGTTGGCACTCCGCCCATCATATAGTGACAAGTTGGAATTACAGGGATTGGTTCTTTAACAGGATCAACGTGAGCAAAAGTTCGCGACAATTCACAAATACCAGGAAGGCGAGACTCAAGAACTTCCTGACCTAAGTGATCAAGCTTAAGTTTTATGTGCGGCCCCCATGGACCATCGCAACCACGACCTTCTCGAATTTCAATCATCATTGAACGAGCAACAACATCACGGCCAGCTAAGTCTTTCGCGTTTGGCGCATAACGCTCCATGAAACGTTCGCCATCTTTATTAAGAAGGTAACCACCTTCTCCACGACAACCTTCTGTTACCAGAACACCAGCACCAGCAATACCAGTTGGGTGGAACTGCCACATTTCAATGTCTTGCATAGGAACGCCAGCACGAATAGCCATGCCAACACCATCACCGGTATTAATATGAGCGTTGGTTGTTGAAGCATAAATACGGCCTGCTCCGCCTGTCGCTAGAATAGTCGCCTTCGATTTGAAGTAGCAAACTTCGCCCGTCTCCATGCATAAAGCTGTTGTTCCCAGTATTGCTCCATCTTCATTTTTAACAAGATCAAGCGCATACCATTCTGAGAAGATCGTCGTTTTATGCTTAATGTTTTGTTGATAAAGAGTGTGTAACAGCGCATGACCTGTGCGGTCTGCAGCAGCTGCTGTACGGGCTGCTTGCTCACCACCAAAGTTCTTTGACTGCCCACCGAAAGGACGTTGATAAATGGTACCATTATCAAAACGCGAAAAAGGTAATCCCATTTTTTCTAATTCAATAACAGATTCAGGTCCATTTTTACACATATACTCAATCGCATCTTGGTCACCGATATAATCGGAACCTTTGACCGTATCGTACATATGTTGCTCCCAATGATCCTCATGCGCGTTACCTAAGGCAACAGTTATACCGCCTTGAGCTGAAACTGTGTGAGAACGAGTTGGGAATACTTTAGATAACAAGGCACATGAAAGGCCTTGCTCAGAAACTTGCAGTGCTGCACGCATGCCTGCGCCACCAGCACCAATAACAACGGCATCGAATTCACGAACTGGAATAGTCACTTAAGCACCCCACAAAACAAATAAGCCAGAGAAAAAGTATCCCAAAAGCACAACAATAACAAGCAGTTGCAATAAACCGCGAAGTTTTGCACATTTGATATAGTCAGTAAGTACTTGCCACAAACCAATCCATCCGTGTATCAATACACAAGACAGTGCAAGCATTGTAAATACTTTAGTGAAGGTGCCACCAAAAAAGGCTGTCCAATCTGCATAACTTATATCACCAGAAAAGGTGAAAAAGCCAACCAAATACAGTGTGTATAAAGTCATAATAATCGCAGTGGCACGAATTAATATAAAATCGTGTATCCCATTACGACCGACTGAAGAAATATTCTTTACCATACTAAGATTCCTCCGAGAAGCGCTAAGACAATTGTTGCTCCAAAAGCAACTTTTGCAGTTTTAGTACCTGACTCAAAGTCTTCAAAGTAACCAAGGTCCATAATCAGGTGACGAATACCACCGACTATATGATAAGCTAACGCTATTACTATTCCCCACAATATCAATTTAACGAAAAAACTATCGACAATATTCACAGCAGATTGAAAACCTTCTGGAGAAGATAGTGAAATCGATAACAACCATAACAATATCCCTATTGCAACGAACATAATCACACCTGACACTCTGTGGAGGATCGATGCGATAGCTGTAATAGGAAAGTGGACGGTCTGCAAATCGAGATTAACAGGTCTTGACTTTCTTTCTTTCACGGGCTTGCTCACTCAGCTCTATAGAGCATTTATAGTTATAGATGAAGCTTTGGTTACCAAACGACTATTTTTAACAATTAAGTAACATAAAAAGCATAAACTAGTGATTCAGTTATCGAAAATTGTTAAAACTAATAAAGGTATAAATCAATAGAGGGTAACTCTGCTCAATTCCCTTTAAGCATCTGGGTTTCAACCAAAAAAACTCCTTGCCAATATATGGCTTGCAACATTCTAATACAATAACTGTAACAATTTTTGTTACATAGAACATATTTTTAACTTAATTCGCACTAAAAACACAATTGAGTGCACACATCCAATGAGAAACATTGACTTTACTCAACACAGAGTTAAGAATTTAGCGCACAAACATCCGGGATGGATTAAATAATAAAATATAGGAGATTGTTATGGCCGATAAGAAAGCTACCCTTCACATTGAAGGTAAAGCTCCAATCGAACTGCCGATTATACAAGGTGCTATGGGGCCAGAAGTAGTCGATGTTCGCAAACTTGGTGCTAATGGATATTTCACCTACGACCCTGGTTTTCTAGCCACTGCTTCATGTGAATCTCAAATCACTTACATCGATGGTAACAAAGGAGTGTTGCTACATCGAGGTTATCCAATTGATCAATTAGCAAATAACGCTGATTATTTAGAAGTCTGTTACATCTTGTTGTATGGCAATGTTCCAAATCGCAAAGAATACGAGAAGTTCAAATGGACCATATCTCGTCATACGATGGTTCACGAGCAGATCGCGAGCTTCTTCCATGGTTTCCGTCGTGATGCTCACCCGATGGCAATTATGTGTGGTGTTGTTGGCGCTTTGGCTGCGTTCTATCACGACTCTTTAGATATCAATAATGATACTCACCGAGAGATCGCAGCATATCGTTTACTGTCAAAAATGCCCACTTTAGCTGCCATGTGTTACAAGTACTCAGTAGGTCAGCCATTCATTTATCCACGCAATGATTTGGATTATGCAAGCAACTTCCTACATATGATGTATGCAACACCTTGTGAAGAGTACGATGTAAACCCTGTCGTTGCTCGCGCTATGGATAAAATCTTTACCCTTCATGCTGACCACGAACAAAATGCGTCAACGTCTACTGTTCGTTTAGCAGGCTCTTCGGGTGCAAACCCATTTGCTTGTATCGCTGCAGGTATTGCGTCACTTTGGGGACCAGCCCATGGTGGTGCTAATGAAGCATGTCTTCGTATGCTTGAAGAGATTGGTACTGTGGATGCAATTCCTGAGTTTGTACAACGCGCCAAAGATAAAGAAGACCCATTCCGTTTAATGGGCTTTGGTCACCGTGTATACAAAAATTATGACCCACGCGCTACCGTAATGCGTGAAGCATGTCATGAAGTATTGAACGAGTTGAACATCCAAGACCCACTATTAGATGTTGCAATGGAATTAGAACGTATTGCACTATCTGATGAGTACTTCGTTGAGAAAAAACTCTATCCAAATGTCGATTTTTACTCTGGCATTATCTTAAGAGCAATTGGTATTCCGGTATCAATGTTCACAGTAATCTTCGCAATGTCTCGTACTATCGGTTGGATTGCACATTGGAATGAAATGCATAGTGACCCAGAAAGCCGTATTGGCCGCCCTCGTCAGTTATATACTGGTGAAAAATCACGTGAATTTGTTCCTTTAGAAGAACGTGAAAAATAAGACGTAATACTCTATTCACAATACCCAAAGAGCGAGTTTAACTCGCTCTTTCTATTTCTATTACATTCTTACTAATCTGCAGCTGTACCTATACCTAAAACGCTTAACGCTCCTTTTTTCACGTTAAACTGGATTGTCGATATCAATAAACGTCACATCAAAGCCATGATATTGTGATAGCCATTCTCCAAGCGCTTTGACACCATAACGCTCAGTCGCATGGTGACCTGCAGCAAAATACTCAATCCCTTGCTCACGTGCACTGTATGTTGTTCGCTCAGAAATCTCCCCTGAAATATAACAATCAAGACCTCTTTGCGCGGCCATATCAATGTAATCTTGCCCTCCTCCAGTACACCATCCTACACTCTCAAGTAACTTATCACTGTTTTGAGAAGCGATATGTAAAGGCTTCCTCGCTAATACTTCCTCAATACGTAACGCGAATTGAGACGCACTAATTGGCGTTTTAAATTGACCATACATCGCAACAGATTGTGCATGGTTCTCTAACCCACCAAGGACCTCTATATCTAATAAATCAGCTAGACGAGCGTTATTACCAAGTTCTGGATGAATATCCAACGGAAGATGATAAGCGAATAAGTTGATATCATTTTGAATCAATTGACGAATTCGTTTTCCTTTCATCCCTCTGATTGTTTCGGGTTCTCCTTTCCAGAAATAGCCATGATGAACCAATATTGCATCGGCTTCTAAGTCTATCGCTCTCTCAATTAATTCAAGTGAAGCAGTAACTCCAGTAACAATTTTATGAACCTCTACTTTACCTTCTACCTGTAACCCATTCGGACAATAATCCTTAATGAGGTGAGGTGAGAGGTGATCATTTAGCAACGCTTCAAGTTCAATAACATTCATATCTAAGAGCCTTAAGTATAAAGTCGAGTCGATTTTAAAATCAGGCTACAATGACAGCCTTCAATCATCAAGAGCTAGTTATTATGGATCTGACTCAGTTTAGCCATTGGGTGATCAATACCAATAGTTTATTGAAGCCTACACAGGTGATCGCCAACCCTTCCCCTTTTACTCATATGTCGCCATTAAAGGAAAGTAATTATAATGGCAACCATCGTTTGGGCTTCGTTTATCAACATATATGCAGCCAACTGTTTCAATCGTCTCAACACCATGAATTACTGGCCGAGGAGATTCAAATAAATGATAACAAACGTACCTTAGGCGCCATCGACTTTATCATCAATGATCCATTCAGTGGATACCAACATTGGGAAGTGGCGATCAAGTTTTATCTATTCCATAATGGTTACTGGTATGGTCCAAATGCTCATGATCGCTTGGACAAAAAACTCAATCATATGCTGAAGCATCAACTCAGTATGAGCCAGAATCCAAGCTTTGTTCAGCAATATCCAAATTGGCATCCTATTATGCCAAAAGTACTGCTTCAAGGCCGGTTATATATAAACCCATTTCTCGATCAAACCATTCCTACAAAATGCTTAGACTACGAATTAGAATCGAGTCAAATCAATGGATTTTGGTGCTACCAATCTCAACTTGAGCTTGTAGAAAGCCCCCTATTTAAACTAGAAAAGCCATATTGGGCTACCGGTCATTCTATCCATCAAGAACTATATCGCCCAGTTTCAGGGCAATTTGAACATTGCCAAGACTCGCGTGGACGATTCTGGTTTGTCGTTCCAGAGCAGTGGCCAGATAACCAATAAGCAATATAAAAAAAGAGAGCAACCTAATGGCTGCTCTCTTGGATTGGTATAGAAAACTGTTATAGAAAATTTTCTATAGAATGAATGATGAAACCTTACGCTAACCCAGCGTCAGCAAAGACTTGGTTAACAATCTGCTGTGCTTCAACTTCAATCTGTTTTAAATGATCATCACCACGGAAGCTTTCACAGTATATTTTGTAAACATCCTCGGTACCTGATGGTCTAGCAGCGAACCAACCGAAATCTGTGGTCACTTTCAAACCACCAATCGCTTCGCCATTACCAGGAGCATGAGTTAAGCGAGCCGTGATTGGGTCGCCAGCAAGCACCTGAGCAGAGACCATCTCTGGCGACAGTTTCTTCAGCACATCTTTCTGAGGCCCATTCGCGACAGCTTGAATACGGTTGTATTTTGATTCACCGTGTTTCGCAGCGAGTTCTTCATAATAGTCCTGAGGGTTTTTTCCAGTTACGGCGGTAATTTCTGCACCTAGTAGGCACAAAAGAATCCCATCTTTATCAGTAGACCATGGTGTACCATCTTTACGAAGGAACGACGCACCAGCACTCTCTTCACCACCAAAGCCAAAACGACCTGTGAAAAGACCATCAACAAACCACTTAAACCCAACCGGCACTTCGCATAGTTCTCGACCAAGATCAGCAACAACACGATCAATTAATGCGCTCGATACAAGAGTCTTACCCACGGCTACTTCTGCTTTCCACTCACTGCGGTGACGATAAAGATAATCGATACATACCGCAAGGTAATGGTTTGGATTCATTAACCCTTTTGGAGTCACAATACCGTGGCGGTCATAATCAGGATCATTGCCAAACGCAAGATCGTAATCATCTTTGAGTGCTAATAAACCCGCCATAGAATAAGGCGACGAACAATCCATTCGAATCGCGCCATCTTTATCTAACGACATAAATTGGAATGTAGGATCAATTGCTTCGTTTACTAACGTGATATCTAAGTCATAAGTTTTAGCAATTTGACGCCAGTACTCAATGCCACTTCCACCTAGAGGATCGACACCAATATGCAACTTAGCCTTTTGAATTGCTTCAATATCGATAACATTCACTAAATCGTCAACATAAGGCGTAACAAGATCGTTCTCTTGATACAATGATGACTCTTTAGCATCTTCAAAAGACACTCGCTCTACATCGCTCATTCCACTAGCGATAATCTCATTTGCTCTGGCTTCAATCGCCTTAGTTAACGCATCTTCAGCAGGACCACCGTGAGTCGGATTATATTTAATACCACCATCTTGTGGCGGGTTGTGCGACGGCGTAATCACAATACCATCAGCAAGGTTTTCGCTTTTCTTCAGGTTGTGAGTCAAAATGGCATGAGAGACACCTGGAGTTGGCGTATATCCATTCTCTTGTTGTGCAATGACATTGATGTTATTCGCAATTAATACTTCAATGACACTTGCAAACGCAGGTTCTGATAGAGCATGAGTATCCTTACCAACAAAAATAGGCCCTGTCACTCCATTCGCTTTACGCACTTCTGCTACAGCTTGTGCTATCGCAAGAATGTGTTGCTCATTAAAACTTGATTTATTCGATGTACCACGATGTCCCGATGTACCAAACTCGACTTTATGAGCTGCATTATTCGGTTCTGGTTTAAGTAAATAATAATTTGAAACGAGCGCAGGAATATTATTGAGATCTTCTTGTAACGCTTTTTGTCCTGCACGTGGGTGAATAGCCATAAAACATCCTTTTTAAATCAAAATTATTTATTAACATCCTCACATCAGTATTAAATTAATACGAGGCTTAAATTCCGGAGTGAGAGAACGTTCGAATTAGTTAGATTGCATTTTTAACTTTTTCAACCAACTCAGCAGGGAATTCCATTCTTACCATGACTTGTTCTACCATCTGCTGCTTACGGCTAGTATTGGTGTTAGTAATAACCCAAAATGGAGTACGAGGGATTGCTTTAGGCTTTGTTGTCGTTCCACCATCAAGCAGTGTCTGCTCGTTATCAGCAAAATAAACTCGCTTACGTCCCTTAACTTGAATTGCTTCAGAAAAGTTAACCGAATCAATATTCCATAATGTGCTTAAAACCAGCATAAAACGGTCAATCACTTTTTTCTGTGCTGCAAATTCATCTGATATAAGCAATTCACGTATCGCCTTCACAGTATCAATAGTGACTGTATCGCAAGCCGCTATATCTCCATTGTTTTCATTCTGAGACACATTGGTTTGGGTAGTGCCTGTATCTGAAGATACTGCAGATTGACCATCTATATTTAATAAGCGACGCAATATTTCCGACGCACTTTCACCAATATGACAAGTTTGGCCAGCAATATAGCGGTATAGTTCTTCATCGACCTCAATTGTTTTCATTCGCTTTTCACAATCTCTATGTTTAAACTCCTGTAGATTATACCGAGATCTTTGATGATACTCCACGCTAAACCCAACAGTATTAAGAGAAAATGTCGACTTACTTAAATTATAAAATCGAAGGACAGGGTCAACCCATCGTTTTGATCCATGGCTTATTCGGAAATCTAGACAATCTAGGTTTATTGGTTCGGAATCTAAAAGAAGATCATCAAGTGATTAGTTTAGATCTTCGAAATCACGGTTTATCATTTCATGATGAAGAGCATAATTATGCTGTAATGGCTCTAGATGTTGCGAGAACTCTTAAATCCATTGGTGCTGAAAGTGCAACAATTATTGGCCACTCAATGGGTGGAAAAGTGGCGATGAAACTTACAGAAGTATCACCCAATCTTGTGTTACGCCTCATCGTTTTAGATATGGCCCCTGTCGCCTACCCGTCGAGAAGTCACGATCAAGTCTTTTCGGGTCTATTTGCTGTTATCGAGCAAAAACCCACGACACGTCAACAAGCCATGTCCATACTCGCTAAACACATAAAATTAGATGGTGTCCGCCAATTTTTAGGTAAGTCTCTCTACAAAGCAGAAACGCATTTTACTTGGCGCTTTAACGTACAAGAACTGTATCAAAACTATGAACAAATCATTGGCTGGCAGTCGCTTCCAAGTAGTGATATTCCAACCCTGTTTGTCAAAGGTGAAAACTCCGATTACATAACGTCTGAGCATCAATCAACGATTAGAGCACAGTTTCCAAATGCAAAAGCGCATATTATTGCCAATACTGGCCATTGGCTCCATGCAGAAAAGCCCGATGAAGTACTTCGAGTAATTCGAAAATTCTTAAACCAATAGTAAAAATCTTTATTTTGTAGCGAATTGTTGGTTTTTCACCAATTAACTTTGCCTAGTAACAATGGTATAGTTCGCGCAATCATTTTGGGATGAAAGACTCACTATGCTTTACGACTATATGAACCAACTAGAATCTATCGGTCTAGACATACTTTTTGCTGCAATATTTTTCTTTATCGGAATGGCAATCAAAGATGTACTAAAACAAGGTAATGTTCCTGTATTTGGACGCCGCATTGTATGGGGTGTTCTATTTTTGGGCTGTGCGGGTTTTATAGCTAAAGGCTTAATTCAACTAAGCTGGGAAGGCACTGGTTTAGGGTAAATTCATTCTACAAATCAAGACTATAAAAGGTAACAGATATATGGCAAGTGTAGGTATCTTTTTTGGCAGTGATACTGGTAATACAGAAGCTGTAGCGAAGATGATTGAAAAACAGCTAGGATCAAAACTAGTTCAAGTTCAAGATATCGCTAAAAGCAGCAAAGCAGACATTGATAACTTTGATCTTCTTTTATTTGGTATTCCTACTTGGTATTACGGTGAAGCTCAATGCGATTGGGATGACTTTTTCCCTGAGCTAGAAGCTATCGATTTCTCAGGTAAGCTTGTAGCAATGTTCGGCTGTGGTGATCAAGAAGATTATGCTGAATATTTCTGTGATGCTATGGGGACTCTCCGTGACATCGTTGAAGCTCGTGGCGCAACCATCTTAGGCTACTGGCCAGTGGAAGGGTATGAGTTTGAAGCCTCTAAAGCTTTAGTTGATGACGATAATTTCGTTGGTCTATGTATCGATGAAGACCGTCAGCCTGAACTAACAGAAGAGCGCGTAAATAAATGGGTCAAACAAATTTACGATGAAATGTGTTTAGCAGAACTCGCAGGCTAAGCGACAAACTATCGATACTATGCCTTCAACGTATTGAAGGCTTTATTATCAATAAGTTATCGATTTCAACGATACAATAACTCCCAAACACTAATCATGTAACATAACGGAATTTTTTGAAATATCCTTTTACAGTTAGTGGTTTATTATTAGCATATACTAACCTATAATGGGCGGTATATTTTCGTTGCACATCTGCAGAACATTAACAGGAAAGTCTATGTCTGATAACAATCAAGCACTTAAAGATGCAGGTCTAAAGGTTACGTTACCTCGACTTAAAATTTTAGAAGTGTTACAGCAACCAGAGTGCCAACACATCAGTGCTGAAGAGCTATATAAGAAATTAATCGATTTAGATGAAGAGATCGGACTTGCTACAGTTTATCGCGTACTCAATCAATTTGATGATGCTGGAATTGTAACTCGTCACCATTTCGAAGGTGGGAAGTCCGTATTCGAACTTTCTACACAGCACCACCATGATCATCTTGTATGCTTAGACTGCGGTGAAGTAATTGAGTTTTCTGATGATGTGATTGAACAGCGTCAAAAAGAAATCGCAGAGAAATACAATGTATCTCTGACTAACCATAGTTTATACCTATACGGTCGATGCATGGACGGGGCCTGTAAAAACGACCCTAACGCACATAAAGCTCGCTAGTTAATTTACGTTACTTAGTAATATTAAACTAAATAGAATATAAAAAACGCCAGTCACTGACTGGCGTTTTTCTGTTAGCTCAATCTAATATCGGCTTAATCATTCTACAAATTATAGATACTCATCAATAAGCAACTGAGCGATCTGGATTGCATTGATTGCAGATCCTTTACGGACATTATCAGCAACAACCCAAAAGTTTATTCCACTATGGTGGCTAATATCATTGCGGATACGCCCTACCATGACCTCATCTTTACCCGTTGCATCACGTACTGTTGTTGGAAAATCATGTCCGTTAAATACTTGAATACTTGGAGCCTGCTCTAACAACTCAGTAACTTGAGATACATCCACTGGTGTACGCGTTTCAAGGTGTACCGTCGCTGCATGACCATAAAAAACAGGTACAATGACACACGTCGGATTGACCGCAATGGAAGGATCATTAAACACTTTCTGAGTTTCTAAGACCAAGGCCATTTCTTCTCGTGTATATCCATTTTCAGTTAATTGGTCCACTTGTGGAAGGCAATTAAAAGCAATGGTCTGGCTAAAATGGTCTGACTCCGGTGGTAAACCATTTAATAGACGAGCTGTTTGCCCCGCTAATTCATCGACTCCCGCTTTTCCGGCAGCCGAAACCGACTGATAAGTGCTCACATTCACTCTTTCGACACCGAAAGCATCATGAATAGGCTTTAGCGCAACTAACAGTTGAACCGTTGTTGCAGATGGACTCGCGATAACATTTCGATTACGAAATTCTGAAATTGCTTCTGGATTAACCTCAGGGATAACAAGCGGAACATCATAGTCATAACGATAACGCTCTGTGCTGTCGATGACGATAACACCTTCGTCTGCCGCTACTGAAGCCCATTGTTCTGAAGACTCTGAGCTTTCGCAAAAGAAAGCCAAATGAACTTGCGACCAATCGAAATCCGCCACTTCTTGAATATAAAGAGACTTACCATCAACACGATATGACTTTTCTTCATTCGGTTCGCTTGCTAATAGGATTAAGTCTCCCATCGGAAATTCACGTTCCTGAAGCATATCGATAATCGCTTCACCGACAGGCTCTGACGCACCTAACAATGCAATATTAAATTCTTGGCTCATGACTTAACCTCTATTTGAAAACCGAGTTTTTCTAGTGGCGATAAATGACATTGATCATCACCCACTAAGGTAATCGCACTATATTCACGGCGATCCCAATAAGATTTACGCATCGCATCAAATGCACCTGGCTTAACGATTTCTCGTCTAAATACTGCATCATCAACTCGGACATCATAAATCATTTGAATTAAATTATAGAGTGATTGCTCATTCCACCGTCTTGATAACACCATTTTTGGCACTGGGGCAATCGGAAGCAGGTGTTTTGGGTTTGCTCGTAGCTCTTGACCTAAGAACTGACAATAACGATTAAAGATCATCGTTGTTCCACGAGCTTTTCCCTCTAGGCCATATCCGGCAATATGAGGTGTCGCAAACGCAAGCAGTGGTAGTAGCTCAAAATCCACTTCTGGTTCAAACTCAAACACATCTAGGACGGCAGTAAAACCATCTTGCTTCTGCAAACGTTGCTTTAAAGCTTGATTATCAACAATTGGGCCACGCGCGGCATTAATCAAGATTTGATCGGGTCTAAACTGATCAAGAACCGCCTGATCAATTAAATGTTTTGTGGGCCACTCACCAGAATCAACTAGCGGTGTATGAACAGTGACAACATCTGCTTGTTCTAACAATGCTTGAAGGGGTGTAAACTCTCGACTATCACCCGTGGCTTGTTTGGGAGGATCGTTGAGCAGGACTTTAATGCCGATCCCATCTAGGCATTGCGCAAGATAGCTGCCTACCTGTCCAGCACCGATGATCCCAACGGTTTTATCGAAAACCGAGAAACCCTGCTGTTGTGCCAAAATCATTAGCGAGCTGACAATGTACTCGGCAACTCCGACCTTATTACATCCCGGCGCAGCAGTAAAAAAGATGTCTTTTGAGGTCAATAGATCCTGGTCGACATGATCCATTCCAGCTGTGGCAGTACCAACAAACTTTAATTTATTGGCTTTTTCAAGCAATGCGGCATTCACTTTGGTCACCGAGCGAATCATTAATGCATCGACATCAACTAAATCATCAGCCGTTAATGTTCGGCCAGGTTTCAGTATTACTTCGCCCAATTGACTGAAAAGCGTTTCAGCATAAGGCATATTTTCATCAATTAAGATTTTCATTGGCGCGTGATATTAGCTTTAGTAAGAATAGGAAAGAGAAACAAATCGTCTTAATGAAAGTACCCGGCTACTCGAGCCGGGTACTTTGGGGCATAACCTAACACTTTAGTGACTCTAGGTCACCTAAGGTTATTAATTAAGCTTGGTATTTTTTCAAAACCAATGTCGCATTGGTTCCGCCAAAGCCAAAGCTATTCGACATAACCGTGTTTAGAGATTGCTCACGGTATTCCGTTACGATATCCAAACCAGCTGCCGCTTCATCAAGGTTTTCAATATTTACGCTTGGCGCAATGAAACCATGGTGCAACATTAGCGTAGAGTAAATAGCTTCATGAACACCAGCAGCACCTAACGCATGACCAGTCATAGCCTTAGTTGCAGAAATTGCTGGGCTGTTGCCGCCGAAAATTTCTTGAATCGCACCAAGTTCTTTCACATCGCCAACAGGAGTTGAAGTGCCGTGTGTATTTACGTAGTCGATAGAATCAACATCTTGCATTGCCATCTTCATACAACGTGCCGCACCTTCACCAGAAGGAGCTACCATATCGTAGCCATCTGATGTCGCACCATAACCTACGATTTCACCATAGATAGTCGCGCCACGAGCAAGTGCATGTTCTAGCTCTTCAACTACAACCATACCGCCACCACCAGAAATGATGAAACCATCACGGTCTGCATCGTAGGTACGCGATGCTTTTTCAGGGGTATCATTATACTTAGTCGATAATGCGCCCATTGCATCGAACATCATTGTTAATGTCCAATCAAGCTCTTCACCACCACCAGCGAAAACAATGTCTTGTTTACCTAGTTGGATCAATTCAGCCGCATGACCGATACAGTGAGCTGAAGTTGCACACGCAGAACTCATACTGTAGTTAACACCACGAATTTTAAATGGTGTCGCTAAACAAGCTGAAACCGTAGAAGACATGGTACGTGGAACCATATATGGACCGATTCTCTTAACGCCTTTATTACGCAGAGTATCAACCGCAAGTGCCTGGTTCGCTGAAGAAGCTCCGCCCGAACCAGCAACAATACCAGTACGATCGTTGGATACCATCTCTTCAGGTAGTCCTGCGTCTTTAATCGCTTCTTCCATTGATAAGTATGCATACGCAGCCGCATCACCCATAAAGCGCATTTGCTTGCGATCGATGTGCTCAGCTGGATTGATTTTCAAATCACCCCAAACCTGAGAGCGTAAACCCTGCTCTTTAAACTGTTCAGATGCAGTAATACCTGATTTACCTGCTTTTAGAGAGGCTAGCACTTCTTCGACATTGTTACCGATACTGGAAACAATACCCATACCAGTGATTACGACTCGTTTCATATAAGATCCCTATAAATCAACATTCAGCTAGATAATAACGAACAAGGATAACAAAAGTGGTCAGCTTTCCAAGAAATTCGTACAATTCGGTTACAATAATGTGTTTTTCAATAAAGATTTGCGAATTATGACCAAAATTACTCATGCTCACCTCGATTGGAACGACTCAGGAACGCCTGTCTCTGAACAATTCGACGATGTTTATTTCTCTAATGTCAATGGGCTAGAAGAGACTCGCTACGTATTTCTACGCCAAAATCAACTTCCTCAGCGTTGGCTTGAAGCCGATGAAAAACGCTTTGTGATCGGTGAAACCGGATTTGGCACTGGTCTTAATTTTTTGGCCACATGGCAATGGTTTGAGCAATTTCGTCAACAGCACCCTGACGCACCACTTCAATCACTCCATTTTATAAGTTTTGAAAAATTCCCGCTCGATAAGTCAGACCTAGTTAAAGCGCACCAAGCTTGGCCAGAATTGGCACATTATGCAGAGCAATTACAACAGCACTACCCTATTGCTGCTCCAGAATGCCATCGTATCGTACTTGCCGATGGCATGGTGACTCTCGATCTCTGGTTTGGGGATATCAAAGAGTGCATGCCTAAGGTTCCAACCCCTAAAACGGGTATTATTGACGCGTGGTTTCTCGATGGATTTGCACCAAGTAAAAATCCCGATATGTGGAGCCAAGAGCTCTTCAACGGTATGGCACAACTAGCAAAGTATCAATGCAGCTGCGCTACCTTTACTGCTGCTGGGTTTGTGCGACGTGGCTTAATCGAAGCTGGTTTCGAAATGAAGAAAGTAAAGGGCTTTGGCACCAAACGAGACATGCTCGCAGGCTCAATGCAAGTTAAAACGCCTTATACCAATATTTCACCTTGCTATGCGATGCCTCCGGTTTCTAACCTTCAAGATGTGGCGATTATCGGCGGAGGTATTGCCAGTGCCAGCTTAGCGAAAGCACTCTCAGATAGAGGTATCTCTGTAACCCTTTATTGTAAAGATGCTCAACCCGCTCAAGGCGCATCAGGAAATCGTCAAGGGGCAATCTATCCACTGATCAATCATTCGCATGACGCCATTTCTCGCTTCTTTACTTCTGCTTTTATTTACTCTCGGCAATTTATTAATCACGCCGCTCAATCACTAAAGTTCGACCATGATTGGTGTGGTGTTACGCAGTTAATGTGGGATGAAAAATCAACGAGAAAGCTTCAACGATTAGGTGATGGTCAATTTCCTTCTGAGTTAGTCACACGTTTTACGTCAGGACAAACGTGCTTGTCGTTAGGTGTCCCGGTATCAAGCCCCAGTATTCACTACCCATTAGGTGGCTGGCTTTGCCCTGCACAATTAACTGAGCAGCTGATTAGTAGGTTAACCCAGAATCAAAAGCTCACCACACATTTTAACTGTGAAATTAATGAGATTACCTGGGACGATAGCGAAAAACATTGGTTATTAACATCGGGTGATCAGCACTTCACTCATCAAACCGTTGTTATCGCTAATGGTCACTTATTCGATCAATTGTCACCAAGCAGCAAACTACCACTCGGGAAAGTAAAAGGCCAAGTTAGCCATATTCCCACCACTGATGCCCTCAAACAACTGAACAACGTGCTTTGCTATGACGGCTACATGACACCTATTAACCCCAATAATGGCCACCATTGCATTGGTGCGAGTTACGACCGGAGCCAGCTTAACAATGACTTCGATCCCGATGCTCAGCGGATAAACAAACAAAAACTGATCAACTGCGTCAACGACCAAAACTGGCCTAAAGAAGTAAATGTGGAGGATGGGTTGTCACGTCAAGGGGTGCGTTGTGTCAGTCGGGATCACCTTCCATTTGTCGGTAATATCGGTGAGTTGGACATTATTCGACATCAATATAAGGCTTCTAGCGGCTTTAAAGGGTCACCGATTGATGAAGTTCATCACTACCCTAACCTATACGCCTTCTTAGGATTAGGTTCACGAGGACTAAGCTCTGCACCGCTGCTTGGCGAATTGCTCGCATCAATAATATGTAACGATCCTTTGCCACTCCCTGTCGACATATTAGAAAAACTTCACCCAAGCCGCATGTGGGTCAGAAAGCTTCTCAAAGGAAAAGCAGTGTAAGCATTTCAATAAAAAACGAGGCGCTTAAGTAGGGCCTCGTTAATTTGATGTTTTACTAAAATTCTAGCTTATATCGAGAATATCATATCCCGACGGCACTATTTAACTTGCGCAACCAGATCGTCCCATACGCCTTGCACAATAAGTCGATCAGCCGGAGATAACTCAGAACGAGCTTCCTCCAAACTGGCAATAATCCGTTGCTTTAGCTCAGCAACATCATCAATACCTTCTTCTTCGCAGCTAGCGGCAGAAAGTGATACATGACCGCGCAAGTAACCACCTGCGAATAATTCATCATCAGATGCCGTTTCAATTCGTGCATCGATCAATTCTAGTAATTTTTCTTCAAATTCAATAATCATAAATACTCTCGTTATTTCACGATAAACAGTTCTGGCTTTAACTCAGGAGTTTGATAAAAATCTCGAAGCACGTTCGATAGACTCGCCACTCTTTCAGGGATCCCCAGCTCAAATATCTTCATCACCTCTTGATGAACAAGCTGCATAAATTGCATTCGATTAGGTTCAAATTCACCATTTAAATTGTCGCAACTCACATTAAATGGAAAACCAGCACTCACGGAAAGTATCCATTCATAAGCCTGTGGACGAATTTCCACTTTCTCGAATCGAGCTTGGGTTTCTTCGTTTCGTCCATCGGGTTCATACCAATACCCAAAATCTTCCAGCAAACGACGCTCTGGACCTGCAACGCACCAATGAGCTACCTCATGAAGCGCAGAGGCATAAAACCCTCGAGCAAAAATAATTCGATGGTAATTGCAATCTGAATCCGCTGGGCGATAGATTGGTTCATCACTGCCAAGTTCTAACCGAGTGTTATAACTAAGAGAAAACGTACGATTAAATAGAGTGATTAAGTCTTGATACTGATGTTTCATGCCATTACTCAAACAAAATAAAACCCTCGGTGGAGGGTTTTGTATAGCAACTTACGACTTGAGCGTCCAAACCAATTAAATTTTTGGTGTTTCCGTCACGACATTGTAGTTTTGACCACGATGACGCAAGAGGTGATCCATAACCACAATGGCTAGCATCGCTTCAGCAATCGGAACTGCTCGAATCCCGACACATGGATCATGACGTCCTTTAGTAATAAGCTGAGTTGCTTGCCCAGATTTATCAATGGTATCGCCTGGAACCGTAATCGATGACGTAGGCTTAAGCGCAATGTTTGCGACAATATCTTGCCCCGTTGAAATACCGCCCAAAACACCACCAGCATGATTAGACTCAAATCCTTGCGGTGACAAAGCATCACGGTGTTGGCTACCTCGTTGTTCAACAACACCAAAACCATCGCCAATTTCAACCCCTTTTACCGCATTAATACTCATTAAAGCATGGGCAATATCGGCATCAATTCGGTCAAACACCGGCTCTCCAAGCCCAACAGGGACATTGGTCGCAACCACTTGAATTTTTGCGCCAATAGAATCGCCATCTTTTTTAAGATCACGTATTAGCTGATCAAATTGGTCAACTTTGTCGACATCTGGACAGAAAAATGCATTATTTTCGATTTCATCCCAATCGACTTTATCGATAGAGACATCACCCATTTGAGCCAAGTATGCTCTGATTTCTACGCCAAACTGATCTTTGAGATACTTTTTAGCGATCGCGCCTGCCGCCACTCGCATCGCGGTTTCACGAGCAGATGAACGACCACCACCACGATAATCTCTCACACCATATTTCTGATGGTAAGTATAATCGGCATGACCTGGACGAAATTTATCTTTGATATCTGAATAATCTTTTGAACGCTGATCGGTATTCTCAATCAATAGACCGATAGACGTACCAGTGGTTTTTCCTTCAAACACACCTGAAAGAATTTTCACTTCATCCGCTTCACGACGTTGAGTCGTATAACGGGATGTTCCGGGGCGTCGACGATCCAAATCTACCTGCAAATCAGACTCAGAAATTTCCAAATCTGGAGGACATCCATCCACCACACAGCCTAATGCAATGCCGTGACTTTCCCCGAACGTAGTGACTCGGAAGTGTTGTCCGATGCTATTTCCTGCCATGAAATCCTCTACCTTAGTTCCAGCACTTCAAGTATGCCTTCAAGTTTACGCTAAAATTCTTGGCCACATAGTGGCGTTATTGGGGTGAGATGTAAAGCCTCTCACCGGACTTTTCCAATAGGATTCATCTATAAAAAAGAGAACCTATCGTCGATACAAGTTAATCCAAATACGCAGAGAAAAGCGCCGCGCATTCCACCAACTGATCTCTGGTAATCATAAATACGCCGTGACCACCATTCTCAAACTCTATCCATGTAAACGGTACGTCTGGGTATTGTTCCATCATATGAACCATCGAGTTCCCCACTTCACACACCAATATTCCTTTTTCACTGAGGTAGTTAGGCGCATTAGCTAAAATTCGACGTACCAAATCCAATCCATCAGGCCCAGAGGCTAGTCCAATAACAGGCTCATGTTCGAACTCAACAGGCAACGAGTCCATATCTTCTTGATCAACATAAGGAGGGTTGGTCACAATCAGGTTATAGTGATCTTGTGCAAGCGATTTAAATCCATCGGACTGCATTGGGAATACTTGATGTTCGAGACCGTGCTCCTGAACATTGATTTCAGCCACATGCAGGGCATCAGATGAAATATCGACAGCATCGACCTCTGCATCAGGAAAGGCGTGTGCGCAAGCAATAGCAATACAGCCACTTCCGGTACATAGATCTAGGATTCGTTGCGGTTCCTCGACTAGCCAAGGTTGAAACTCTGCTTGAATCAGTTCACCGATCGGTGATCTCGGCACCAATACTCGTTCGTCAATGAAAAACTCTAAGCCACAAAACCACGCTTTATTGGTGAGATAAGCCACGGGAGTGCGCTCATTGATACGACGAACGACCAATTCAACGAGTTTGGCTCGTTCACTTGTCGTAAGTCGAGCGTTCATCATATGTGGTGGGGTATCAATCGGAAGGTATAGTGACGGCAAAATCAGTTGTACCGCCTCATCCCAGGCATTATCGGTCCCATGACCATAAAAAAGCTGCGCAGCGTTAAATCGACTCATTGCCCAACGAATCATGTCTTGAAGGGTAACCAGTTCGGAAACGGCCTCTTCCTCAAAAATCTTATCCAAAATTATCTCCAAAAAGCGCTACAATACGACCCATTATCTCAATCAACACGAACTCCTAAGCCATGAGCAATAAAGATAACGACTTAGACGACGATGATTTTTCTCTGTTTAAAGATGCAGTACAAGGCGTAAAAAAGTTGCGACAGGATACCATAATCCAACCGCCAAGCCGAAGCATCAAACAAACCGAAAAACGTAAATTTGAGAAAGAAGCGACGAATAGTGGTTTCTACTTCTCTGATGAATTCGTTCCACTACTCAATAGCGATGGACCTACTCGTTATGCTCGCAGTGATGTGTCTAAGTTTGAAGTTAAACGGTTACGCCGCGGTGTGTATGTTCCCGATGTATTTTTGGATATGCATGGAATGACGCAAAAAGAGGCCAAAAGGGAGTTGGCAGCAATGCTGGCGTACTGTGTTAAGGAAAGTGTCGCTTGTGCCTGTGTTCAACATGGCATTGGTAAACATATACTAAAGCAAAAAGTACCTATATGGCTTGCCCAACACCCGGATGTTATGGCTTATCACCAAGCCCCCCTTGAATATGGTGGTGCGGGAGCATTATTGGTTTTACTCTCAATTCCTGAGCGTTAATTATTCAAAGTGTTAATCGTTCATCACATTAATAATTCATATCGCTCGGAATATTCATTGCCGCCTCATCAAGAACAGGGCGCTGACCGCCACGTCGACGATATTGTTTTAATTGGAATACATAAGCGAGAACTTGCGCTACCGCGACAAACAATCCATCGGGAATCTCTTGCTCTAGCTCGGTTGTATGATACAGCGCCCGAGCTAAAGGTGGAGCTGCGATAATAGCAATGTCATGTTCTCGAGCCACTTCTCGAATCTTCATTGCCATATGATCAATACCTTTAGCTACGACAATGGGGGCTTTGTCTGAGTCTTGTTTATAGCGCAATGCCACCGAAAAGTGTTCCGGGTTGGTGACGATAACATCGGCTTGGGGGACATCCGCCATCATTCGACGTTGCGCAGCTTCTCGTTGCAACATCCGAATGCGCCCTTTTACTTCCGGCTTACCTTCGGTTTCTTTATATTCGTCTTTGACTTCTTGCTTAGTCATTTTTAATTGATTGCTGTGTTGCCAAATCTGAAACGGGATATCAATGGCAACGACAATGAGCAATGAACAACTGATAAGGAATATGAAATTCAGTAGAATATCGAGAGCGTGAAAAATATTTTGCGGAAAAACATCAAACGATAATTGAAACAGATCCACTTTCGAAGCATTCACCAGATACATCGCCATTCCAGCGACTAATGACACCTTCAGTATAGACTTCAGTAGTTCAACCCAACTTTGCATACCAAACATACGCTTAAAGCCACTCAGTGGATTTAGCTTAGATGCTTTTGGCATCGCCGCTTCCGCAGAAAAACGAACACCACCCACGCCAGCAGCTCCAATCAACGCCGCCAAGAACAAAATAATAAGAATTAGAAATAAAGGAAATATCAGATTACCCAATCCATTCAAGGTAATATCAAACAATCGGCCATGGTCATAAATCTCTGCCCGGCTCAGATTAAACATTCTAGCCATAATTGCCGCCAAAGCTTTAGCTAAACTCTCACCAAACCACATAAGCGAAACAGAACCAATGACTAAAACCGAAACCGACGCAAGCTCTTTTGATCGGGCAACCTGCCCTTTCTCCCGAGCTTGCTCCTGCCTTCGGGTGGTGGCGTCTTCGGTGCGTTCTTGACCGTCTGATTCTGCCATATCAGCCTCCTAGCAACTCGTTCGAATGAGTCGGCAAATTTGCGCTTCGCCTTCAAGCCAATAAGGCTCATACTGGCTGTACAACCCACTGACAATATACCAACACAATAACAAGCCAACCATAAGTGCGAACGCGAAACCCAATGAGAATATATTTAACTGAGGCGCAGCACGAGTCATAACACCAAACGATAGGTTAACCGTAAGTAGGGCTATAATGCCGGATAGTGATAACGTTAATGCAACTTTAAAAATGGTCCCAAACCATAATGCTAATTCACGATAATCCACGCTACGCAGCCCACCAGTGCCAATCGGCAAAGTCTTGAAACTAAGAACCACCATATGAATGAGTTTTAAATGACCATCTGTTGCCAAAAAAAACATCGTCGCAAGAAACATAAAAAACTGACCAAGTACGGGGGTATTTTGACCATTCGCAGGATCGACCATCGACGCAAAACCTAAGCTCGACTGCATACCAATAATTTGCCCTAACATCACAAACGTTTGGAGAATAAACTGAGTCACGATCCCAATGCCGATTCCAATGGTCAGCTGTTCAAACGTCGTTAGATAACCTTGGATGGAAAAGAGCTCTATATCGGTCGGGACTGGAGGAATAACTGACATGACAGCGAACGTAATTACGAGAGAAAGATAGAATCTGACACGAGTAGGGACAAAACGAGCACCAGTTACCGTCATCACCATCAGCATTGTTGAGATACGCGTAAACGGCCAAAAGAAGTTAGCCATCCAATCAAGTATAATGTGAGTCGGATACTCCATGTCTGCCTCAGTCAGTACAGTACTTGAGGCATACGCTCAATCATAGAAAAAAAGAAGTCCATTAGCATCTGAGACATCCAATGCGCAAAGGCCATTAAGGTCAACAAGGTAACAATTAGACGAGGAAGAAAACTCAGTGTTTGTTCGTTTATCGAGGTTGCCGCTTGAAAAATTGCTACAACCAAACCGATTAGAAGACTCGGAATGATAACCGCACACACCATTATTAAAACGATCCATAAGGCATCTCGAAACAGCTCAACAAACATTTCAGGTGTCATAGATATACTCCCCTAAAGCGCAAAACTGCCCGCCAGTGTCGAAAGAATCAAATTCCACCCATCAACCAAGACAAACAACATCAATTTAAAAGGTAAGGACACGATCATTGGCGAAAGCATCATCATACCCATCGCCATCAATATCGATGCGACAACTAAGTCAATAACCAAAAATGGCAAGAAAAGCATAAAGCCAATTTGGAAGGCGGTTTTTAGCTCAGAAGTGACAAATGAAGGAATTAAAATTGATAATGGAACATTATTCGGGTCATCCACTTCAACGCCTGCAATTTCCACAAAGCTCTCTAGATCTTTCATTCGTGTTTGCTTAAGCATAAAAGTTCTAATTGGCCCTTGAGCAGTATCAAATGCCTCACGAGCCGAGATTTGTTCATTTAAGTAAGGTTGAACCGACTTATCGTTTATTTCATTCAATACTGGCGACATGATAAAAAAAGTAAGGAAAAGTGAGATACCGATGATAATTTGATTTGAAGGCGTCTGCTGTAATCCCATAGCTTGACGTAAAATAGACATCACGATAATGATTCGAGTAAACGACGTCATTAAAATCACCATGGCAGGCAAAAAGCCCATCACAGTCATCAAAGCTAAAATCTGCAAATTAATGGAGTAATCTTCCCCACCATTCGGATTTGTCGTCATCGTCAAAGCAGGAATGCCTTGATTCCCCAGACCTAGCACTGTATTCGATGTCGAGGTGGTTGATTGACTAATTGCATTATCAACAACCGATACAGCCGACGTTGGGTCGTCAGCGGCCATAACCATTGTCGTAAGAAGGAGCATAAGTACTAATGCTTTAGTTATGACCAGTACGTTAGCTTCAAGCCAATGCTTTCCAAACAAATTCGAATAACTCTGATTACTTATCATGGCGTTTAATCACCTGATTCAGTTGCTGGGCGAAAGAGGACTTGGGCGCATCACCTTTCTCTTTTGTCGTTGAAATAGGTGTCTCTAACTTAGAAATTAGTTGAATTGATTGCGTCGTCACACCGACTAAAAATTGCTCTTCACCGGCTTGGATTACCATAACTCTCTCTTTGGTTCCAACCGGCAACTGACGAACAACACTCAAGTCACTTTGAGCACCAAGCATTGGCAAGCGCATTTTTTTAAGCATCCAAGCCAAAAACAAAATAAAGACAATGACTAAAATCAACGCCCCAAAGCTTGCCGCAATATCAAATTGTGGCGCTGTAGACGCTGCCATCGCCGGTAGCGGTAATAGCCCTATGATCATCCATTTCATGAACGTTACCCTAGTTTTTGATTACCTGAGTTTTTTAATACGCTCAGTTTGACTAATGACATCGGTTAATCGAATACCAAACTTATCGTTGACCACGACCACTTCACCATGGGCGATAAGTGTTCCATTAACGAGAACATCCAGTGACTCTCCCGCAATACGATCAAGCTCTACGACTGAACCTTGGTTAAGTTGCAATAAATTACGAATATTGATTTTTGAGCGTCCCACTTCCATTGAAATGGTCACAGGAATATCCAAGATGGTATCTAGCTTACGCATTTCATCTTGCGAGATGGCTGGAGAGGTATCTTCCAACTCATCTAATGGCGCAGCCAAGATTTCATCGACATCGATGTCTGAGGAGGCATTAGGATCTTCACTCAGCGCTGCTGCCCATTCATCCGCTAGCTTTTGGTCTTCAGATTCAGACATAGTTATTTACCTACTTCCATTAAAAATTGTTTATTCTTCAGGTGCATCTTCATTCTCAAGATCCGTTAAGATATTTTCGCTTAAAAACGACAAATCACTTTTAACCACTTCAGGACGCTGAATTTTCTCTGATACTTTCACCGCGACTTTATCTTTAGAACGACCTAACTTAACGCGAAATGTGGGTAAATCTTCAATATACATCAACGCATGCTCAGGCATATTTATCGGAATAATATCATCGGTTTGTAATTCCATAAGATCGCGTAATGACAGTTCTTTTTCTGCAAGATCGATGCGAAAATTAACCGGTACATCCATAATTTCTTCACGTAGTGCAGAACTCCAACGAACATCCGCTTCCATCTTATCGGACTGGACACCCGCATCGAGCAATTCACGAATCGGTTCGATCATTGAATATGGAAGAACGACATGGAAATCTCCGCCACCACCATCCACTTCAATATGAAATGAACTCACAACAATCACTTCGGTGGGCCCCACAATGTTGGCCATAGCAGGGTTTACTTCCGAGTCGAGGTATTCGAGTTCGGTTCCCATCACGGGTGCCCAAGCTTCTTTATAGTCTGAAATTAAAATTTTCAGCAAAAGTTGAACGACACGTCTCTCTGTAGGTGTAAATTCACGCCCTTCGATACGGGCGTGAAAACGGCCATCGCCGCCAAAAAAGTTCTCTACAAGGATAAACACTAAGCGTGCTTCTAGAGTCACTAAGCCCGTCCCTTTGAGAGGGCGAAGTCGAACCATATTTAAGCTTGTCGGAACGTAGAGCGTATTTTGGTATTCACCAAACTTCATCATCTGTACGCCGTTAATCGATAGCTCTGCTGGTTTTCTGAGCATGTTAAACAAACTCACCCGCATGTGTCGTGCAAAACGCTCGTTAATCAATTCCAGCGTTGGCATACGACCACGCACAATGCGATCCTGTGACGAGAAGTCAAACGAACTGCTCGTGCTTTCCTGAGCACCAGCTTCTTGTTCCTCATCTTCCTCTACAGAATCGACACCATGCAGCAGTGCATCAATTTCGTCTTGGCTTAATAAATCGGTCACTCTACACCTACTATTGCATTACGAAATCGGTAAACAACACCCGTTCAATAACGGGATTTCCTACCGCTCTATTTAACGCTGAACGTATATCTTCTGTTGCCTTATCACGCAGTTCAATTCGCCCTGTGGGACTGCGCAATTGATCCACCGTCGCCGACGCAAAAGTCGACAACAAGGAGCTTTCTATAAGAGGCGTATGATAACGAGCGAGCTCATCATTCTCAGAACCTCGAACCATCAATTGAATTTTTATCTGTACTAAACGATCTCGCTTATCCCCTGTCACATTAAAAACAAAGGGTTGCGGAATACTTACATATTGCACCGGATCAGCAGGCTCTTGTGTAACCTGTTGTTGTGCTTCAGCGCCACCTTCCGCAGCATCTTCACTTGAGCCCATAAGAAAGAATGCTGCACCACCGCCACCGCCAAGTAACACAACGACTGCAATAATAATGATCAGCAGTTTGCTTTTTCCTTTCGGAGCCTCTTCTTTAACTTCGTCGTCAGCCATATTATTCTCTTATAATTAGTTATATTGATTTAGGCGTAGTAGCTTATCCCATCAGGCTTTGCGCCAAGATTTACATCAAGTTTTACATCAGTTGGAAAACTTTCGTCTCCAGCCATCTGTTCGTTACCGTGATTCGAATCAGATTGAGACTGACCTCTTTCTCCAGACGCGTAACCTTGCTGTTGCTGAGCGTTTTGCTGTTGAACACCCGTTTCACCTAGCTGAACACCTTGCTGTGCCAGCATGTCACGTAGACGTGGCATTGCCCCTTCAAGTGCATCTCTAGCGTGTTGATTCGCCACCGTAAAATGAACGGTTGCCGAGTCACCATTCATATTCATCCTAATTTGCATTCGACCCAACTCTGGTGGATCAAGTCGGATATCAATATTCTTTAAGTTTTTAGATAACATCATCTGAACCCGCTCAGATAGCTGGTCTGCCGCGACTTCTTTGTTAACCATGACAGGAACTTGAGCTGGCATTGCTTCCATTTTATTGAGTGGTGACGACATTTGGCCGCTTAATCCACTTACCGAGGAAAGTTGCTGAGCAAGTGAACTCTCTTTTCCAGTTTCTGTTCGAGTGCTTTCAAGAGCCTGAAGGCCATTTTGTTCAATATGCTCTGCCGACCACTTCGCTTTAGTATCTGTTCCCGCAAGTACCGACATACCACCTAGTGCTGCCGCGGCTGATGGCATAGCATTCGCCGCTGTCGTAGCATTTAGCGCTACTTCTGATGAAACGGGAGCACTACTGTTAACACCAACTTGTGGAGCCATTCGTTCTTGCACCGCTGCACTTAAATTTGATTGAATAACCTGAGGCTGGCGAACCAACTTGGCTTCTTTAGCGCTGCCCTCTGCTTCAACTACCACACTTTTGCCTTGCAGTGATATTTCTTCCACATCACTATTCATTGTGGCTGACTCTAAAACAGGTTTCCCTGTTTGACTCTGGTTAGATTGTTCTGCCGAAACCATACCAGGTGTGGCGACTTGTACATTGTTTACCGTTCGAGTTGCTGATACATCTTTAGATGCAGCGAGTGTCACTTCTGTTTGTTTCGCGATATTTTGGCTAGATTCATCAACCGCTTCGTCTGGTTTAGCCGCCAATCCAGAGTTAATTCGCTCCAAATCAATCAGTTCAGGTTCTTTCGATTCTACTGCGCCATCATCAACCGACTCTGCATTTAGTGTTTCCTGCTTTGTTTCGAAAAACGTTGCTGCTGCCATGGCCATTTGTTGTAAGTCTTCTTTAGTATTTTCTGATTTGGCAACGACCTCATTATCAACAAGCGCCTGTTTAACCTCAGCCTGATTTTCCACAGCAGCCAAATCGGCTTTCAGTAATATGTCATCGACGTCACTGTCCTTAGCTTCTTCAATTGAGTCAGTTTGTGTTTCTGACATTGCTGCCAAAGTTTCCGCTTTATTTAGCTTAGGTTCGTCCAATAATTGTGTTTGATCTGGCAAGGCTTTGCCGTCGTCTGACAAGGATGGGTCTTGCTTAGTTTGATTAGATTGAGATAACACACTGTTAGCTTGTTTGAGTTTGTCCAAAATTTTGTCGCCAGACTCCATCACTTTTTCAGTATCAAGTGATGCGACTTTAGCATCGGATTTCAGCTCTTCAGTATTCTCTCTATTTGCCTTTTTCATATCTGCTGCAGCGGTGTCATCACTTTCTTCGACGTCATCTAACTGAGCAGCCTCACCTTCCAATTCCGCGAGCTCATCTACTGCTTGGCCTTCAGCGACATCAAGCTCGGAAGCCACTTTTTTGACGTCGACATCGGCATTTATCTCATCACTATTATCCACATCAAGAGAATCACCCTCGGATTTAACTTCACTCTTAGCTTCACCTTTAAATAAAGCGGATAACTTGGCGAAAAAACCTTCGCCGCTTTCTTCGGTAGCTTCATCGGTGGATACTAACTCTGCATCACTGTTTGATGCTGCCACATTGGGCGATGACTTTGCTGACGGGATGAAATCGATATTCATAACAATACTCTCGTAGACTTATTCATACGTAGGTACGCAAATGGCAATAGCGCGCCGCTTATTTCAGTCTTTTTGGAAGTTTCCTTCTCAGAAAGGCCGATTTGCTCTAGTAAGACGTCGATATGAACTCAGTTAACGTCAATAAAGCACTTAATATTCTCTTATTAACCTGCTAATAAAAGATCGATTGCAAGAAGTGCGCCAGTTTCATATACGGTACTCAATTACGTTTGCGCTCCTTTACGACGAGCAAATTGTAATGTGGTGAACTCATCAAGCTCTTTTTGTTCCCGTATACTTGCCAATCTTTCACGTTCAACCCGCTTTTTATCTAACATCCATTCATAAGAGCGACGCTGCTTACGAACCTCGTGCCAATGCTCCTCGCTAGTTTCGACTTGCTGCTTAAACTGTGATTCTGCTTCTTTCTGTTTATCCAATGTCGCATCTAACTGAGTTAAAAAACGATTAAGGTGGCCATATTCGCTCGCGGTTAAACCACTCATTCCGCGTTCAACCAATTGATTACAATAATCCAACCTATATTGTTCTATTTGATTAATCTGCTGATAATATTCGTCAAGTTCTCGACGCGCCTGACTCAATGCCATAACCGCTTTATCTTCTTTATCTATCATCTGCTCAAGCAGAAGTACTAAAGCATTCGTCATAATTAACCTTCAACTTGCAATAAACTTTTCAGCATATTCACACTCATATCAAACGGGACTGATTCCTTCATTCCTTGTTGCAAAAACTGATCAATCATTGGTTTTAATGTAAACGATTGATCCACTGCCGGGTCACTTCCTGCTTTGTAAGCACCAATCGCGACTAAGTCTTGATTTTTTCTGCATACAGAAAGAATTTGTCTAACCGCACGAGCCATCAACATATGCTGATCGGTTGTTACCTGAGGCATAACGCGGCTAACCGACTTCTCGACATCAATCGCAGGGTAATGACCTGCATCCGCCATTTCACGCGATAATACAATGTGTCCATCCAATATGGCTCGAGATGCATCAGCAATCGGATCTTGCAAGTCGTCCCCTTCAGTTAAGACCGTGAAAAATGCAGTAATGGATCCTTTTCCTTCAGCACCATTACCCGCTCGTTCAACTAACGCAGGTAACTTTGCGAACACAGACGGCGGATAGCCTTTTGTCGCTGGAGGCTCACCAACCGAGAGAGCAATTTCACGTTGTGCCTGAGCAAAACGCGTTAATGAATCCAACAACAGCAGCACATCTAACCCTTGATCACGAAAATACTCTGCAATGGTTAATGCCGTTTGACAGCCTTTAAGACGCATAAGAGGCGATGAGTCTGCCGGAGCGGCAACCACAACAGATCGTTGACGCCCATCGACGCCTAAAATTTCTTCTATAAATTCTTTTACTTCTCGACCACGTTCACCAATCAAACCGACCACAACAACTTGTGCTGTTGTGCCTAAGGTCATCATTCCTAAGGTCACAGATTTACCCACACCAGAACCAGCAAATAGACCAATACGCTGACCTTTGCCGACAGTGAGAAGTCCATTAATCGCTTTAAGCCCTACATCAAGCGGCTCGGAAATCGGTTTTCTCGCTAATGGGTTGATTGCAGGAACATCAAAGCTTGCGTAATTTTCGGTGTAAATTTCGCCTTGTCCATCTAATGGATTTCCAACACCATCAATCACACGACCAAGTAACTCCATCCCTACCGGAATACCAGTGTTCTCAGCCAATGGTGTCACTTTCGCACCTGGCAAAATGCCGTTAACTTGCTCACTCGGCATCAAAAATAATCGGTCACCTGAAAACCCAACAACTTCGGCTTCTATGTCACCGGACATCGTTTCAACTCGGCATGTCGTTCCAATTGGAGCGCGACAACCAATAGCTTCAAGTGTTAGCCCAACCACACGAATCAATCGCCCAGATGCCACTGGGCGAGTTGATAAGCCTGTGGTTTTATAGCTGGATAATCGTTCCGCTAGTGCGAGCATTACTCACCTCCAACATGTCGATTAGAGGAGCAAAAATTTTGCAATACAGAACGCACTCGATCTTCCATACGGTATGAAACACTCGATTCGCCCGCGACGATTTGTACATCTCCACGAGTCAAAGAAGGTTCGCTACTTAAGCTCCAATTTCGCTGCTCGAGATCTTCCTCACCATAGGCTTGTCGAACTAACTCCACATCTTCAGGATTGAGTTTTAACTCGATGGTGTGATTTGCTACTGGGAGTGATTCAACCGATTCTTTAACGGTATCTAGAAGAATCTGTGGGTTGGTCGTTACTTCTAAATGCACCACTTCTTTCACCAAGGTGAGAACCATATCAACTAATTGACGCTCAACCTGGCTATTCATAAGTTCAAGAGGGCTTGCAAATTGAGATGCGAGTTCGACAAAGCTGGTAATATGTTCATCTACGGTTTGTTGAGAGCTTTCAAGCCCTTCTGCTTTGCCAAGTTCAAGGCCTTCAATATGACCGGCTTCAATCCCTTCTGCTTTCCCTTTTTCGTAACCCTGTTTAAACCCAGCTTCCTTACCTTCAAATAATCCTTCTTGGTACGCATCTTGGCGGATATTTTCGAGTTCTTCTTGCGTGAAAGGACGCAGTTCATGTTGCTCGGTTTCTTCGAAATCTGGCGACCAGCTCGGATCATAATTTAACGCTGTCTCTTTCGCTGATTCTCCTTCAGCATAATCGGGCAACCCCCACGCTTGAGGTTGAATTGACTCGGAGTCTTGAGTTGATTCAGGGCGTAAAAACCCTCTTTTTCTATCTATTGACATACACTACCAGCCTTATGGGTGACACCATTCTTTGGCCGTTATCCATGATTATCTAAGTTATACGAAATCATCACCGCCACCACCAAGCATAATGTCACCAGCATCCGCTAAGCGACGAGCCACAACCAGCACCTCTTTCTGCGCTGCTTCAACATCCGAGACCTTGATTGGTGCCATCGCCTCTATGTCATCACGCATCATATCGGCAGCACGTTTAGACATGTTCTTGAAGATCTTCTCTTTTAGGCCTTCATCAGCCCCTTTAAGTGCTTTCTGAAGTATATCTTGTGGTACATCACGCAGTAGTTTTTGAATACCTTGGTCATCAACCTCAGCCAAGTTTTCAAAGACAAACATAAGGTCTTGAATTTGCGTGGCCAAATCTTCATCTTTGTCACGCATTTGATCGATCAAGATGCCTTCAACATTGTTATCCATGAAGTTCATGATTTCAGCGGCGGCTTTTAGGCCACCAATTTTCGCGGCTTGAGCACCAGCTTGACCGGCAAACTGTTTCTCCATAATTTCATTGAGTTCTGCCAAGGCGTTTGGCTGAACTTCTTCGAGGTGAGCAATTCTCATCATTAAATCGAGACGATCACGTTCAGCAAACTGTGACAAAATCTCTGCTGATTGATCCGGCTCCAAATAGGAGAGTACGATTGTTTGAATCTGAGGGTGTTCATTAATAATAATCGTTGCAACCTGACGAGGATCCATCCATTTAAGAGAATCCAAACCTTTCGAACCGGTACCAAGTAGAATTTGGTCAACCAAGTTATTGGCCTTATCTTCACCTAATGCCGCTACGAGAGCATTACGCATAAAGTTCTCGCTACCCATCCCAATGTTGGTGTATTTCTGAATATCATCTAGAAATGCTCGATGAACCGCCCCTACCTTTTCTTGACTCAAGTCGCTTGCACGCGCCATTGCAGCACCGACTCGTTGAACTTGTTTCGGTTCTAAATTACGAATGATGTTAGCTGCATCTTCTTCATTTAAGCTAAGAAGTAAAATAGATGCTTTCTCATCACCCATCATTGAGCTTACGTCAAAATCGGTGGTTGCAACCTCAGTACCAGGAGCTTGGTTTTCTTCATCCGGCATATTATTCTTCCAAATTCATCCAGTTTTTCACAACTTGAGCTGCAAGTTCTGGCTCATTAGCCACAAGTGCTCTAACAGCTTTCAGTACGTCTTCGTCTTTGTGTAAATTAGGTAAGTCGATTGTCGAACCAAATTCAAACAGATCGCCTCCCTCTAAGTCATTACCAATCAGGCTAGTTTCACCATCTTCACCAATCGGTAGACCATCAGGTCCATACATTCCTTCTTGGTCATCGGACACAGGATTAATAAGTTTTTTCATTGCTGGTCGAACAAGAACCAATACGATAACGATAATAACAAGAGCACTTGCGGCCCAGCGTATCCAATCATTGAAATTCGGGTTCTCCCAAATCGGCGGTTCTACCATTTCTGCTACTTCAGGGACCGCAAATTGCACACTAAGAACATTGAGCAAGTCTCCTCGTCCCTCATTAAACCCTACTGCACCAACCAAAATCTGACGAATGGTATTCAGCTCACTTTCCGTAAGAGGTGTATAGGTCGTTTCGTTGGTTTCTGGATTTACAACCGCTCGCTGTTTAACCGCAACCGAAACGGTTTGACGACTCACAGAACCTGTTTGCTTACGTTCATGACTAATGGTGGTATCAATTTCATAGTTACGTGTTGCTTCTTTACGTACAGATCCTTGACCAATAAGCGAACCGTTCTTCATTTGAGCGACATCTTCAGGAATAGATGCGTCTGCTGGAGGTTGATTACTCAATGCTCCCGGGACTCCGGCAACGGTATTGCTATTGTTATAATCTTCTACGGTATATTCACTGCGTGGTGATGCATTGCTTGGATCAAACACTTTGCGAGTCTGCTCTACCGCATTAAAGTCCAGTACAATATCTACCTGAGCGGTATAATTGCCCAGACCTAGAATCGGAATAAGAATTGAATCAATTTTTTCACGTAATGTTTGTTCTTTCTTATATTCAAGCTCCTGCTCTTTACGTCTCGATGCCGTAAGCGCATCTTCTGAGCCAGAATTAAGCAGTCGACCATGCTGGTCCGTGACCGTAATTCGTGTTGATTTCATGCCTGGTACGGCACTTGCGACCATTCCCACAATCGCATCAACTTCATCTTGTTTTAGATTTGCTCCGCTACGAAGCGTAAGAAATACCGACGCTGATGCTTCTTGATTTTGACGAACAAACACACTTTGCTTTGGCATCGCCAACAACACACGTGCTTTTCGTACCTGAGTCATCTCTTCGATTGCTTTGGATATTTGACGCTCTCTGCTGAGTTTGAGGCGTTCGATTTCGAGGCGCTGAGAGACACCAAACCCCATATCTTGGAGTAAGATGTTGTCGCCATCGTCTGCTTGTTTATTTATTCCTGCTCGCGCGAGTTCAAGTTTTAGGTTGTTGTATTCACTAGCAGGAACCAAAATGGTATTCCCGTCGAGCTTGTAGGTTTTTTTGCTTTGATCAAAATAATCGAGGACCGAAATTAACTCGTCCGTTTCATAAACACCCAGTGGGCGCATTTCAGGTTCTTTAACCCAGAAAAAGAGCATGATGATAAGCGCGACACAAATTGAAATCGACAAGACTAAGACAATCTGACGAATCATGTCTAAATCGCCCACCGCAAAATCAAATCTCGATGAGCTTTTTTCACCTAAATCAGGGTTTTGATTCTCTAAGGTCATCTCACCGCCAGATAGGCTTACATCATTACTATCTGCGAGAGCGAGATCGGTAGATTGCTTATCTTCTGCCACAATACGTCACCTACTACTTAAACTGGCATGTTCATAAGTTCTTTGTACGCATCAACCATTTTGTTTCGCACTTGAATGGTTGCGTCAAATGAGACACTCGCTTTATTACGAGCAATCATCACATCAGAAAGAGAAACATCTGCATCTCCTTGGTCGAACCGAGTCTGGAGAGACGATGAGGTTTTTTGTAATCCATTAACGCTGTTTATCGCTTTCCCTAAAAGATCACCAAAATCACTGCCTGATGTATTGATGGTTGGTTGCGACTGATTATTTGACGCTTGAGCCATCATTGCTTGCATTTCGCTTTGTAACCCGTCTAATCTCATAGTGCCCTCGATTGCCAATTCTTTGACTTATAATTTGTCTTACTAACAAAAGAGCAAGTAGCGTGCCATAAATAAGATTGAGCTATCCTGGCACATCAATTCCAGCGTCTCGCATCTTGGCGAGCTTATAGCGCAAGGTCCTCGGGCTGATACCCAACTTTTCGGCCATTTCTTTTCTGCGTCCATGGCAAGCTACTAGTGTTTCCATAATGATGGCAAACTCTTGGTCTCTGAGCTCTCCCCCCAAGCCTGCACTTGTGGAATTCAAAGAACCAGACTCCGTTGATCCCCCCATCGCTGGAGTCTGGTTAGATGAACTCTGTAAATTTTCGGCTTCAGCCTTCGGATACACATTGGGTTCCACAACTTCGGATAACTCTGCAGCTTTTCCATTGGTCGCGACCATATCTTGCAACCCACTTGCATCCTGCCAATCGACACCTTCAAGAAGAATATGCTCGCCCGTAATCTGACCTTTTTCAGATAAGATCAACGAACGCTGAACCACATTGTCTAACTCGCGTACATTGCCTGGCCAGGTATAACGGAGTAATTTGTCCAACGCACTTTTTTGTAAACTTGGGACAGGCTCTCCCATTTTTTGACAATGGCGCTCAATCAAGTGAAGTGCCAAGGGTTCAATGTCCCCTTTACGATCAGATAACGCTGGCCAAATAATTGGGAAAACGTTCAAACGATAGTATAAATCTTCACGAAAATGTCCTTCTTGAACATACTGCTTTAAGTCACGGTTACTGGTTGCCAATACTCGAACATCTAACTGAATACTCTTACGGCTACCAAGGCGTTCGACTTCCCGCTCTTGGAGAACTCGAAGCAACTTAGCTTGAAGGCTTAATTCCATCTCACTAATTTCATCAAGTAAAATCGTGCCACCTTGGGCTTGTTCGAACTTACCTGGGCAAGCTTGTACAGCACCTGTAAATGCACCTTTCTCATATCCAAATAATGTCGCTTCGAGCATGTTATCTGGTATTGCGGCGCAGTTAATCGCAACAAAAGGACCATTTTTTCGATTAGACGCATTATGGATATATCGAGACATGACTTCTTTGCCCGAACCACTCGGCCCCAATACCATGACATTGGCATCGGTCTTAGCGACTTTATCGGCTAATGTCAGTAATCGTTTGCTTTTTTCATCGGCAACAATTGCATCGCCGTTATCGTCGGACTTTACTGGAGCATAGCGACTCACCATATTTAGCAAGACTTCCGGTGCAAAAGGCTTGGCCATATAATCAATCGCACCTTCTTTCATCGCCGCAACTGCGTCCTCAATATTGGCGTAGGCTGTCATCAGAAGTACTGGCAAATTAGGCCAGTTTTGTTTGATATTTCGCAATAAAGCGAGTCCGCCCATCCCAGCCATTTGTACATCAGATACAACGATATCAATCGATTCTGCTTTCAACTTTATGAGCGCTTCTTCTGCACAATCGGCTTCAATCCAGTCATATCCCGCAAGCGCTAAGGTATCAACCAACGCCTCGCGTAAACCTTCGTCGTCTTCGACAATCAGTACTTTACTTTGAGCCATTAGTTATCTCCTTGTTGAGCATTTATTTCTGTATTCGCACGTTCTATAGGCAAGCACATGGTGAAACACGCGCCATCTCCCTGCTGAGATTCAAGTTCCAGTCGACCGTTATGCGCACGACAGACCATCTGCACGACCGCTAAACCAAGCCCTGTTCCCTGAGAACGAGTGGTAAAAAAAGGTTCCATAATTTTGTTTTGAATATCTTCGGCTACTCCGGGACCATTATCTTGAACCGAGATTTTAAGTTCACCGTTGACGGGTCGAAAGAAAAGATCGATCTGAGCTTGCTTACCCACGATCTGAATAGCATTCATAACGAGATTACTGAGCGCTGATGCCACAGCATTAACATTCCCAAGTAACACCACCTCTGGTTGTTCAACCTCTTCACCATAATCAACTTGATGGCTCTTGATGGCCGTTTCTATCATCGGATGAAATTCGTTAATCAGATCTTGCAACGTAAATGGATGAATAACCTTGTTGTCGCCACCTTTGGCAAACAGCAACATATCGCTAACTTGCTTATCTAAGTCTTGCAATCTGTCCGTTAATTTCGTTTGAAAACGCTCGCGCGTGGCTGGTGGTAGGTTTGGCGCACCAAGGTTTGAGGCATATAGCATTGCGCTCGACAATGGGGTTCTAACTTGATGTGCAAGTGACGCAACCATTCGGCCAAGAGAAGACAAACGCTGGAGATCACCAACACGGGATTGCAGTAATCGGGTCTCTGTTAGATCCGTTATCAGCATTAATTGACCGGTGGAAGAAGCGGTAATCGCTAAACGAACCTTACGTCCATTACGCAATGAGATTTCATGTCCATCATCCTCACGAGGCGCAAATGCATTTTGAATCACTTCATACCAACGCTGATTTAGCAGTGGCACTTCAAGAAGACGCATCGCTTCTGGGTTTGCTTCGCGAATGATCCCTTGAGTATCGAGTAAAATGACCCCCGCAGGCATCACTTCTAAAACCTGCTTATAGCGTTCAACCTGATTCTCTAAGGAATCTAAATGAGACTGGCCTTGTTCTGTCGATAAATCTTGCATGTCGTTATTAGCCCAATACAGCGGTCAAACAAAAATAATAAAGGCTTGGAAGCAAGAAGCATTCCAAGCCTAATAGTTATTTATATTCAACAACTTAAAACTGGCAATAATAACCTGACAATATATTGACTCAATGACGAGTTAACGTTGCATGTTATATTTTTTCATTTTCTCTACCAAGGTAGTACGACGCATACCTAGCATATCGGCAGCTCTTGCCACAACACCATCTTGCGCGTCCAAGGCCTGATTGATCAGATTTACTTCTAATTCAGCCAATAACTCTTTTAAGTTAACCCCTTCTGGCGGCAGCTCTTGGTTTCCATTGTTAGCGTTAACAATTTCATCCACGGCAGCAAGATTAAAGTCTTCAGAGAAAATATTTGATAGTGCTTCGCGCTCTTGCTCTTCAATACTGCTCTGTAAACCACCACCGGGTTGGAACTCAGGAATGTCACTATAACGATATTTGGTAGGCAAGTGATTCACATCAATCAAGCTATTCGGATACAGAATAATCATACGCTCAACCAAGTTCGCTAGCTCACGTACGTTACCTGGCCAGTTGTGCTCCATCAGAGAATTGATTGCACGAGGCGAGAAGTAGATCGGCTGTGCGCCTTCTGCTTGCATACGCGTTAATAGCTCTTGAAGTAACAAAGGAATATCATCCTTACGTTCTTTAAGAGCTGGCATCTCAATAGGAAAAACGTTCAAGCGATAATATAAATCTTCCCGAAATGATTCATTCTCAATCATGGTTTCAAGATGACGGTGGGTCGCCGCAACAACTCGTACATTCACCTTGATCGTCGTATTTCCGCCGACGCGTTCAAAACAACGCTCTTGCAAGACTCGTAATAGCTTAACTTGCATAGACATCGGCATATCACCGATTTCATCGAGGAATAACGTACCACCATCGGCAAGTTCAAAACGCCCTTTTCTTGCGGTCAGCGCGCCAGTAAACGCCCCTTTCTCATGGCCGAATAGCTCACTTTCAAGCAAATCTCCCGGGATTGCGCCACAGTTGATGGGTACGAAAGGTCCACCGCGTCGAGTCGAATGGTAATGTATATTTCGAGCAACCACTTCTTTACCCGTACCGGACTCACCCAATATGAGAACGTTTGCTTCACTAGGGGAAACTTGCTCAATTAAGTGACGAACCTCTTGAACGCCAATGCTTTGACCAACCAAGCTACGAAATAACGTATTTTTGCGTGCTGATGCAACGACAGAAACACCTTGTCGACCAAGAAATTCTTTACTGTGTCGCAGCGCTTCGCTGACTTGAGCAAAGTTCAAAGGAAAATCAAGCTCACCGACAAAGTTGGGGAACTCATCTATCGAATAGGGCTGCTGATTCGCAACAAGTAGAGGGATGTGATTTGCCTTAGACAAATGCTCTCTAAGCTCTGTACTTATCGTTCCGTATTCCATAGAACCTAAAATGCAACCCGCCCATGGTAAGGACCAATCAATTTTATCTATTTTTGAAGACGTAACGACATCACAGAGTTCACCGACGAATTCCAATATAATTGACAAATGCTGGCGTGTTGTTGGGTCGTCTTCAATGACAAGAAGTTTTGCTAAACCTTGCATGGATACCTGTTTATGCCTTTAAACTAAAATAACTATCGCTATATTGATATTCAAATATAACCTATCTCTATAAACAATAGACAATTTTTTATATTCAGCAACTAAAAAAAGCCACTCGCGCATAGAGTGGCTTCTATTCTAGGGAATAAATAAAAATTGGCAACCAACGGCTAATCAGATGTGATGTTGGTTTAAACTAATTAACTATATTCAGACATCCCCAACAGTTAGGTTATGAAATTCTGTTGGTATTTGGTCCCATGCTGACTTTATCTCGCGAATAATTTCAATCACATCATCAATGGGATTTGGATCATTGGTTTGGTTTGCTGTGGTGATTTGCGTTATTAGAAATTCATATAATTGATCCAAATTCTCGGCAATATCACCACCGTCTTCCATCGATAAACAGCTACGCAAGCTAATAATAATATCCAATGCTTTACCTAAGCGTTCGCCTTTAACTGGAATATTCCCCTGCTCCATCGCAACTTTACCTTGGATTAGACGTTCAATAGCTCCAGCCATCAGCATTTGCACAACTTTATGCGGTGAAGCCGCACTTAATTGGCTGTCTACTGAGACCTTTTTGTAAGCCTGTAAAGAACCGCGCATTAGAATCCCTCTTATTAATACTTTTGATACAGCTGAACTGATTTTTGCCCAATGCGGAACTTTCGCAAATCCTCGCCAACCTTCATAGTTTGCGAATTCATTAACTCAACCAATTTTTGTGTTGAACTAATGGCATCTGCCCACATTGTTGATTTTGCAAATCGTTCATTTTTTGACGCATAGTCTATTAATTGCTGCAATATCTGATCCCTTTTATCGACCAAACGCGTAATTTCTTCACTATCAAGGACAACATTCGTCAACTCTTGATTCAAAATGCGATCAATATCACTTAATTGATTAATTTCATTTTCCATATTATTAACCTAATGCATTCATCATACCGGAAAGTTGACTTTGCATTTTTCCAGTCGCATCTTGCATCGCAGAGAATTTTGCCTGAGTTCGCTTTTCCAATTCCTGCATTCTTCGGTCTAACGTCGCCTGATCATCACCTAAACGATAATTTTGCTCGGTTAAAGTACGCTCACGTGTCCGTATCGATCCTGTAACACCTGTCAAACTTTGAATCGAATCTTCAACACGTTTAGCAAACCCATCACGACCACCAAAAAATTCACCTAACTTAGAAAAATTATTGTTGATTTGCTTAGTCAGCATATCTGAATTAATTTCAAGTGTTCCCTGCCGCGTTGTTGTCACACCAAACTCCGTAAGACTACGAATTTCAGCAGGAGCACTTTCGATTTGAGTACTGAATACCCTTTTAAGTCGAGAGTCAGCACTACGGACGACGCTATCTCCAGCCAACGGCCCAGCTTCTCCCGTTTGAGGGTCGACACTCGATAATGATTTAGTCGTTCGGTAGAATTGATTATAAGAGTCGACAAATTGCTCAATGTAATTCCGGACAGTTTCACGGTCATATTCGATGTTAATTTCAGCGGGTTTACCTTCGCTTGGTGATAAGCCAGCTAACTCGAGATCGACACCATCGATCGCATCTTCAATGATATTGTTATCGCTTGATAACCTCGCAACCCCATCAAGCAGCACTTCGGCATTTTGCGCGGTTTCGACCTCTTTCATCCCTTGATAACCTTCAAAGGATTGTTGCGCTTTCTCTAGTCTAGCTTGGACCAGCTCGACTTTATTAATGTATTCTTTTTCTTCTGGCGAAAGCTTTGAGCGCTCTAACTCTTTCGCTTCTTGTTCAGTCATGCCGCCGTTTGCCACAGCCTGATCAATAGCGCGCTGTTCTTTCTTCAACTCAGCTTCAAGTTTACTTTGCGCTTCTTCTGGCGTGACATAAGAATCGAATAACGTACCGGAAGCGCTATTACTTGCCCCTGGAATCTCTTGAAGTTTCTCGATTGCGGCAGGATCTAAATCAGGTTCAAGCTCTCGGTACGAATCAAGTAATGTACCCGAAGCGGTTTCTGACCAACCGGGGATTCTATCTTCTGGGCGAACATACTCATTTGGATCGGTGACGTCACTAGACTGGGATTGAAGAGCCGCCGCAACGTTCGCTTCATCATTGGGTGTAACAGCACCGGAGTTCGCGTCTTGTTTCGTTGCCGCTGCAGTCGTTTCAGGCGTTTTCGCTCCTGACTCACCTGCCGCTTGTTTGATTTGCGCCGCAACATCCTCATCAACGAGTCGAGCCGCGGATTCCATTTTCTCAGCCACTTTCTTAGCAATTTTCTGCTCGTCTGGGCTAAGTGGTGCGATTAATTGCTGTGCTTCGGAACGAGCCGCCTCGATGTCTTTTACTCGTTCTTCTAACGTTTTATATTCGAGTTGTTTAAGTGGATTTCCTCTTACCGCTTCAGCTCGAATAGAGATTTTATTGTCTTCACCAGTCTTATCAGATGCGACAATTAAACGCGGACCTTCTTTATCATTAATAATCGATGCTCTGACACCAGGGTTGCCTTTTGAGCGGTTAATACCTGCCACCACTTCTTGCAATTTAGTGCCGCTTTGAACATCAACAGTATAATTTGACTTGCCTAACGATATCTGCAACTTACCCGGCCCAAATCTCACATCTTCATCTAATACATGAGATGCAACTTTATGACTTTGGGCAAGCTGCAGTACATCGACAGCATACCTACCAGCAATAGCTTTTGTCGACGCGACTGCGTTGACAACGTTTTCATCTGAACTACCAACTTTACGTGTAGCAAAAGCCTCGTCCTGACGAAAACCCGCCATTAAGTTTTTCATTGTATCTAGCGATTCTCTGAGGTGCCCATAAGCACTGATACTGGCATTATTTTCCATGCGCGTATTGTCGATACGTTGCTGCTTAGGAACGCGCTCTGAATCGACAATTTTGCTGACCAAGGAATTTATATCCATGCCAGAACTCATCCCTATTGGGCCCATACTCATTAAATCACCTTTAAAGTTACACTTTACACCTTAGTCATAACCAGACCAGTATGATGATCTTGCTCTTTCGCAAGGCGCCGCAGTACTTCTAACATTTCTTCTTCTGGTATTTGACGAATCACGTCGCCCGTTTCGGCTTCGTAAATCGTCATCACTTCTCGACCAGACTCAGTATCTACACTGAACGACAAGTCTTTATTGATGGACGATACAAATTCTTGCATCTGCTCCCTCGTTTTTACTCGCTGTTCTTCCGTAGATCGCTCGTGTTGTTTAGCAAGTTTTATTGCTTCTTCCACTGAATCGGTTGTTTTTTCAACCGTCCTCTCTTGCGCATCGTCTGCACGATTCACTTGTTGAGGAGTTAAAATGCTTTTTGCAGTTTCACTCTCAGAAGCAAATTTGGTGCCACTTTTCGAGCCATAAGACTGGATGTTCGATGTATAGGATGTAATGTCCATAACTATCTCCCTCTCCATCTCATTGGATGAATAAACATAAATGGAATTGAGTAAACTCAATCCACTTCGCTATTAGCCCAATAAACTTAGAGCCGCTGATGGCGACTGTTTTGCTTGCGCTAAAACAGACGTACTCGCTTGTTGCAGAATCTGAGACTTAGTCATCTGCACGGTTTCTTTCGCATAATCAGTATCTTTGATTCGACTGCGTGATGCGTTTACATTTTCGTTAATGTTATCCAAGTTATTGATCGCATGATCAAAACGGTTTTGGAATGCACCAAGTTCTGCACGCTGGCTATCTACTGCTTGCAATGCGCCATCAATCACTGAAACCGCTAACTGAGAACCACCAACAGATGAAACGTTAATATCACCCACTGTGACCTTCTCTGCCGCTCCAAAACCAATTTCAGCACCTAGCCCACCACCAACAGTAACCTCACTCGAAACCTTCTGGTTTGAAGCAAATATCTGCATTTTACCGTCTTCATCAACCGATGCAGAAAGGTCACTATTTTGACCATTGATGTAAGTCGCAAGCTCTTCTAAATCGTCGCCTTGCTTCGCATTCACTGTCACTTCTTGTGCTTCACCATCACTATCAGTGTAGCTCAATGTCATATCTGTCGCGCTACCAACTGTCCAGCTAGAGTCTTTGCCTTCGGTAGCAACATACGCATTCCCACCCATTGTATCGGTGTCTGAACGCATGTTCCCCATAGATAACATCACAGCTTCACCAGACGATGAGCCGATCTGAAAGGACTTATTCCCGAACGTACCATTTAGTAGTTTGTTGCCACCGAACGAGGTTGATTCTGCAATACGATTTAGTTCGTCGTTCAGTGCCGTCACTTCTTGGTTAATCGCTTGACGATCTGATTTCGTATTTGAACCATTCGAAGATTGCAAAGAAAGATCGCGCATACGCTGTAAAATCGTTGTCGTTTCATTCATCGCACCTTCAGCAGTCTGCGCCATAGATATACCATCGTTCGCATTACGAACAGCGACATCTAGACCACGGCTTTGCGATGTTAATCGATTTGATATTTGCAATCCCGCCGCATCATCTTTTGCACTATTTATTTTATAGCCCGATGATAGACGTTCCATAGACTTCTGCGAGACTTCCGATGCATTGTTCAAATAACGCTGAGCGGTCATCGCTGAAACATTTGAGTTAACAGTTATAGACATATAGATCTCCTTTAGGACTTATGTACCGCGACGACTCTCACCTCATCTTGGTACATTTTCATTTCTCTCATTTCCTTTAACGGCGAGATGAATACATCCTTTAGGTTTTTTTTGATCTTTTTGATAAAAAAGTTGTATTGAATAGGAAAGTATGATTCCTTTTGGCGAGGATTGTGAATTAACCTTTTGATATTACAGAAAAACTTCAATCTAAAATTTAGGCAAAAAAAATCCAGCCCGAAGGCTGGATTTGGTTCGCTTCACAATTAACCAAGAAGGCTAAGAGCGGCATTAGGAGCCTGTTTAGCTTGCGCCAAGATAGAGCTCGACGCTTGCGCCAATATTTGTGATTTAGTGAGGTTGGTTGTTTCTTTCGCAAAATCAGTATCTTTAATTCGACTTTTCGAAGCACTCACATTTTCGTTAATGTTGTCTAAGTTGTTAATCGCGTGGTCGAAGCGATTTTGGAATGCACCAAGTTGCGCTCGGTTACTGTCAACATACTTTAGAGCTGAATCAATAATCGCAACCGCTTGTTGTGCGCCACCAATCGATCTTACGTTAATTTCATCGACCGTCTCTGCTTTACCCGCTCCCATCGAAAGCTCACCAGCTAATCCGCCAGAAAACGATACAGGGCCTGAAACGGTATCGGTTCCCGCAAAGATTTGTAGCTCTCCATCTTCGTTCACCGACGCTTTGACCAAATCATTTTGACCATTAATGTAAGTCGCTAGCTCCTCAATATCGTCGCCTGCTTTTGCATTGATTGATATTGTTTGCTCAACCCCATCACCATCAGTCAGCGAAATTTGCAGATCATTCGCGCCTTCAGGAACAGTCCAATCTTTGTCTTTACCATTTGCCGCAACATAAGACATGCCACCCATACTTGCGTTATCACTGCGCATGTCATTTATTGTTAGCATAACGGCTTCACCGTTATCAGCACCAATTTGCATTGATTTGGTCGCGAATGTGCCGTTAAGTAATTTATTACCACCAAATGATGTGGTTTCAGCAATACGATTTAACTCATCATTCAGTGCAGTCATCTCTTCCTGGATTGCACCACGGTCATCATCGGTATTCGCACCATTCGCTGATTGTAGGGACAAGTCACGCATTCTTTGTAAAATGCTCGTGGTCTCGTTCATTGCGCCTTCGGCGGTTTGTGCCATTGAAATACCATCATTGGCATTTCGGACTGCAACGTCTAGACCGCGACTCTGAACATTTAAGCGGTTTGAAATTTGTAATCCCGCTGCGTCATCTTTTGCACTGTTAATTTTAAAGCCAGAAGATAGACGTTCCATTGATGTATTTTGTGCTTGAGTTGCGCTGTTTAAAAAACGTTGCGCTGTCATTGCTGATACATTTGTATTTACGTTAACTGCCATGATGATTCTCCAATTGATTTTCCGATATTCAGGTTTTCGACGTCTCGAAAAACCAAGTAGTTCTCTCAAAGTTACTTTTTATAACGGCACTGGTTTGGGATTCTTGAGGAAAAAAGTGATTTTTTTTTAAATTTATTTTTGCCGATAACTTAAGTGTTCTAGGTGTCAAACTTTTCAAAAAAAGTGCTAAAGTTTTTCGCATTCAATACGATATAACAAAATTTTTTGTTAATTACTCAATAAGGTAATCGCGAGATTGGGCTGTTTCTTTGCTTGAGCTAACAATGACATGCCAACCTGTTGCAATATCTGATGCTTAAGAAGCTGAGTGGTTTCTTTTGCGTAATCTGCATCTTTTATACGACTATTCGATGCTGCAAGATTTTCATGGACGTTCTCAAGGTTAGTAATTGCATGACCAAATCGATTTTGCAATGCCCCCACTTCTGAGCGGTGTTGATCAACAAACTCAAGAGCAGTATCTAGAATTGCGACAGCCCGCTGTGAGCCTCCGACATCGGTAATATCTATATTATCGACGGCTTCATAACCTAACGCCCCTATTTGCAGTTCAGAGGCTAAGCCACCGGAAAGCGATAAGGTTCCTTGAGTTTCCTTCCCTGCCATATAAATCTGAAGTTGACCATCTTGATTCACCGAGGCTGAAACAGAATCCGTTTGGCCATTGATATAGGTCGCCAACTCTTCAATATCATCACCTACTTTTGCATCAATGGAAATATCTTGCTGATTTCCTTGGCGATCTAGGTAACTTATAGTCAAGTTTCTATTTGCGGCAGAAACTTGCCATGTTGAATCAGCCTTTGCAGAAGCTTGGTAGCTAAAGCCTCCCATATTGATACTGTCACTGCGCATATTCTGGAGTGACACTTGAACCGCCTCCCCTGAACTCGCACCAATTTGGAATGCGGCTTTAGAATATTGACCATTGAGCAGTTTATTGCCACCAAATGACGTCGTTTCTGCGATACGATTGATTTCATCATTTAACGCGGACATCTCTTGCTGTAATGCCCGTCGATCATCTTGGCTATTTGCACCATTACTCGACTGAAGCGCAAGATCTCGCATCCGTTGCAGCAATTGCGTACTCTCTTGCATACTGCCTTCTGCGGTTTGCAAGATAGAGATACCATCGTTAGCATTTCGCACCGCGACATCTAAACCACTCATTTGTGATTGAAGTCGATTTGAGATCTGTAACCCTGCCGCATCATCCTTCGCGCTGTTAATCCGATTTCCAGACGACAAACGTTCAAGCGCTTGATTTAACATCTCGCTTGAATTCGTTAACTGTCTTTGAATCGTCAACGCAGGCACGTTGGTATTAACGGTGATGGTCATAATCTACCTTACAATTGTTCTCAACAAGGGTATCGGTCGACATCAGAAAAACTTAAGCACTTTCGGTATTGAAAGGATCACACGTCGATCAGCGTCAATTAGAACCTTTCTTTTATTCGTAAAAATATGTAAATCCATGCAAAGAATGCGTCTACTCACTACTATTTACCCCAATTTTGCTTATTATTACGCCATTCCATCGCCCATCAATTTTATACAGTGAGCTATTATGTTTCGAATAACTATCATCCTCTTTTTACTCTGGCTGCCCTCCCTTCTGGTTGGCTACGATCAGTTTGGTGAATTTATCTTCTGGAGACATCAATTAACAATGCTCACAGGTATGTTGGGCTTTAGCTATATGTGTACTGCCGTTTTGATAGCTTCTCGATTTCAGTGGGTTGAATCCATCGTTCGCGGATTGGATAAAGGCTACGCCATACATAAACAATTAGGTATTGGTGCCCTAGTCGCCCTTATTTTACATTGGGCAACGATAGAGAGTGCTCATTGGCTTACAGATCTTGGTTTCCTTTCACCTCCAAATCGAGATGATCGTCCAACTATTGAAGGAATTAATTGGCATGGTGTCGCTGAACAAGTTGGTGATATTTCATTCAAGGTCTTTGTTATCTTCTGTGTCATTAGCTTGGTTCAAGCCATCAGCTACAAAAAATTCAAATTCACCCATAAATTGGGTGGTATCCTTGTGATTGCCGGAGCATTTCATTCAGCATTGCTACTCGACTGGACCACAGCGTCTACGCCTTTCAATATCGCCATTACGCTGTTTTCTATTGTAGGAGTTTGGTGCTCATACTTATCTCTCTCAGGGAAAATTGGACAAGCTAATAAATCAGAAGGAACTGTGTCGAGCGTTGAAAAGTTTGGTGCTGGTGACAACGAAAATGCCATTGTTCGCTTTAGCGTAAAGCTTGACTCTCCAATTCAATATAAAGAGGGACAATTTGCCTATCTAAATTTTCATGATGGTGAAGCGCCTCATCCATTTTCTATTTTGAATTATGATGACCAATCAAAACAGGTTGAATTTGGTATTAAAGCATTGGGTGACTATACCACTGTGTTGGTCAATAAATTAGAAGTTGGTCAACAGGTAACAATTGAAGGTAGCTATGGTCATTTTCAAATTCCTCAAGCAGAGAATCAGGTTTGGATTGGGGCTGGAATTGGGATTGTGCCTTTCGTTTCTCGCCTTTACTGGTTACAAAATCAAAAGAACAACCAACCCAATCGCTACACGAAAATAGACCTATTCTATTGCGTTAACTCCAAAAAAGAGGCGTATTTCGAGAAAGAAATGCTCGCTATCCTTAATAAGATTAAATTTGTTGAGTTACACCTGTTCGATGCTGAAAACAATCAGATTTTAGATGGCAGTAAAATAGAGCAAACCATGGCAGGTAAAACGTTCGATGTTTGCTTCTGTGGGCCTGAAGGTTTTGGGCAGCAGCTGCAAACCTATTTTGAAAAATCAGGACTTCCAAAGCAGCAATTTCATAAAGAGATATTCAAAATGCGATAATGCGTTGCAGTAAATGACTCTAAGCAATAAAAATGGCGCGTCCTACTAAGACGCGCCATTTTTTATTCTATTAATTCTAAATCGTCACCAATGTTATCACGACTATCGTTAACATTATGATGCTAAACCTATTTAAGAGTCAGAGCCTGAAGCATTTCTTGAGATGGTGCAAAAGCAAAAACGCCAGTTACGGCTTTAGTGAAGCGCAACATACTGTCGGTTTTCCCGTCGGTCATGCCGTACATACTGTGCAGCATATCTTGGAAATTCGATAACGTATTGCAGTAAGCAATAAACACCAAGCCATGATCCCCACTCACCGATCCGTACGGCAAACTATGACGAACAATCTTTAGTGCCACACCTTCTTTCTTAATGTCCACACGGCCGACGTGCGAGTTAGCTGGGACATTATCCAATTCGATTGAGTCAGGCTTTGTCCGACCAATGACTTTTTCTTGGGCCGAAATATTAAGGCGCTCCCAAGCAGGTAAATTGTGAACGAAACGCTGCAACATGACGTAGCTACCACCAGAGAATTCACCGTCTGGAATAATCGCAACGTCTTTACGTTCTTCATTTTCAGGGTTCTCAGTACCATCAATAAAGCCGTTGGTATCTCGAGCATCTAAATATCGGAAGCCATAGCTTTCATCAACAAACTCAATATGGCTTTCTACTTCACATACGAATTTACGTAAGAAATAGAATAGTAAATCATGACGAGCACTGTGAGCATGAATAATAAAATCAACATCGGTCGCAGGAGCATATATATCACCTTCACCTAAAGGCTGAAACTCAACCAATTCAGTTGGCATCGCCACGTCACACAAAGCCCAGAATTGAGAAGTAAAGGCTATCGATAAGGTAAGCTTCGCGCCTGGTTGAACTTGATTTAATTCATCGACAATTTTTGGTAATTTTTTTAAATGCTCTAAAACCAAGTTCGGTTCACTCTTGATCTTAAACAGCGTATAGAGCGCAAAAGGTTCCGCTTCCGGTAAAATGGCACTTTGACACAACATTATAAATCCTCTATCCACTTTGAAATCAGTAGGTATTTTTCCTACTTGCTTTTATTTCTAACTCAATTTGATTACTTAATATACTAGGCTAGTTGTCACCGACAAAAACCAAGTAAAATGAAAACTATATACACATTACACTATCATTATTACGTAATTTACAGGTGCCCACCTAAACCAATATGGTAAAGTGTTAGATAACCTCTGAAAACAGTATAATCCGCGATGAATAAAAAAACAGTGTCACCACAAACTCAGCAAGAGGCCTTAAAGCTAGCCAAAGCAACTCAAAAACCAGGGCAAACCAAAGATCAAACGAAATTGATTGCTCAGGGAATTGAACATGGCATTGCACTATACAAAAAGCAACAAAAAGAAAAACAACGCCAGGCTGATAAGGAAAGAAAGAAACAACAAAAAGAGAAGATTAGTAAATCATCTTCTCTTCCCGAGCAAAATCACCTACCAACACCTGAACCACAAACATCACCAAAGCTACCTTGGGTATTGTTGTTAATCAGTTGGATTGGGTTTATTGCGTTTATTTACGTAAAATAGTGGGTGTATCAACCGTCAGTTTTGGACGTGAATTCAATATAAGAAATCAACGTCCTAAGCTGGATGCAATATCATTTTGCTTATCTAATACCCATTGGCTGTCGAATGGTCCCCAATCAGACAATTGATAATAACCATCATTATGGCGACGCCCATCTTGAATGAACATTAATTCGATACCAATTCCCGGAAGTGCTTTTAATACATCCTGAATAGTTCTACGCGGCCACCCCGTAATTTCTATCAATTTGGGAACATTAGGGCGTTCAATATGTTCAACCAAATACGCAAGATACAATCGCCTTGCGAAAACAGGACTTAGTTCCATCGATACCTCCTAATTCTATATCGATTTATTATTTATGTTTTGGCATTTTGTGTGTTGCGTTTGATCAAGAGATCAATAACTCGCACCAACTTAGTTATGAATTACCAAGTTAGATTACCGAAAGCTCTCACCATTCCTGTTTTGTCCTCATCTCTCGTTCCTGATAGGATTCATAGTTTTCATCAATCGAACACAAGAGACCATCATAATGAGCACAGTCCTATACGGTATCCCAAACTGCGATACGATTAAGAAAGCCAAGAAGTGGCTTGATGAACATCAGGTTGATTACACTTTTCACAACTTTCGTAAAGATGGAATTGATAATGAATTAGTTGTGCAATTTTGCCAGCAATTAGGGTGGGAAAATGTGCTTAATAAACGTGGCACAACCTATCGTCAATTAAGTGATGAACAAAAAGAGTCAATAAATGACACCACAATAATCGATCTTCTAGTAGAATACCCAGCCATGATAAAGCGCCCAGTGCTAGCAACTAAAGGCGCATTAAACATAGGGTTTAAAGCTGAACAATACGCTGCAATTTTCAGCTCTTAGCTTTTAACTTTTTAGTTAATATAGAATCGAAAAAGAATATAGGATTAAATAATGACAGACAGTCCCGTACTGGCACTTGCAAAGGATTTGATTAGCCGTCAATCGGTCACTCCAGAAGACGCTGGCTGCCAAGAAGTAATGATCGAACGTCTCAAAGCATTGGGTTTTGAAATTGAAGTGATGGTGTTTGAAGATACGACCAACTTCTGGGCTCGTCGTGGTACAGAAGCGCCTTTATTTACCTTCGCGGGACATACTGATGTTGTCCCTGCCGGCCGATTAGAACAGTGGCACACTCCACCTTTCGAACCAACGGTTATCGATGGTCACCTTCACGGCCGTGGCGCAGCGGATATGAAAGGTTCATTGGCTTGTATGCTGGTTGCCGTAGAGCGATTTGTTGAACTGCATCCCGACCATAAAGGTTCGATCTCATTCTTAATTACCTCTGATGAAGAAGGCCCATTTATCAACGGTACGACTCGTGTTGTTGATACACTAATGGCCAGAGACGAAATTATTGACATGTGTATTGTGGGTGAACCATCAAGTACAAATGCTGTCGGTGATGTGGTTAAAAATGGTCGTCGCGGATCATTAACCGGTGATCTTCACGTTAAAGGCATTCAAGGACACGTTGCTTACCCACACTTAGCAAGAAACCCGGTTCACCAAGCTATGCCTGCGTTATCTGAACTTGCAGCAACGAAATGGGATGACGGTAATGCTTTCTTCCCACCAACAAGCTTTCAAATCCCAAATATGAATAGTGGCACTGGTGCTTCGAATGTCATTCCTGGGGAGCTCGATGTTCAGTTTAATTTCCGGTTTAGCACTGAGCTAACCCATGAAGAGATTCAACGTCGTGTTCATTCAACATTAGATGCGCATGGTCTAGATTACGATCTAAAGTGGACAATCAACGGTCAACCATTCTTAACGGATGCAGGAAGTCTACTTGACGCTGTTGTGAACGCAGTAACTGATGTTAACCACAAAGCCCCAGAACTGCTTACAACAGGCGGGACATCAGATGGGCGTTTCATTGCTCAAATGGGGTCTCAAGTTGTTGAATTAGGGCCGGTTAATGCAACGATCCATAAAGTCAATGAGTGCGTAAATGTCGCTGATCTTGAGAAGCTAACCGATATGTACCAAAATGTACTAAAACATTTACTGGTTTAAACCATGACTCCAGAACAGCTTAGTGGCCTAATCGATTCACATCTTGCGCCGATGCAAATAGGCACAAGTTCAATGTTAGTTCACCCAGATGTTCATCAAGATCTCGGCCGTTTAATTCATGCGGCCGATAAAGCTGGATTTAACTGTTCTATTGCTAGTGGCTTTCGAGATTTTGGGCGCCAAGCGTCGATTTGGAATCGAAAGTGCACTGGCGAACTCCCTGTATTAGATAAGCAAAGCCGCCCGTTAGACATCTCTTTACTTTCTCAGCATCAATTAGTCGACGCAATCTTACGCTGGTCGGCGTTACCTGGTGCCAGTCGTCATCATTGGGGCACCGATTTTGATGTCTATTGTAAAACCTCTTTAGGTATTCATAATTTAAAACTAGAGCCCTGGGAGTATCAAACCGGACATCAAGCTAAGTTTTTTGTATGGCTCGAATGTAATTTAGAGCAATTTGGTTTCTTTTTGCCTTATCGAAAAGAGTTAGGTGGGGTGAGTATCGAGCCTTGGCATATCAGCCATCGAAAAACAGCCACTAATTGCCTTAATCAGTTTTCTATCGATACTCTAGATAAAACTCTCGCTCAGCAACACGTTTTGGCAAAAGATATCGTGAGACAAAAACTAGAAAGTATATACAATCAATATATTCTCAATATTTCATTATAGTTGGGCAATATGGACTTTCTTACCTCTCCTTGGGTCATCATAACGATCATCATGTGTTTTTTAATCGGTAACATTGCGGCTTTTCGTTATTTTACCCCAAAAAATCTCGACAAATTTAAACCCAAAAACAATGACGAACTCAACCGTTTAATTGAATTAGATAAAAAGCACCAGGAAACATTGCATAACCACAACGATAAAACGACCAAAAAAAAGGACGAGTAATCACTCGTCCTTTTCACTTTTATCAGTGTATCAATTTGTGCTGTTTGATGTCGCACTAAGCATTGGAATAAACTCACTTAACTGCTCTTCAGTAAGAAGCTTTCCATCGGTGTCGGTAATATTAATTGAAGTTCTATTCCCTAAGTCACCAAATAATAAATGATACTTACCGCGATCGATCGTCAGTGGTTCAATTTTATGGCTATCCCAAACTTCTTGATCAGCTGGACGATAAAATACCGTTAGCTCTCCTTGCGACTGGCTTTTACCCGTGACGGTAAAGCCAAACTGTTCAATCATAGTTGGAACTCGATGCCAAGCGATATCAAACGGTGTACGAGCAACGATAATTGGCAATGCATTTCTATCTGTACCCATAGTAAAGACAATATTTTGCCCTAAACGCAGTGCTTGGCGTTTAGTTTCAGCGCGCAATTGTGCATCGTAATTTGTTGTTAGCAAGTTGGCCATAGCCGCTGCATAGCGATCGAGCAAAAAGTCTTGGCTTGGTAAATTCAAATCATTCGTTAGCTGAGTGATCTCAATTCGAACACCAGAGCGACGACCGAAATTAATACGTGTAAATTGATAATCGGCGATAGCTTGGCCTTCTTCATTACCAATAACCCAAGTCACATTTTTACCAATCAAGTCTCGATCGGAATGATCAACTAGCGTTGCATTGTGTTTATTGAGCTCGCTCTTCAAGATGGCCCACAGCTGATCCGATTGTTCTGGCCTTGCTGTCCATAGCGTAACCGCACGAGGTTCTTCATCCACAATCATTCCCGGTACTAATTCTAATACCTGAAGAGGGGGACGAATATCAAGATCGCCTCCAACTTCACCAGAGAAATTTCCACGTGGGATAATAAATTGACGATAAGATTGAGCGACCGCATCATCACTTGTCTGCCACTGAGTAAATTCTGGTGTATTTAGATACTCAAAATCATCTTTCGCTTGATTGCGCTCAAGTGGAGATTTAGTACACGCCGTTAGTAGCAATGCAGCAATGGATATCCCCATTAGCTGATAAGAAAATTTCATTCATACTCCCAAATAAAAACCGAGGGATGAACCCTCGGAAAATGAACTATCAGCAGAGATATTTATTCAATACCAGCAAGTTTAAGTGCTTCAGCAACGATAGGTTGAGATGACTCTGTTAATGGCATTAGTGGTAAACGTAAATCACTGCATTCGATCAGACCAAGTTGATGTGCCGCCCATTTAACTGGGGTTGGGCTAGATTCAACAAATAAGTTTTTGTGAAGAGTTTCCAGGCGCTGATTAATAGCTTCCGCTTCAGCAAACTGACCACTTAATGCTAAACGCATCATATCGGCCATATCTTTGGCTGCAATATTATTGGTCACAGAAATGACACCATTTCCGCCCTGCTTGACAAATTCAAGCCCTGTAAGGTCATCACCACTAAATAGGACAAAATCATCACGACAAAGTTCACGATGTATTTTCACTCGGCTTACATCACCCGTTGCATCTTTGATTCCTACGATAACCGGTATTTCAGACAAACGAGCAACGGTTTCAGGTAACAAATCTACCGCGGTTCTACCAGGAACATTGTAAAGAATCTGAGGAATATCCGTTTCATTAGCAATGGCTTTATAGTGCTGAAACATTCCTTCTTGAGTAGGTTTATTATAATAAGGCGTTACAGTCAGACACCCTTTAATACCGGTGTTATTAAATAGACGAGTAAAAGTAATCGCTTCATGGGTGGCATTAGCCCCTGTTCCCGCGATCACAGGAATACGATCATCGGCAAATTCAACTGTCTTCGATACGACTTTGACATGTTCTTCATTGCTCAGCGTTGCAGATTCGCCAGTTGTCCCAACAGAAACAATCGCGTCAGTTCCTGCTTCAACATGATAATCGACGAGTTTTTTGAGATTTGCGTAATCTACTTCGCCATCACTATCAAAAGGTGTTATTAATGCAACAATACTTCCAGAAAACATGTCTTTCTCCCAAGGTTGATACTCCCTGCATGGTACTGTAAGCAAGTCAAAAAAAACAAGCGAAACCGTCTGCTTATTTGACTTATTTGGCTGAATTTTTATCGTCGAGCCCGATATGATGTAAATCCTTACACTTTTCCGTTTTATTTTGTACAAATCTAACTGATGGAACAATCCGACATGTCGACCAACAACATTCCCTCGATTTGGGTTTAAACATAGTATTGACGATGAATATCGTTACAGAATCGTACTAAATTACTATGTTGCTTGGTAAGCTCAACCAAAGGCGAAGGTAAAGGCGTTAGCAATATCTGAGCAAGTACTGAATAAGCGGTAATGTCAATTAAGCTCAATTTATCATTATAAAAATATGCCTTATCTCCAATGAACTCATTCAATGCCGATAGCTGTGTCTCAGCTATTTGTAATATTTCCTCTTGTGAATGTCGTCCTATCCCCTGCCCATAAAGTGCTTTCATAGTTCCTTTCTTGGCCACTGCGGGAATAATTTTGTTCATAGGAAATGGCATATCTGAAAAAAAAGTGTCTTTGATTACTCGCCAATTACTTTCATAACCCCAACGAAAATAAACCACACACCAATATAAACGATCTTCTAATGCACTACACATTAGAGCAGATGCCATACTTTGTTCATCAGTTAAATGAGCATTGATATCAAATTTCCGTTCTTCTCGAAGGTAACGTTCGATAAAAAAACTGTCGGCAATAATTTTTCCATTTTCTTCGATAAAAGGAAGCTTTCCTTTAGGGGCTTTTTGAAGGTACTTAGTTCCAGTTTTTACGTCAAATTCAAGTTTGGATTCCTTAAGTAAAAAATGCGTTTTTAATACAAAAGGACTCGGGTCTATGATATTTAGATTAGGGCCAAAACCGTATAACGTTATCATTATTTTATCCTTAAAGACGTAAAGTTAAAGTGCTCTTAATACACCACACAGCGCAAAAACACAGAGTAATAACGTTGGTACTAGACTCAACATAAATCCGATTCCTCGTGATGCTGGAGCTTTAACATAAGCCTGCCAATAAATAAATCGCCCCACGATGTAAAAACTTCCGAGAACCGCCATCCAAATGGGATCTTGATGCTTTCCTGCGATAAATAAAGCAGGAAGAAATGCCACCAATAACTCTAATGTATTCATTTGTACGCGATACATCCGTTCAAACTCAGGCGCACCGATAATCGCAGGGGCTAATAAGCCCGTCTTTTTTCGGGCACGGCCTGTCATCGCACCAAAAAATAAAAATTGGCAAACTGCTAATATGGCAACAAGTTCAACATAAGGCATAGCAAAACCCCTGAAATATGGACGAATTTAGTCATGGACTAATAAAATAATGAAACAAGCTTTCCTAAGCCGAAATAGCGTCTATCGGTAATGCATAATAGACGATTGAATTATCTGACTGATATTGGAATTCTGGACCGTAAGTTTCTACATCTGGTCCATATGTGTGTTTCATGTTTGAACGCAAAAGCCAACTAGAATAGATGTAGCTTATGGTTTGGTTAAAATGCTTGGTGTTGACCTGACCTTTGTGCTTAAACTCAGCATATCTTTGCTCAGGTAACGTAAGACTAATCATCCCCTCTGGCAAAGATGCGATTTCTGATACTTCAACACAAGAGGTATAGAACAATTTCTGCTCTCCCTCTTTGTTTTCTTCTACGCTAATAATTCCGTAGCAAGTTCCTTCAATTTGATTCTCGATCTCAGCTAGTCTCGGAATAAAACTCTGCCATAGACTCGGAAGTTTCTCGGCTATATTCGTTTTTTCAGACTCGATTCCAATAACTTCAATCTTAGTGCCAACAAGTTGCTTCAACTGAGACGTGTAAATTCTAGGTTCTAAGGTTAAATTTTGGTTTAGGTTTTTAAGATATTCGTTATCAAAGCGTGCCTTCTTCATAATCAATGATTGGCTCGAACGTTCACGATATTCACTCGGTGAATAGCCAAATAATTTTTTAAATGCTCGGGTATAAGCCTCATGAGACTCAAAACCAGATGCGATGGCCACATCCAAGATCGACAAGTTTTTGTTATATAAACTGTCCATCGAGTTTGCAATGCGCCTTGAGCGCACATACGATTTTAATGTTTCATTCGTCAAGCCTTTAAAAATACGTTGAAAATGCCAGTGACTCATATTGGCATGCGCTGAAACAGACTTTAGGTCGAGAGGCTTGTCTAAGTTATCCTCAATGTAATCAACGCCTTTCTGAATTTTGCTTAAGTACTTCATATCTCTTCCCTGTTGTCGTTTCCGATATATTAAACCAAGCCATACTGCACTCATTTGATTGTTTGTGCTTTTTAAACATAAATATTCCCTTATCCCATCTGAAACTCTCGGCTCAAGCTGTGATAAGATTAATCAGAAATAAAGAAGAGCAACTAGCTCAATTGAGTTATTAAAAAGGAAGCCAAAATGAACACCTTAACCGCTGGGGCTGCTTGCCCAAATTTTTCCCTATTAGATCAAGATGGCAATACCGTCAGTTTATCTGACTTTCAAGGAAAAAAGGTCGTGTTTTACTTTTACCCTAAGGCCATGACACCGGGATGTACGGTGCAAGCTCAAGGAATGAGAGATATTAAACAGCAACTAGACGATAAAAATGTCGTTGTCCTTGGTGTCAGCATTGATCCTGTAAAGCGTTTGGGTAAATTTATTGAACGCGACAACCTTAATTTCACACTACTTTCAGATGAAGATCACCAAGTTGCCGAAGCCTTTGGCGTTTGGGGCGAGAAGAAATTTATGGGAAAAGTCTACGATGGTTTACATAGAATCAGCTTTTTAATTGATGAAAATGGCATGATTGAACATGTATTTAACAAGTTTAAAACCAAAGACCATCATCAAGTGGTGTTGGATTATTTAAATCAATAATCCCTGTTACGCGTTCCACTACCACGATTCATGGAAAAGAAATAATAAAAAACGCCAAGACTGGCGTTTTTTAGTTTAGGCATCACCCCACACTTAGGATGATATATCAAAGGCGGACAATCATCACACAACAAAGGTGTTGAGTAATTTTTCTTGCTCGCGAACTTGATTTACCTGAGATTGAATAGCTTGAGCAACATCATTGGCCTGAACACTCACTTGAGTACCAATATCCTTTATCTTCACTGTGTTTGCGTTAATTTCTTCGGCCACAGCATTTTGTTCTTCTGCTGCTGACGCAATTTGAATATTCATATCGCTGATTTGACTAATTGACTCACGAATGCTCACAAGAGCTCGATCGGCCTCAGCAGAGTGTTCGACCGCTTCTGAAACTGTGGTTTGACTATCCAACATAGCTAACGATACCGCTGACGATCCCTGTTGTAGCTGTTCGATCATCGTTTTAATTTCCGTCGTAGATTCCTGAGTTCGGGAAGCTAACGTCCGTACTTCGTCTGCTACCACGGCAAAGCCTCGTCCAGACTCACCTGCTCGCGCCGCTTCTATCGCAGCATTCAGTGCTAATAAGTTGGTTTGATCGGCAATATCATTAATCACCTTTAGCACAGTTTCTATGTCTGTCGTTGCACTTTCCAAACCTTTAACCTGTTGTACTGCTTGTTCGATTCGCTCTGATAAAGTCGAGATTGAGTTGGTCGTTGTCTCTACCATTTTCTCGCCTTCAATCGTCGCATCATCCGCTAATTTAGCAGCATCAGCAGCTTGTTGAGCATGCCCCGCAACTTCCGAAGCCGTGACCGACATTTCATTCATTGCTGTCGCCAACTGCTCTAGCTCATACATTTGAGAGTCCACCGCTTTAGCCGATGTTTCTGAGCTATCTAAAATGGTATCGGCTCCGATATGCAGCTCTCCACTAATTTCTTTTGATTGACGAATTCGTCCTTGTAGTGATTGAGTAAATTCATTGAATGCCTGAGCCAACTCCGAAAACTCTTGATCTGTATTGGTGTCTAAACGTTTGGTTAAATCGCCCTCACCCGATGCCACATCTTTGATTGCCCGATTTAATGCGCCTAAAGGTTTCATTAGAACATTCAGCAAAAACATTAGCGCAATCACACTTAATACAAAGCCAACTAAAGTGTAGATGATAGAACTGGTTTTCAACGCGTCCAACGTACTGAACGCTACTGATTCATTCACAACCGCAGCAACATACCAACCTTCACTCGAGGCCAAAGTGATATCTACAAGATAGGTCTCCCCATCAACTTCGACCGTCTGCATGCCTTCTTTTATTTGCAATTGTGGTAAATAGCTCGACAACTCTTGCCCATTTTTTTCTTGGTCAGGGTGAGCAATTGTGATGCCATTTTTAGTAACAATAAACAAGTAACTCGAATCAAACATCGTGGTTGAGTTAACGAGTTCAGATAAACTTGAAAGGTCCATATCGAAGAACATTACACCAGTAAAAGAACCTTTATCACTCACTGGTACACCAATGGACGTAATCATCTGATTTGAGGCAGCATCCATATAAGGCTGAGTCAGCATTATGCTACCTTTCTGCTTAGCATCAATATACCAAGGGCGCTGACGAGGGTCGTAATCATCTCCAGGAGTCCAGTTATCAAAGTTTTCAACCACTCGACCATCAGATTGATAACCCAACCCGGCTCCAAGGAAACTGCTCTTAATTTGAGGGGTTTCTAATATGTTACTTACATATTCTCGATCATTCGGTGCTAGAGCTAATGTATCCGCAACAGATTGAGCAAGGGATTTTTTACTGTCGATGCTGGCTGTCATGGTCCTTGATATACCAACAACCATTTCTTCGACGTTACTATTAACCATCGACTCAATTTCATTTTTAACGGTATATTGTTGCTGGAATGACAATAGCGCAACTGTGGTAAACAATAGAACGGAAGACGCGGCAACGATTTTGTGACTAAATTTCATACGACCTCTTAAAACACCAAATGTGGAAAAATTCACACAATAAAATGACCTTTTAAGATATCGGCAATATTGCCAATAACTTTAAGCCTATATATACAATATAGACTTAAATTTCGTAGTTTATAAATTAATCAGTAGGATTTTAGGCCGTTTCAGGCTCGTCGTCATTACTTGGAATAACAGTCCAGACGGCTTTGACTAATGTCGCTAATGGAATAGCAAAGAACACACCTAAAAATCCCCACATGCCGCCAAAGACCAATACCGCGACAATAATAGCAACGGGATGAAGATTAACCGCTTCGGAAAACAGCACGGGCACTAATACGTTACCATCAAGGGCTTGAATAATTCCGTATGCAATTAAGAGCCAATAAAAGTCTGGCGTAATGCCCCACTGAAATAACCCGACGATAGCAACAGGAACCGTAACTACTGCCGCGCCAATGTATGGAATCAGCACTGAAAATCCAACCGCAACTGCTAAAAGTACTGAATATCGCAAATCAAGAATGGCAAACGTAATGTAGCTAACGCCACCTACAATCAATATTTCCAACACTTTTCCGTTAATATAATTGGAAATCTGCTGATTCATTTCAACTAAGACTTTATCAGCAAGCTTTCGATTTTTTGGCATAACGTTACTGACTGACTTCATCATCTGCCGTTTGTCCTTCAAAAGGAAGAACATCAGCAGTGGAACCAGTATTAAGTAAATGGATAGAGTCGCAATACTAACAAGGGAAGCAAGAGATCCTTTAACCACACTTTCTCCCATAGAGATCAGCTGGTTTTTCGCGTTTGTCATGATTGATTCAACAATCTGAAGATTCGCAAGTTCAGGGTACTTTTCAGGAAGAACAACGATTTTAGCTTGTAACTCGCTATACATACTCGGTATATCGTTAATCAAGTTTCCAACCTGCTGCCAAATCGTAGGCACGAGGCCGAATATGGCAATTAACATAACGCCAGTAAAGATTAACATCACGATTAATACAGCTAACGTTCTCGGAACCTGAAAAGACACCATCTTCGCGACAGGACGTTCAAGCAGGTAAGCTAAGACAATTGCAACCAAGAGAGGTGCTATCAAGCTACCGAAGAAATAAATAGTAAAGAAACCAACAAACAGGATGGCAAATAAACTCACAGCATGGGGATCAGAAAAGCGCCGTTTGTACCACCGAACTAGCATTTCGAACATTTAATTCACTTCCTTTGTTACGTCAATTTGAAAGCCATCACTTACCACTCTACTACGTGTAGAATCATAGTCACGTTGAAGATACCTTTGAATATCACGAAATGACGCTTCATCACAAATCAAAATACGTAAACTCTTTCCCTCTGGTATCATCTTCAACTCCCTTTTTACGAGCAAAAGAGATAATGGGCAACGTTGTTCTCGTAAATCAAGGGTTACCGGCTTCATGCAGTCTCTTTGAGTTGAATATTTGAGTATTGTATATCGTTTTAATCTGCACGCCACACATTATCGATATTGCAGCTATGATTAAACAGAATTTCATTTATCACTTTGTAACAATCGATTATCGTAAACCAAACGTAAGAAAATGAAACCATTAATGATTCCCTCTGTCTGACTAGCGTTAGTCTCAAACCATCTTTTAAGGTCAATGATGAAGCTGAAACATTCGGTCTGTTCAATGTTAGTTGCAGCGAGTTTACTTCAACCGCTCCATGCATCAAATGATATAGACTTACCTGATATTGGAACCGTCGCCAGTTCGACACTGACGATCAATCAAGAACGCTTATACGGTGATGCCTATATGAGAGTTCTACGTGGCAATCAACCACTAATAGAAGATCCGGTTCTATCTGAATATATATCAACACTTGGCCATAAGTTGGTGGCGAATGCAGACGATGTCAAAACGCCATTCACATTTATCTTGGTTCGAAACAACGAGCTTAACGCTTATGCTTTCTTTGGCGGTTACGTTGCACTGCATACTGGACTGTTTCGCTATACGCGTTCAGAGAGTGAACTCGCCTCGGTGATGGCTCACGAAATCGCACACGTCACTCAACGTCACCTTGCTCGGAGTATGGAAAGCCAAGCTAACCGTTCTGCAACAACTATGGCTGCTCTTGCAGGGTCTTTGTTACTCGCTATTGCCGCTCCACAGGTCGGTGTTGCCGCGCTTACTGCCACTACAGCAGGCTCAATGCAAAGTGCTATCAACTATACCAGAGCAAATGAAAAAGAAGCGGATCGCTTTGGGATAGACACACTTGCAAAAGCCGGATTTGCACCTCAAGCAATGCCAACCTTCTTTGGACGGTTATCCGATGAATACCGCTACTCAAGTACGTTACCGGCAATGTTGCTGACACACCCTTTGCCGGACTCTCGCATCACCGATAGCCGATCAAGATCGGCGAATTATCCGCAAACAAATCCACCACTATCCCTGCAGTTTCAGTTGGCTCGAGCCCGTGTAGTCGTGCGATATTCAGGGTTAAACACAACGAACGCCTTAGATTGGCTCGCTAGGCAGAAAAAAAAGAATCAAGCACAGTTATCAACCGCATCGGCCTACGGTGAAGCCTTGGTCTATCTCAATACAAAAAAAACCGAACAAGCAGAAGCAATATTAAAAAAACTGCTTAGTAACGACCCAAGCAATCATTTTTACCTTGATGCCATCAGCGATGTATACATTGCTGAAGAAAAATACGACCAAGCCATTCAAATGCTTAATCGAGCCCTACTTCAATCACCAAAAAATAACGTCTTGACAGTAAATTTAGCTAACGTGTTGATGCAAAAGAAAAACTACAAAGAAGCCGCTAAACTATTACAACGCTACACCCACGATGACCCTAATAGCACAATCGGATGGCAACTTTTGGCTGAAGCCAATAACCATTTAGGAAATGAAAAAGAAGAGTTGGCCTCTCGCGCTGAACTTTTTGCACTAAAAGCTGATTGGAATAAAGCGATACAGTATTATACTAAGGCGAGTCAGTTGACCGAACTAGGTAGTCTAACTCAAGCACGTTACGATGCTCGAATAGACCAACTATTAATCCAACGTGAACACTATTCTACGTTGAAGAATTAACCACTAATAATGAACAATACGATAAGAGGCAATATCTATGTCCGTGACTATTTATCATAACCCAAGATGTTCAAAGAGCCGTGAAACCTTAACGTTATTGCAAGCCCGAGACATTGCACCGGAAATCATCACTTATCTTGATACTCCGTTAACGGTTGAGCAACTTCAGACTATTTATCAACAACTTGGATTAACTCAAGTTCGAGATATGATGAGAACCAAAGAAAAAGAATATCAGGAACTTAATTTAAAAGATTCCACAATTAGTGATGCCGATCTATTCAACGCAATGGTGTCACATCCAAGGTTAATTGAGCGACCTATCGTTGTCAGTCAGGGACAAGCTCGTATTGGCCGACCGCCTGAAAGTGTTCTAGAGATTTTATGAGTCACACCATATTAGTGGTCTACTTTAGCCGCCACGGTTCCACGCGCCAACTGGCTCGTCACATTGCTCGAGGAATCGAGTCTGTTGAGGGGTGTCGCGCGGCACTTAGAACCGTTGCGGATATTGACTCAAATGGAAAGGATGAGTTTGATCCACCGGCCACACTCGATGAGCTAAAAAACTGTTCTGGGTTGGCAATGGGTAGCCCTGTTTGGTTTGGTAATATGGCTGCACCGATGAAGCACTTTTGGGATAGCACATCATCTCTTTGGCTTAGTGGCGATCTCATTGATAAACCTGCCGCTGTGTTTACATCGTCCTCTTCCTTACATGGTGGGCAAGAGAGTTGCTTGCTTAGTATGCAATTGCCACTTCTACACCATGGTATGATCATACTCGGCATTCCGTACAGTGAACCAAGTCTTCATTTAACCCAAACCGGTGGTACACCTTATGGGGCAAGTAGTTTAGACAATGGTAACGAAAGTTTAGATCAACATGAGCGAAACTTAGCTCAACAACTAGGGAAACGTTTGGCCAACATAACCCTAAAATTACAGGGAAGTACATAGTGATACCGATGTCAGATAAAACCAAAGCATGGCGGATACTCGCGTTAACATCCTATTTAGGATTAACACTATGGGTCATTTTATGGCACTTATGGTTAGCCCCACATCAACAAATATCGCCATGGGGTATCGCAATCGCATGGTTGATTCCTTTACTATTTCCTTTAATCGGAATAATTAAAGGTAAGCCTTATACACACGCATGGGCAAATTTTGTATTAATGCTCTATTTTCTCCACGCCTTAAGTATGATTTACCTCGACGAAGGCGAACGTCTACTGGCATTTGTAGAATTACTTCTAACGTCATTAAGTTTTGTCGCGAATATCTATTATGCACGACATCGAGGAAGAGAATTGGGATTAAAACTCACCAAACTGTCTCAGGTCGAGAAAAATGAGAAGGCTTTGTTCACTAACAAACCCTAGACGACTCGACGTAATAACAGACATCATTCATTAAAATAGCGGACTCTAGTTCAAATTTAATTTTTGAGTTATTACGCTAACCATATAATTCTACTATAGTTAATGGTATTACTTATATGGCTATTGTTTCAGCCATATACCAATACGTTTAGATTAGGGTTGTTATTTAATGCTGTCACTTTTAACCCAAGGTCAAAAAGTGGTTGATCGTCTTGTTGCACGGTGTAATTGTGCCAGTACGAACGACAAGCTTCGCCTAAACCACTATATATGGCTGATTGTATTATCGACGCCTATTACTGTTGGTTTCATCATCAAAAACGTATTAATAAATAATATGCATATTGCCACAGTGTCTGGTATTTTTGCATTTTGTATGATTGTCAGCATCATCGGCATCATAAGAAAACTGAATCTAACCTACATTTATCACTTTAATAATTTCTTATATTTATTGATGCTCTTTCTCATCACTGTTTGGAGTGATTTGAGCCAAGGGCAAATTTTATGGTGCTACACATACCCTTTAATAAGTATTTTTCTATTTGGAAATCGAGTTGGAGTTCGTTGGAGTCTGCTACTGCTAGCCTCTATTCTCATTGGTGTGCTATTAGATAAGGATATTGATTCCGCTGCTTCTGTGAATTTTGAAATAAGATTTGCCGCAAGTTATCTCACCATACTATTGATCACTTGTTGGCTTGAATACTATCGAGCTCGATACACGGAGAAATTTAATCGACAAAATATGGAGCTTATCAACGAACGAGCTTATCTTGAGCAAGAAATTGCTCGTCGAGTGGATCTGGAGAATAAACTCAACCAGTTAGCCAATGAAGATGGCTTAACCGGTTTGTATAACCGGCGCTATTTCTTATCTTCTACTCAAGGTGAAATCGTTCGAGCAAAACAAAATAATACTCAGTTGTTTATGGCTCTAATAGATCTAGACCACTTTAAAAGCATCAACGATAAATACGGCCATCCAATTGGGGATAGAATACTGAAAAACGTTGCTGAGAAATGCTCTGATTATTTTAAGGCTCCTAATTTAGTAGGGCGTATGGGCGGCGAAGAGTTTTCAATCTTAATGACAAATATTTCAATGGAAGACGCTATCAATGCTCTAAATGAGCTCCGATTAGCCATCAGCCAGCATACTTTTATTTTCGATGGCATCGAAATTAAGCTCACCATTAGTATTGGTCTTTCTAAACTCACCAACAAGAATTCAACCGTCGATCTACTGTACTCATCTTCAGATCAAGCATTATATAAAGCTAAACATAATGGCCGAAATAGACTAGAAACCGCAAACAAATAGAACAACTTCGCTCCTTCGCCATATCATGTATGTCATTTCCCTCATTCAATTCGTAAAATATTTGAGACAGAATAATAGAAGCCCATAAAAGTAATGATACTATTCGTGAAATTTGCTTACTTGGGGAAAATAATGAAAAACACTCTCATGGGATTCCAGATGCTATTTGTTGCATTTGGTTCCTTAGTTCTCGTTCCATTACTGACAGGTCTTGATCCTAATGTCGCTCTATTCGGCGCCGGTTTAGGTACTCTCTTATTTCAATTTATAACGCGTCGCACGGTTCCCATTTTTTTAGCATCCTCATTCGCTTTTATCGCTCCCATTATGTACGGAACACAAACTTGGGGTGTTGCCGCCACAATGGGAGGCTTAGTTGCCGCTGGCCTTATATATGTTGTTCTTGGTGGCATGATTAAATTAAAAGGTGAAGGGTTTATCCACAAACTATTGCCTCCAGTTGTTGTGGGGCCAATCATCATGGTCATCGGTTTAGGGTTAGCACCCGTTGCAGTAAATATGGCATTAGGTAAAACGAGTGATGGGTCGGTTCAACTCGTTGAAGGCGACATCGCTTTGTGGATTTCTGTTGTTTCTCTCTTAACCACAATATTTATTAGTATATTTGCCAAAGGCATGTTGAGGTTACTTCCTATTTGCGGCGGTATTGTCGCGGGTTACCTTTTAAGTTTAGTTTTCGGTGTGGTTAATTTTGAGCCTGTTACGCAAGCAGCTTGGTTTGCAATCCCAAACTTTACTTTCCCAGAATTTAACATCAATGCCATTCTGTTTATGATTCCAGTCGCTATTGCACCTGCTGTCGAACACGTCGGAGATATTCTGTCGATTTCGAATGTAACCGGTAAAAATTACCTGAAAAAGCCTGGCTTACACCGCACTATTGCTGGCGACGGTGTTGCAACAATGGCTGCCGCTTTTCTCGGTGCGCCACCGAATACGACATACAGTGAAGTAACGGGTGCCGTAATGCTAACTAAAGCCTTTAACCCTGTCATTATGACTTGGGCTGCTATCTGTGCCATCGTCCTAGCGTTAGTGGGTAAACTAGGCGCAATATTGCAAACCGTACCAACACCAGTAATGGGTGGGATTATGATTTTGCTATTCGGTTCTATTGCCGCAGTCGGTCTCAACTCACTGATCAAAAATAATGTCGACCTGCACAAATCTCGTAACTTAGTAATTGTTGCTGTGACATTGGTGTTTGGTATCGGTGGGATGGCGTTTGGAGTCGGTGACTTCAACCTACAAGGTGTGAGTTTATGCGGTATCGTTGCGATTGTTCTAAATCTTGTGCTACCTGATGATATCGGTGAAAACCACGTTGTTGATAATGCTCAAATTGAAGAGTAACGCTCTGTAATTAGAGTAATAACCAGAAATAATTTATTTTTATGATGGCCCTTAACGTTAAGGGCCTTTTTTGGTCTTACTAAAGGCACAGATCGACAAAAGATCCTTGAACCAAGGTCGCTAAGTCATTTGCCGAAAGCTCAATTTCTAAACCCCGTTTACCCGCACTAACACAAATACTCTCAAATTCAGTGGCCGTTGAATGAATGAACGTCGGCAAACGCTTCTTCTGTCCGAGCGGGCTAATACCACCAAGCACATAGCCGGTGACGCTCTGAGCAATGATTGGGTCAGCCATCTCCGCTTTTTTGCCACCTGCAGCTTTTGCCGCAAGTTTAAGGTTGAGTTTTTGCTCGACGGGAATAATGGCCACAGCCAAGCGCTTTGGCTCACCATTTAGTGCAAATAGTAAGGTTTTAAATACCCTTTTTGGATCAAGCCCCAACACCTCAGCAGCCTCCAAACCATAACTTGAATGCTTGGGGTCATGGTTATATTGAAGAACATTGAATGCTATTTTCTTCTTTTTCGCGAGATTAATTGCGGGGGTCATGATGTGCTCCTATAAAAAATCAGAGTGGGACTTTCGCCACCACTCTGAACTCTCTTACTCTAACTATTTACCTTACCAGTTGTAAGTCATCTCACCTTGAGGCTCGTAATCAGAAACTTGAATTGGAGAGTGTGACTCGAGGTATTGTTTCAGCACTTCTGCGTCGACAAACCCAGTATTAACATAACCAGCGTGCGAGGTTAGCTTAGGATAACCATCACCTCCGGCTGCGTTAAAGCTAGGAATCGAGAAGCGGTACTGTTTAGTCAAGTCTAGCGGCTCGCCTTGAACCTTAACATCACTAACGCCAGTAGCTGTAACCGTCATACCAATGCCATAAAATTGAGGATATGCTCCGGTGTCGACAGGTTTAATGGCAACGACATTAAGATAATCGAGAACCTCTTGTCCACTCATATCAACGTAAGTAATTTGGTTAGCAAACGGCTGAACCTTAAGGACATCTTTATACGTCACATCCCCTTCTTCAATCGAATCACGCACTCCACCAGAGTTCATTACACCGAAATCGGCTTTCGATCTTTCCTGCTGAGCACGAGCAATTAAGCGACCTAAATTGGTTTGAGAGAAGCGAACAACATTACGATCGCCCTCCAGTTTTCCATCTATTTCAGCAACTTTATTCCCAAGTTCAGCTTGCCCTTTTTCTTGATACGGCGTTAAGAATCCAAGTAATTCTAAGTCTTGCTCAATTTCGTCTTGAATAAGAACGCGTTTAGACTCACCGTCAACTTTGATTTTCTTCTTCAAGTTGACCGGAATTAGGTCGTAATTGACCAAAGACAGCTCGCCATTGCGGAATTCATAATCGGCACGGCCGACATACTTACCCCATTCATGGGCTTGAACGATGTAGGTTCCATTTTGCATATCAGGAACACAAGTTTGTCCCGCCTTAAAGTTTGGATCAGCGACGTTCTCACTTGCCATACACACTGGATCTTGAGAGTGACCGCCAACAATCATATCCAATGCACCGTTTGGCAACGAGCGAGCAAGAGTCACATCACCCGGAGCGTTTACACCAAATTGACCATTTTGGTAGTGTCCCATATGGGTTACTGCAAAAATAAGATCTGGCTTTTCATTCGCTTCAAGTTCTTCAATAACTTCTTTAGCTGCTACTTTAGGATCGCGAAACTCTAAGCCACTAATAAATTCAGGGTTACCAATTTTAGCCGTGTCTTCCGTCGTCAACCCAATAACGGCAATTTTAACCCCTTGCTTGTCGAATATCTCATAAGGCTTAAACAAGCGTTCGCCGGTTGCCTTGTCATAGATATTGGCAGATAACATTGGGAAGTTTGCCCACGAACGTTGTTTTTCTAATACTGATAATGGGTTATCAAATTCGTGATTACCTAACGCCATTGCGTCATACCCAATCAGACTCATACCTTTAAAATCAGGTTCGGCATCTTGAAGATCGGATTCAGGAACACCGGTGTTAATATCGCCACCAGAAAACAACAAGACACTGCCACCTGCCGCTTCAACTTCTGCTCGAACTTGATCGATCAATGTCTTACGAGCTGCCATACCGTACTCGCCATGGCGGTTCTGCCAAAAGCGGCCATGATGGTCATTAGTATGCAGAACTGTTAGTTGATAGGTAGTATCAGGCTCCCACATATGTTCTGGAGTACTAGTACATCCTGTAATTGCTGATGCGAGTAACGCCGTGATCGCACTTATTTTGAATACCTTATTCATGCAACTTCCTTTTCCTTACGCCGACATTTTAGCGCTATAATTAAATGAGAGTAATTACTTTAATAAACCAGTGTAAGCAACTCTATTTGCTGTGAAAAGCACTTTATGAAAATTCTAGTCAGAAAAAAGCACAGATGAGTCACCTCAGTCTGTGCTTTTAAATTCGATAAGAAATTTAATTATCTGATATCAAATCAATTATTGGATATCGATAGGCTTAAAGCTTTTAATTAAATCATCCAACGATTTCATTTGTACCAAGAACGGTTCAAGTTTGTCGAGTGGTAACGCTGAAGGCCCATCGCATTTCGCATTATCAGGGTCTGGGTGAGCTTCAATAAATAACCCTGCGATCCCCGTCGCCAAGCCTGCTTTAGCCAGTTCAACTGTCTGCTCACGACGTCCACCTGATGCAGCTCCAGAAGGATCTCGCATCTGAAGAGAATGGGTCACATCAAAAATAATCGGTGAACCTTGAGATGATTTTTTCATTACACCAAAACCAAGCATATCGACAACAAGGTTATCGTAGCCATGACATGTGCCACGCTCACATAAAATAATGTTCTCATTACCGCATTCCGCAAACTTCTCAATAATATTTCCCACTTGATCTGGGCTCATAAATTGAGGTTTCTTAACATTAATGACCGCACCGGTTTTTGCCATTGCTTCAACCAAATCAGTCTGACGCGCAAGAAAAGCAGGAAGTTGAATCACATCAACCACTTCAGAAACTGGCTGAGCTTGGGCTTCGGTATGAACATCTGTAATGATCTTTACGCCAAATTCTTTCTTAAGTTCTTCAAAAATACGCATCCCTTCATCAAGACCAGGACCACGATAAGAATGGACAGAACTTCGATTCGCTTTATCGAACGAAGCCTTAAAAACATACGGAATGCCGAGTTTAGTTGTCACTTCAACGTAATACTCACAAATTCGCATGGCTAAATCACGAGATTCCAATACATTCATACCGGCAAATAACGTAAAAGGCTTGTCGTTTGCTACCGGAATTCCATCAACCGAAACTATTTTCTGTTCCATCTTAAGCTCTCTTTCTCGAATTAATTAATGTAGCGTAACCTGACTATTGCTTAGTACGCTAATCTGGTTTTTAAGTAGTTCTGCACCTGGATCATCAGGGCAATTCTCAACAAAATAACGGTAATCGGTCAAAGCAACATGGTGACACTCTAACTGCTGATAAATATAACCACGATCTCGAATTTCATGTGGATCATAAGGAACAAATGAAAGCGCAATATCAGTGCAACGCAAAGCCAATAAAAAGCGTTCTTCTCGCAATAAAGAACTTTTTAGCAATGCCAACCAGCGACCAATAATGGTCGGATGATCAGCGATTTGCGTATCTTCATTTTTCAGCTTAGTTAACGGTCCCTTATGACCCGTTAACCATGCTTGCAATGTGTGTTTTGAGACGTATTCTCCAGAAAATGGGTTGATAAACATTGGCGGTTGATCAGCGCAGTCCACTCGAACCAAAAACTGAGTCGGAAACATGACCGGAGAAAATGGAAGCCCTAAATTACGTCCAAAGAACAATAATAGTGAGCCTAAAGAAAGAGGAATCCCTCTTTTTTCTTCTAACACTTTATCGATAAAACCATTACTTGAATGGAAAAAAGCATCTTGATCACCATGAAACTTCCATTGGTGATAAAACAAACGCAGAAAAGCATCAACTCTAGATTGAGTGTGAGTTTCATGGGCTAACTCGTGCTCAGCTTCTGCCAATAGCCGGTCAAGTTCCCGTTTACTCCATTCAACGTCCGTTTCTGGATCGACCGCATGATTCAGAATCAGCGCACCGTCCACCAACTCCATGGCATCAAAATCTTCATCAAATAACTCAAGCATATTTATCATCACTCACTGTTATTGAATAAAAATAGGGAGTTTTACTACCGCGAGGTAACCCGCTGTCGCAATCCAACCTAATGCCCCAATAAAGGCAAACGTACGTACCGTTTTATTTTGTCCATATTTCAATGCAAAAGCACCTAAAATAATGTACACCACCACACACACTAGCTTCTCAGTAAGCCATGGCGCGGCAGCGGTAAACGGAATAAAACGAGTTAAGTGAATTAAATAAAGTCCCGATGCAAGCAACAGTGTATCAATAATATGAGGAACTACCTTTAGCCACTTACGTTGAAGTAAGGGGGAGTCAAATAACATCAAAGCAAAACGAAAACATAACAACAAAACACTAATGGTGACACTCACCATATGAAAATTTTTAACAACTAAATACATACTTTCAATTAACCTTATACTGCCCCAATGTCACTCGATCTAACCCTGAATAATCAGTTTCGGTCGTAACATTGTCAAAATTTAACTCTAAAAGAATATCTCGCACTGCGCAGCCCTGTTCAAAACCATGTTCAAACAACAGCCAGCCACCCTCAAGCAAAAACTGACTCGATTGCTTCGCTATGAATACAATGTCCGCTAATCCATTCTGTTCAGCAACTAGTGCCGAGGCTGGCTCAAATCTCACATCGCCTTGCGATAGATGAGGATCTCCAGCATCAATATAGGGTGGATTAGAAACTATGACAGCAAACTTCATACCAGATTCTATTCCGCCAAACCAATCACCTTGAACGAATTTACAATTTTTAATATTCAACTGCTCACCATTAGCTTTCGCTAGTGCGACCGCCTCTGGTTGATAATCGACACCGACGACCTGACGAAATGGTAATTCAGAAGCGAGGGCTAAAGCGATGGCCCCAGTGCCTGTTCCTAAATCCAGTAACGAGCCTTCTGTTTGCGTTGCTTTTTCTAACGCCAGTTCGACCAAGCGTTCTGTATCAGGCCGAGGAATGAGTGTTGAAGGTGACACTTGTAGTGGCAAAGACCAAAACTCTCTGCTGCCCACAATGTATGCAATCGGCTCTCCCTGCTCACGACGATGAACTAAAGCTCGGTAGCCCTCGAGCTGACCGTCTTCGATGCATCGTTCCGGCCAGGTAAAAAGATACGAACGAGGTTTATCGATAACGTGACAAAGCAAGACTTCAGCATCGAGCTGGGGAGAATTGCTGCCGCTTTTAGTAAAGCGCTCTTCAGCTTGACTAATTAGCGACTCAATCGAATCCGTTATCAACATTACCTTAATTTTGCTCCGACAGAGCGGCAAGTTGGTCTGCTTGGAACTCCTGAATAATCGGATCAACTAACGACTGGAGATCGCCTTCCATCACTTCGGACAGGCGGTACAAGGTTAAGTTAATTCGGTGGTCAGACACTCGACCTTGTGGGTAGTTATACGTTCGAATACGGTCACTGCGATCGCCCGACCCCAACAAATTACGGCGCGCATCCGACACTTCAGCAGCGCGCTTAGCAATTTCAGCCTGAGCAATTCGAGCAGCAAGCACCGACATCGCTTTTGCTTTATTTTTATGTTGTGAACGTTCATCTTGACACTCGACCACTGTGCCCGTAGGAAGGTGAGTAATTCGAATGGCAGAATCCGTGGTGTTTACGTGCTGCCCACCTGCTCCTGATGAACGAAATGTGTCAATTTTCAAATCACTTGCTTTAATATCAGGAATTTCTGCTTCTGGTAATTCAGCCATGATCGCAACGGTACATGCCGAAGTATGGACACGGCCCTGAGACTCAGTTTCAGGAACACGTTGCACACGATGCCCACCTGACTCAAATTTCAGTACGCCATAAGCACCATCGCCACTGACTTTTGCAATCATCTCTTTGTAACCACCTTGCTCAGAAATGTTGCTCGACATGACTTCTATGCGCCATCCTTTCTTCTCTGCAAATCGGCTATACATGCGGAACAAATCTCCCGCAAAGATTCCAGCTTCATCTCCACCCGCACCGGCTCTAATCTCAAGAAAACAGTTGCGGTCATCATTGGGATCTTTCGGTAGTAATAGAATCTGAAGCTCATCAGTAAGACGCTCAATGGTCTCCTTCGCTTCAACGATTTCTTCTTGCGCCATCTCACGCATTTCAGCGTCATCTTCTTTCATCATCTCTTCAGCAGATTCTAAATCTTCGTTAGCTTGCTGATAAGATTGAAAACATTTAGTGACTTCTTCGAGCTGAGCATATTCTTTCGATAAAGCTCGGAACTTATTTTGATCGCCAATAACATCAGGATCACCCAATAAGTGTTGCACTTCTTCATAACGCTCAACCAGCGTTTCAAGCTTTGTAATAATCGACGCTTTCATAGATTCTTCTTTTTACTCAATAAATGTATTTAAGATAGATCTTCTAGACCTAAACTTTGCCGAATAACGGCTAATTTGGCAGGTTCGCCTTGTTCTGCAGCAACTTGCATCGCTTTCGTTGGGGCATGAATCAGCTTATTCATCAGCTTATTACTGAGCTCATTCATAATTTTATCGGCATCACCACCTGAAGCCAGAGCTTGTAGACTCTTCGCCAACAATTCCTCACGCAATTCGTTCGATTGTTCGCGATACTCTCTTATACTGTCTACCGCTTGCAAAGATCGCATCCAACTCATAAAAGCGGTACTTTCTTCAGTAATGATCGCCTCGGCTTGAACCGCTTCCACCTTACGTTGCTCCAAGTTGCTATCAATAATCGACTGCAAATCATCGACTGTGTATAAATAGACATCAGGTAATTCACCCACCTGAGCCTCAATATCTCTAGGTACGGCAATATCTACAAATAACATAGGTTGATGACGACGAGCTTTGATCGCACTTTCAACCATGCCTTTTCCAATGATAGGCAAAGGGCTCGCCGTAGAACTAATTACGATATCCGCTCTGGCTAAATGCTCTGGAATTTCTTGTAAACTGATCACTTCCGCCGAAAACTCTTGCGCCATACCCAACGCTCGCTCTCGCGTCCTATTTGCCACAATCATGTCGGTGCACCCATTCGAAGTTAAGTGTTTTGCCACCAACTCTATGGTTTCTCCAGCACCAACCAACAGCACTGTCGATTGTTCCAAAGACTCAAAAATATGCTTCGCAAGCGTGCAAGCGGCATAAGCAACAGAAACTGCACTACCACCGATTTCGGTTTCAGTTCTTACTCTCTTAGCAACAGAGAACGTCTTTTGAAACAATTTATCCATGGTAGAATCGACAGCATTGACCTCGCGCGATTCAGAAAACGCTTGTTTCACTTGTCCCAAGATTTGAGGCTCACCTAATACCAATGAATCTAAACCACAGGCAACTCGCATCAAATGATGAATGGCGGCCTGTTCTTCATATTCATAAATACTCGGACGCAAAAGGGTCGCATCAACCTGATGAAACTCCGACAACCAATCAATAATCTGATTTTTGGTACAACGTTTTGCCGTACAATAAAGCTCGGTGCGGTTACAAGTCGATACAATAACACTGCCATTCACCGATTCTCTTGCACACAATTCCAAAAGTGCTTTACGTAACTTATCGGGCCCAAATGCTACCTTTTCTCGAAGCTCGAGTGGGGCAGTATTATGGTTGATTCCAATAACAAGCAAAGACATGGTGTGAGGATACTCTGGTAACAAGGTTAGAATTAAAGCGGGAATTTTACTGTATGCCCCTAGTGATTGAAAGCACTGAAAGGATTTGTTTTCCTTAGTTCGTGATTTGGATGGTATAGTTAGTCGCGTTTTACACCCATTCTCTCATACCTAAAATTGATAAAAGAGAACTAAAATTGATGTTTATTAGTACTGTTAAGTTACCGCTAAAACGTTATGTTCTTATTGTTATTACAACAATTCTCCTGTTTGGCTGTGCTCAACTTCCAGACGATTCGACCAATGTTGAATGGCAGCAGCACCAACAACGTTTAACCAATCTAAAACATTACAAGGCCACAGGGAAATTAGGGTTTATATCTCCCGAAGAACGGCGCTCAATGACCTTTTTTTGGCAACAAGAAGAAGAAAGAACCCAGCTTAGACTGACTTCTTTGTTTGGCCAAACCTTATTAAAACTTACAATGACACCTGAAGAGACCAGCATTGAAACCTATTTAGGCGATCAATTTCAGGCGGCAGATGGCGCTAGCCTACTTTATCAACTGACTGGTTTGGTTGTCCCCCTTGAACAACTGCCACAATGGTTAAAAGGCGCAGTAACGATAGACATCGAAAACAGCTACACATTACTAGAAACCAATACGCTCGCCAGTCAAACCACGAGTGTTGCTGAGCGTACCTGGCAGGTGGACTATCTACGTTACTCTGATATTACCGATGGCGACAGTAAACTTCCGTTGCCAAGTTTGCTAAAGCTTACCCAAGACGACATTAAAATTAATCTCCAAATTACAAAATGGACAATTGAATAAATGCAATCATCCACAACCCAATGGCCATCACCCGCTAAACTGAATCTATTCCTCTATATTACGGCGCAAAGAGATGACGGTTATCACGAATTACAAACCTTGTTTCAATTCCTCGATTACAGCGACCAGCTTTTCATTACCCCCACTCAACGTGATGAAATTACAATCACCCCTGAGTTAGAAGGCGTTGCAACGCAAGACAACTTGATTTGGCGCGCTGCAATGGCATTAAAAGAGAAAACGGGATGCTCGCTAGGGGCAAACATTAATATCGAAAAAAAGCTGCCGATGGGCGGTGGTATCGGTGGTGGGTCGTCGAATGCCGCAACGACATTGGTGGCGTTGAACCACTTATGGCAGACGAACTTAAATGATGAAGAATTGGCGAAAATAGGCTTAACTCTTGGAGCCGATGTTCCAATTTTCATTCATGGGAATGCCGCTTTTGCTGAAGGTGTCGGTGAAAAGCTTTCCTTCATCACCCCTGAGGAGCCCTGGTATCTTGTTATTCGACCCAATGTAAGTATTTCGACTGCCGAGATTTTTTCTCACCCTCAATTAACTAGAAACACGCCCAAGCGTGAGTTGGCAGAGCTTCTCAATACTCCCTATGAAAACGATTGCGAAAAAATAGTACAATTACTGTATCCAGAGGTTGATAAGCAACTTTCTTGGCTGCTACAATACGGCCCGTCAAGATTGACGGGAACAGGCTCTTGTATCTTTGCTGAATTCGATAGCCAAGAGAAAGCCAATAACATTCTCGCCAAATTACCTGACGGAGTCACAGCATTTGTAGCCCAAGGGCGAAATACATCTCCGCTGAAAAAGACTCTGGTGACGCAATGAATTGCCACCACACAACCACACTAAAAACTGGACGCAACCCCGAGGTTTCCACCGTGCCTGATATGAAGCTATTTGCTGGTAACGCAACGCCTGAACTAGCCAAACGTATTGCTGAACGCCTGTATATTTCACTTGGTGATGCTACTGTTAATCGTTTCTCTGATGGAGAAATAGCAGTGCAAATCAATGAAAATGTACGTGGCAGTGATGTATTCATCATTCAATCTACTTGTGCCCCAACCAACGACAACTTAATTGAGCTCGTTGTAATGATTGATGCGATGCGCCGAGCTTCCGCAGGTCGTATTACTGCTGTTATCCCTTACTTTGGCTATGCTCGTCAGGATCGCCGTGTGCGTTCTGCTCGTGTACCCATTACTGCAAAAGTCGTCGCTGACTTTTTGTCAAACGTTGGTGTAGACCGCGTTTTAACCATTGATTTGCACGCTGAGCAAATTCAAGGTTTCTTTGACGTACCCGTTGATAACATCTTCGGTACACCTGTTCTACTTGAAGATATGAAAGTACGTGGTCTAGAAGATCCTGTTGTTGTATCGCCTGACTTAGGTGGTGTTGTTCGCGCTAGAGCAACCGCAAAAGCCTTGGATGATGTTGATATTGCAATTGTAGACAAGCGCCGTCCACGCGCTAATGTATCAGAAGTAATGAACCTTATTGGTGATGTTAAAGGCCGAGACTGTGTAATTGTTGACGATATGATCGACACCGGTGGAACATTATGTAAGGCCGCTGAAGCCCTAAAAGAGCGCGGTGCGAAGCGAGTTTACGCTTATGCAACGCACGCTGTTTTCTCTGGTAATGCGGCGAAAAATATCGGTGAATCTGTTTTGGATCAGGTTATTGTAACTGACTCCATTCCTGTATCAGCAGAAATGCTAGCAACAGGTAAAGTAACCCAACTAACATTGTCTACGATGCTTGCTGAAGCGATTCGTCGTATTAGCAATGAAGAATCTATCTCGGCAATGTTCAATTAATTTGCCAGTTTGGTATTTGGAAGGCGCATAAGGGAAACCTTTATGCGCCTTTTTCTTTGCTTTCTATATCCAAAACAGACACTCCCCTACTCGTTACATTCTGTGATATCATACCGCGCTTTTTAAATTGTTAGAGACCGAACGGTGAGTCAAAAAATCAAACTGCTTGTAGGATTAGCCAACCCTGGCCAAGAATACGCACGTACGCGGCATAATGCGGGTGCATGGGTGGTAGAAGAGTTAGCTAGGGTGCACAACACCCCATTAAAACTTGAACCCAAATTTTTTGGTGCAACTGGACGATTGATTATCAATGGTGAAGAATTACGTTTATTAATTCCAACCACTTTTATGAACCTGTCGGGAAAGTCCGTTGGCACTCTCGCAACGTTTTATAAGATCAAACCAGAAGAAATCATGATCGCTCACGATGAGTTAGATCTTCCACCTGGTGTGGCAAAGTTTAAAAAAGGCGGCGGTCACGGTGGTCATAACGGCCTCAAAGATACGATTAGCCGGCTTGCAAATAACAAAGACTTTTATCGTCTCAGAATTGGCATTGGCCATCCGGGACATAAAGATAGAGTCGCAGGCTACGTACTTGGTAAAGCACCAACCAAAGAACAAGAGTGTCTTGATGCTGTGGTTGACGAAGCAGTACGTTGCTTAGATATTTTATTAAAAGATGGGCTTTCCAAAGCTCAAAATCGTTTACATACGTTCAAAGCGGAATAAGGTTTACTGTCATGGGTTTCAAATGCGGCATCGTAGGATTGCCAAATGTGGGCAAGTCCACACTTTTCAATGCGTTAACTAAAGCCGGTATCGAAGCGGCAAACTTTCCCTTCTGTACTATCGAGCCAAATACAGGGATCGTTCCTGTGCCTGACTTACGTCTCGATGCATTAGCGGAAATTGTTAATCCTCAGCGCATACTTCCGACTACAATGGAATTTGTTGATATTGCAGGTCTCGTTGCTGGTGCCTCTAAAGGCGAAGGTTTGGGGAATAAATTTCTTGCCAACATCCGCGAAACGGATGCGATTGGTCATGTTGTGCGTTGTTTCGAGAATGAAAACATCGTCCATGTATCAGGAAAAGTCTCTCCATTAGACGATATTGAAGTGATTAACCTTGAACTTGCATTAGCCGATCTTGACTCATGTGAACGTGCTATTCAACGCCAAGCGAAACGCGCAAAAGGTGGCGATAAAGACGCAAAATTTGAAATCACCGTGCTAGAGAAATTGCTTCCAGTACTTACTGAAGGCGGTTCGGCTCGTACCGTTGAGTTAGCGAAAGAAGAGAAAGCAGCCGTTGCCTATCTTAACTTTTTAACGCTAAAACCAACCATGTACATTGCCAATGTGAATGAAGATGGTTTCGATGATAACCCTCATCTTGATGCTGTTCGTGAATACGCAGAAAAAGAGAACAACGTCGTTGTACCGGTTTGTGCGGCAATTGAAGCTGAAATGTCAGAGCTTGACGATGAAGATCGTGACGAATTCCTGGCAGATCTAGGCATTGAAGAGCCAGGCCTTAACCGTGTAATTCGCTCTGGTTACGAGTTACTAACTCTTCACACTTACTTTACGGCTGGTGTAAAAGAAGTGAGAGCTTGGACCATCCCAGTTGGCGCGACTGCTCCTCAAGCTGCGGGTAAGATTCATACCGACTTCGAACGTGGATTTATTCGTGCAGAAGTGGTGGGCTATGATGACTTTATCCAATACCGTGGTGAATCTGGTGCGAAAGAAGCCGGTAAATGGCGCTTAGAAGGTAAGGACTACATAGTAAAAGACGGCGATGTAGTGCACTTCCGCTTTAACGTCTAAACCAAACAAGTGGTAATTTAAGGCCAATCATTTTTGATTGGCCTTTTTTATATGCTCTATTTTACCCACTTAAAAACAAGAACTCTGGGTGATTTGAGACACGCTTTCATTTAGAAATAGCCCGCTTTGTTTAAAAAAAACACGAACAGCCAATTTCAGCCAATATATTCAAAAAAACTATTGACGCTGTAAGGCCATATCCGCATAATGCGCTCCGTTCTTGAAAATAAGCGTTTCGCTTTTCACAGAATATTATGGCTACGTAGCTCAGTTGGTTAGAGCACATCACTCATAATGATGGGGTCACAGGTTCGAATCCCGTCGTAGCCACC